>JBJTPZ010000300.1:0-21962 GCA_046075365.1 Planctomycetaceae bacterium
CGCGTCATGCAGACGCTCCGCAACAGACAGTACGACGCTGTACTCGACTTCCAGGGCCTCCTGAGGTCAGGACTGATGACCTGGGCCGCTCATGCACCCATCAAAGTCGGAATCGCTGATAGCCGCGAAGGCAGCCGACTCGCCTGCACTCACATCGCCCCGCTGCCGCCAAATGGCAGAGAGTCACACGCCATCGCCAAACTCCTGCAGTTCCTCCCGGCTATCGGACTGCAGCCACAGCTGCGCTCACCCGTCACCATGCATGGCGACTCTCCCGATCAGCTCGATCACCGACTCACTCGACAACGACTGGTCGTCATGATCCCCAACAGCCGTGGAGCCCACAAGGAATGGCGCGGCTTCCGTGAACTGACCTGCGATCTGCTCAACGCCGATCCACACTGCACAGTCGTCTGGGACAGCCACCTGCCATGGGAAGCACCGCCACTTAAAGACCCGGATCGTTTCATCAACCTCACACGCAAATCCTCACTGCCACAGCTCATCGAACTGCTCCGACGCGCTGATCTCGTCATCGCCAATGACAGCGGACCACTGCACATGGCCGCCGCCCTCGGTAAACCAACCCTCGCACTCTTCGGACCCACCAGCCCGGCACGATTCGGCGCCTTCCCGCTCGAAGAACCACGCAATCGCTGCCTCCAGGCACCCGATGGTGACCTCACCAGACTGCCCGTCGATACCGTACTCCACGCCGCACTCGAAATGCTGCCACCACTCAACACACTCCGCGCAGCGGCTTAATTACACCAGACCCGGCCGCTAACCATGTCGCCAAATCGAACTGCCAACCTGTTCCTCGCCTGCACTCCACTGCAGATCCTGAACGCTGCTGAAGCACGCGATCGGTTTCACCCCCACGACGACAACTTCCTCGTCGTCTTCCACAGCCCGCGCTCCGCAAAAAAACAGACCCGACTCGCTGAACTTTCCGCTGATGCCATCGATCAGCGCTGGACTCAAACATGGAATCTGCGCCTCAGCAGACTCTCACAGCTCCTGTTCCCGTTCACAGCCCGAAAACTGCAGCAACAAATCGGTCCCTGCCACAGCCTCTGGACAGGCGGCTTCCAGACCCAGCAGCGACACCTCATCAACTCCTTTCCACATCAGCACCTGTTCGTGTTTGATGGTGGTGCCGGAGTCCTGCAGTCGGCAGTCAACTCGTGGCGTAATCAGAGTTCCGCCCGTCGCTCCCTCAAACAGTTCATCCCCGGACAAAACACCAGACTGCCCGACCTCAGCAGGGCTCGCTTCTTCACCAGCTATGCACTCGATATGCCACCCGAGTCCATTATCACCAACGACTATCGCATTTTCCGACAGCAGGTCTCTGCAAAATTGCCCGTCCGCGACGAAATCGTCTTCCTCTCCCAGCCACTGCAGCGCGACCTCGGACTGAACCTCGATGTCGCTGCCACCGTCGCTGCAGCCATGCAGCACCACAACGCCAGCCGCTGCCGCTTTATCCTGCACCCCCGCGAAACCAGCGGACCACCAAACGCTGAAAAATTGCCATACCTCGCCGAATTCTTCGGGCTCCGAGAAGGCTACCTGCCCAAAGCCTTCGTCACATGGATGTCCTCAGTCGCTCGCAGCCTGCCCGCCATCTACGGCAGACCCGTAACCTGCTTCGATATCCGACCACTTATGCCCCCGGAAACACCACCAGACTACCTGCGCGAACTTCAGGCCACCTACGAAGATTTTGCCGCCGCCGGAGCAATCATCCTGCCACAGCCAGCATCCCGTCTCAGCTGCCAGATCAGCACCACCGCTCACGAATCCAGCGCCGCCTGACAAACCGCTGACGCACCGCAACCGCCATGCTCTTTAACTCCTTCGAATTCGCCGTCTTCCTCCCAGTCATGTTCTTCACATGCTGGTTCGCCTGCGGCAGATCATGGCAACTGCAGAACCTCGTCCTGCTCGCCGGCAGCCTCGTCTTCTACGGCTGGTGGGACCCCCGCTTCCTCGCACTCATGCTGTTCTCCGCAACACTCGACTTCACCGTCAGCAACCTCATCCACAACACGGAAAATGCACTCGCCCGCAAAGCTCTGCTCAGCTGCAGCCTCCTCATCAACTTCGGAATACTCGCCGTCTTCAAATACTGCAATTTCTTCATTGGTTCACTCAATGATGCACTGGCACTTGCAGGCTTTAGCCCCGCCGCAGCCAGACTCGACCTCGTACTGCCCGTAGGCATCAGCTTCTACACCTTCCAGACCGTCAGCGCTTCCATCGATGTCTACCGCCGACAGCTGCAGCCCACTCGCAACCTCATCGCCTGGCTCGCCTTCATCACCTTCTTTCCACAACTAGTCGCCGGACCCATCGAAAGAGCGGGTCACCTGCTGCCGCAATTCCTCGCCAGCCGCCGGTTCTCCATGCCCGCAGCTGTCGATGGCTGCCGCCAGGCTCTTTGGGGCCTGTTCAAAAAAATCGTGATCGCTGATAACTGCGCAGCACTCGCAAACCAGGCATTCGACAGCTCAAACCACGCCTCCGCCATCTCACTCCTCGCCGGTATCTTCCTCTTCACCATTCAGATCTACTGCGACTTTTCTGGCTACTCAGATATTGCAGTCGGAGTCGCCAGGCTGTTCGGCTTCTCACTCATGCAGAATTTCGCCTTCCCGTACTTCTCTCGCGATATCGCCGAATTCTGGCGCCGCTGGCACATCTCACTGTCCACCTGGTTCCGCGATTACCTCTACCTGCCACTCGGCGGCAGCCGCTGCTCCAAACCACGCATGATCCGCAACACCATCGTTGTCTTTCTCGTCAGCGGACTATGGCACGGGGCCAACTGGACCTTTCCCGCATGGGGACTCATCAATGCTCTGTGGTTCCTGCCCCTCCAGCTCTCCGCCTCCCCACGCCGCTTTCAACCCTTCCCGCCCAATGCACCACTGCTGCCTCAGCCCCGCGAAGCCCTCCACATCGCCGCTACCTTTCTCATCACCATGCTGTCCTGGACCTTCTTCCGCGCCAACTCCCTGACTCACGCCATCCAGATTCTCAGCCGCGTCTTCACACTGCAGTCCGGTTCAGAACTCCCCGTCCCCACTCACGTCTGGATTCTCGTTGCCGCATTCCTCGCCGCCGAATGGATTCAGCGAGGCCGAACACACGCACTCGAATTCTCCGCCAGCGGACCACCCCGCTGGGCCCGCTGGCTCATCTGCTACACCGTCATCTTCCTGCTGCTGAAATACGGCGGAGAACAACAGGACTTCATCTACTTCCAGTTCTGAAACCCCGCACTGACATGTCACGGCCACCACACAATCAACAGACCGACACACACACCAGCAACCGCCGGGAACTCGAACTGTTCCTCCTGAAACTGATGCTGTTCGCACTGCCACTGCTGCTCGCAGCAGTGCCCTCCTGCACCATCCTCGCATGGACTGGAGAAGCCTTCCGCAACCTCGAACCCACACTCCAGCACTCACTCAAATACAATCGAGGACTCATTGGCTACGCATGGAATGAACAAAACTATCCGTGGATGAAACGACAGGCACTGCTGCTGATGCCACCCCAGGATGTGCTGGCCATCGGATCGTCACGAGTCCTCCAGTTTCGCCGCGAAATGTTCGTCCGCCCGTTCTGGAACGCCGGCTACACCATCCTCACCACAGCAGATTTCCAGACATTCCTTTCACTCATCCCCACAGATCGACATCCCAAAACACTGCTCATCGCTCTCGATCAGTGGATGTTCAACTCAGCCTGGATCGCGGAATCCGGAAACACAAGCCCCGAACGCTGGACCCAAAACCCCTCATACAACCTCAGAACAGGACTCAGACTGCTGCCCGATGTCTGTACCGACCTCGCTCGCGGCCGCATCGGACTCATGCCCCTGCTGCAGCAGCGCCCCGATAACCCGTGGGGACTGAACGCATGGCAGAACGCCAAAGGCTTTCGCCCGGATGGCTCGTTCGCCTACGGTCGACAGATCCAGCAGCGCCTGGCAAATGATCCCCAAACACCCGATTTCCAGTTCGCCGGTACACTCCGACGCATTGCTTCCGGCAGCGACCGATTCCAGTTCGGCAAGACCCCCGATATCGCAGCACTCAACAGCCTGCAGTCGTTCCTGCAGAACTGCTCAGATCTCAAGATTCACGTCATCGCCGTCCTGCCGCCCTTCGCTGACCCGGTCAGCCGTGCCCTGCAAAAATCAGGACGACACCAGTACCTCAATCAGTTGCCCGCGGCCCTGCAGCAGATCTTCAGCGGCACCAGCCACGAACTCCACTGCCTGCCCTCACTCGCCAGCCTCGGTGCCGACGATACCGAAGCTGTCGATGGATTCCACTCCGGAGAAAAAGCCACACTCCGACAGCTGCTGTACATGCTGCAGCAGGGATCCCGACTCAACAAATGCTGCAACTCCGAACAACTCGGTCGAGATCTCGCGGCAGCACCAAACCCGCTGGAAGTCTACCCCCGCTGAACAGCCCGCTAAGCCGCTCGACGATGTGATAAAACCGCCACACCAGAATCAGACACAGCCCCGGACGCAGCAGACTTGCGCAATACCGCATACATCGTGTCACTCGTCGGCAAACAATCCAGCCAGCCCTGCAACACTTCAAAACCAGACTCAGCAGCCAGCCGCCGCAGGGTAGCCGGAGTAAAATAATTCACGTGATCCGGATACCGAAAACCACACCAGCGACCCCCTCGCAGGAACCGATTCACACAGGCAAAATTCGGCACCTTCAACACCACCGTGCCATTCACCGAAAGCACTCGGTGCAGCTTCCTCAGCAGTACCAGCGGCTGAGCCTCGTGCTCCAGAAATGAAGACATAATCACCAGATCCACACTCTCCGCACCAAACTGCCCGGCACCATCCACCGCATTCGCAAACACCACCCGACCACCCATGCCCGCACATGTCTCATGAGCCAGCCGCGCCAAATGCGCCGAAACCTCAATCCCCAGCGGTATGATCCCTCGACCAGTCGCTGCAAATCGCCCCTGCAAATCCTGCAGCAGATCGGCCGCCGCACACCCAATGTCCAAAATCCGAATCGGACGATCATCCGGCAGAAATGCACACTGCCTCTGAGCCAAAGTGAAGAAACGATTCCGGCGAGGAAACAATCGCAGCTTCAGTCGCGCTGCCGCCAAAGACAGCTTCGACAACATCGGCTCCGCTGACTTCCGCCGCGATTTCTCCGCCGCTGATGTCACCTCCCACGCATGCTCACTCGTCAGCGCCTCGTAAGACGGCGGATTCGCCAAAAACACAAAACCCGTTTCCTCGCACTGCACCACCTGCCACTCACCCGAACGAAATGCCGTCGGTCGCACGCGAGTCACCCGGCCCAGAATCGGACACAACAGTTCCATCGGTACTCAACCTCCCTGAATTCCAGCACCAGCACCAACCGGCATCCCGCCAGCCACAGCCAACCAGAAATCTACCCCAAAATACACCCCGCTGACCAGTTCAGTTTCCCGCCGGAAAATCCGGCCCGCCAACCATCCGTCGCACAAACGACACCTTGCCGTCGCCGTCCGTGAAATAGTCCGGAATCCGCGCCGCCTCCACATAACCATGCCGCCGATAAAACTGCCGCGTTCGCTCAAAACTGCCCTGATCACTGGTCTCGATCAACAGTAATCTGCCACCCCGCTGACGAACCAGATCCTCCACCACACGCAGCATCCGCGAACCGATGCCACGCCGCTGCTCAGCCCCGTCAACCGCTATCATCTGCAGCTCCCACACCCGGTCCGCAAACGGCCGCTCAGTGAAACACACCACACCCCGCAAGACACCTCCCGACTCGTAAACCAGAATCGTCTGCTCACTGCCGTCACCAGCTGCAAAGTGCCCGCTCAACATCCCCTCAACCGCACTCAACTCCTCCCGCCGAAATAAACCACTGCTCTCAGAAACACGCAGAAACTCCGCTGCATCCGCCGGAACCACCGCTCGCATCTCAAACATCCGATCTGCCCCTTCCACGGCCTTTACCCGCTGCCTTCGTCGCCACCTTTTTCGCCGCCTTTTTCGCCGCCCTCTGCTTTGCCGTCGTCGCCTCTTTCTGCAAAATCTCCTTCGCCAGATTTACCGAGGCCTTTTTGACCGTCTTTTTGGCCGCCTTTTTTAACGGCGTTTTTACCGCCTTTGCCGCTTTTTCTGGTGCCGCTTTTTTTCCTGCTGCTTTTCCTGCCGCCTTGCTCACGGCCCTCCCCGACGCTTTCTTCCCCGCCTTGCCGCTACGCGCCCCCACAGTCTCAGGCACCTCAGACACCACACCTCCCAACTCCAGCTCGATCCCAAAAATTGAACTCAAATCTCCATCCGCAAATTCCTCCTTCGACGACGTCCCCAGTGCCTCGTCCAGAGCCGCCACCGTGCCAGCCCTGCCAATCAGCTCCATATGATCCACATTCCGCAGCCGAAACAACAGCTCAGGCTGCTGATCCAGTCGCACCGCCACTCCATAAAACACCGCCGCAATGTGCTTGCAAACACCCGCCGCATCCGGACAGCTGCAGCTCATGGAAATCTCACCCGGCTCCGGAAACAGGCCGCCGCGAGCCTGTGTCAGGCGAGTCATCACCTGAGTACTGAAACGCCCCTGCAACAGCTCAAGCAGCGTCTCAATACCAGTCGCACAGTCCTTCTGAATCGACTTCCACGCACCCCGGCTCAGCGTCCCAATCTGAATGCTCACCGTGTAAGCCTCACTGCCACCCACAATCGCTCGCACTCGACCACTCTCGATTACCAGATCCGCCACCGAACCGTTCCGCAAATACGCCTGACCACGCGGCAATCGATTGGCTATCGAACTGTAACGGTCCAGATTCTCACACCACTTCTTTCCCCAGAATGTCTTTGCCAGCTCACGCCCCTCGGAACGCACAGGACAGGGTTCACGCCCCTCCTTCGCCGCCAGCTTCTCTGCCGCTCGAATCCCCAGCGCCTTCTTCTCAGCCACAGGCACGTAAGGACCCCATTCGTAACGCCCCGAACCACGACGTTCAGATTCACGACGCCACTTGCTGAACCTCGACATCACCCCGCCTCCGCAAAACCACACCAACACACATGCACTCAAACAACTGACGCACGCTCCAGATCCAGTGACACAAATTTCAACAGCTCATCATCACCCATCTCCGTCAGCTTCACCGCTCCCTCACCGTCCAGAATCTGCGACGCCAGCTCACGCTTGTCACTGATCATCTGATCAATCCGCTCCTCAACCGTACCACGACACACAAACTTATGCACCAGCACATTCCGCTGCTGCCCGATCCGAAATGCGCGGTCTGTCGCCTGATTCTCAACCGCCGGATTCCACCACCGATCAAAATGCACCACGTGCGAAGCCGCTGTCAGATTCAGCCCGGCGCCTCCCGCCTTCAGCGAAATCACAAAAAATGACCTGTTCACGTCACCCTGAAATTCCTTCACCAGCTCACTGCGACGCTTCACCGCTGTTCCACCATGCAGCACCAGACCCGGCTGACCAAAAACACCCCGCAAAAATTCCGCCAGCGGCTCACACAGCGACTGGAACTGAGTAAACACCAGCACCTTCTCCTGCCGCGCACGAATCGGCTCACACAACTGCCGCAGCCGCTCAAACTTGGCACTGTGCTCCGGTAAATACTCGCCCGTCTCCAGATACTGCGCCGGATGATTGCAGATCTGCTTGAAACGCAACAGCGAGGACAACACCAGACCCCGACGCTGCATCCCGTCCACTCGCTTCAGCTGCTGCTTCAGACCGGCCACCACTTCCGCATACAATGACGCCTGCTGCGGAGTCAGACCGCACTCCGCACGCATCTCAATCTTTTCCGGAAGATCCCGCGATATCTCAGGATCCGTCTTCTGACGTCGCAGTATGTAGGGCTGCACCAGTCGACGCAGACCCGCATACGCCTGACCGTCCCCCTGCTCACTCAGCCGCTTCAAATAACGCCGAAATTCCGTCACTCCGCCCAGCAAACCCGGAGAACAAAAATCAAACAGTGACCATAACTCACCCACGTGATTCTCAATCGGAGTCCCCGTCATGACCAGCCGCCGCTGTGACCTCAGACCCTTCACCGCCTTCGTCTGAGCCGCCTCGGAATTCTTGATCGCCTGAGCCTCGTCCAGAATGATCATTGACCACGTCACCTGCTTCAGCCACGCCTGACGACGCACCATCCCATAACTGATCACCACCAGATCACAGTCCGCAAAACCCTTCTCCGGATCCTTCGCCCGACGCTGCAGCTCCTCAGCCGGCATCTCCGAACCATGCACCACACACACCGCCAGACTCGGGGCAAAACGAGCTGCCTCCTGACGCCAGTTACCCAGCAGCGAAGCCGGCACGATCAACAGACTCGGAACACTTCCGCCATGACCCGACTGCCGCTTTCGCTGCAACAGCAAATCCAGAATCTGAATCGTCTTTCCCAGACCCATGTCGTCCGCCAGACATGCCCCCAAACCCAGCTCCATCATAAACCACAGCCACTGCACACCTCGCACCTGATACGGTCGCAGTGTCGCCTGCAAATCACGACCCGGCTGACAATCCGTTAACCCCTCCGCAGTACGCATCCGCTGCAAAGTCTCTCGCAGCCAGCCACCAGCCTCAAATCGAGTCCACTCAGACGCACCTGCCGCCAGCTGCTCCGCACCCGAAATTGTCGCCCCCGCCAGCAGACGCATCCCCTGCACCAGCTCCAGACCGTCCGGATGCGACGCTCGCACCTTCTTCCAGTGATTCAGCGCCTCCCGAATTCGCTCCTGATCCACCTGCACCCACTTACCCCGCAAAAGCTGCAGCCCCGCAGCACCCTGCATCAGCTGCCGCAGCTCAGTCTCAGATAACGTCTCACCATCAATCACCACCTCCGGACGGAAATCCAGCAGACTGTCCAGACCAACCTGAGACGGTGCGTTCGCGCCAATCTTCACCTGCACCTGCGGACGAACTTTCCTGCGAGCCGCCCACCAGTTCGGCAGACGTATCACCACTCCCGCCGACTCCATCACCGCCGATTCCTGCAGAAATCGATAAGCCTCAGCCGGCGTCCACGCCTGCGGAGCAAACAAACGCTTCGATTTCAATAACTCTCCCACCAGACCGGATTCCATCGCCGCACGACGCACCGGCTCCAGCAATCGCTCAAGCTGACCACCGTCACCCTCCGCCACAGACTGCTTCAGCGCCTCTGCCAGCGGGCGATGCACCGGCTTCGCCCCTGTTGAAACCCGATGCGAATACGTCGCCAAAAATGCAAACGGCCGCTCCGCGTCACGCTTGTTCTCAGCCAGATGAAACGTCACCCGACCAACCTGATGGGCCAAAGGATTCAGACGACGCAGCCACCCCTGAGCACCCTCAGGATCACCCTCACCACACTCCGCTGAATACTCACATAACTCCACCCACACACGCCGCAATAGTCCCGCCGTTAAATACTCCAGACCCCTCATCGGAGGCGCCGCACCAACCAGCGATTGCAGCTCTGCTTCGTCCGGACAAGGCAGCTCCGCCCAGCCCGCTCCCGGCAACACATCCGCATAACACAACGTACGGAAAAACATCCGCACCCAGTCACGCCAGTACGCCAAAGATGCCGGTAATTCCACCGGCCAGTGCGGCTGCAACAGGTCCACCAGACCCGCAGCCGTCGAAACTGCAAACTGCTGCTGCAATCGATCAAGCTGCTGCGCAACACCGCCACCAGCCACCAGCTCTTCGTCGCAAATCACCCGCAAACAGCCGTCCGGGCCGATCGCCAGCGAATTCCAGTTGACGGTTTCCACTTTCACCTGTCCCAAACCATACCCACTGTCACGTCACCGCGCTGAACAACAGTCGCAACATCCCACCAGCCGGCTTCACACGAGTCTGATAAAGCAAACGCCCAGGCCCCGTAAAACGATTGATAAAACCTTCACCAGAAAAAAAAGAATCCGTCAGACGCTCACTCGACCGCACCAGCTCATACTGCAGCGAACTCGAAAATGCCACCACATAACGATTGTCAACCAGAAACTTCTCGCCCTCAGCCAGCACACGCTCACGAATCGCACCATAGGTCTGACAAAACAACTGACCCGGACCAGTAATCTGCAGCAAAAATAAACCCGTCTTCGACATCACACCCTTCATGCCCCCATAACGAATGTCCAGACTGCAGTCCCCCGTGTGAGCCAGATACGAACCACGAGTCAGATACATGCTGTCGCTTTCCGACAAGGCAATCGACAAAATCTCACCATAACTTTCCGGAGCCAGCAACAGCACCTGGTCGTCACGACGAGCCTCAAAGATCGCTCGGAAAAAAGACTCGCCACCCAGCAGACTGCGAAAACCCGCCCGCCAGCTTCTGCCCACGACTCCAGTACCCGTACTCGCCGATGCCCGGATCCGCATCCCCGAAGTCATCGACACCATACTGTCCGGCTGAGCAATCACCTGCTCACCACTGTTCAGCTGAAACTCAATCACACTGAACACCGGCGCACACTGAATCTGAAAATTCATGCCGCACACTCCGGACCTGACTCAATCCTCAAATCCACTCGCATTCCGCTGCCTCAAATAATAACCGCCCACCGAAATGGCCGCCAAAATGCCAAGGAAAATCAACAAAGCCACAAATCGCGGCACACCCAGCACCTCCGAAATCGTCGTGATGCAAATGTCATAAATCACCACCCGAATCATCCAGCTGATCAGCTCGCTGAAAAATCCGCCACGACGCGCCAATACCAGAAATCGCATCCGCACACCCCGCTAAACTCGCTTCTCACCCGCCAGACGCCAGCCACGCACGTGACCGTCAAAGTGAGCAGTATACAGATCTGCTCGAGTCGGATGCAGGTCCAGATCGAAAATATGCTCAGGAGTCGACAGCAGGTGAAAAACTTCCGCCGCACCCCCCTGCCAAAATCCAACCTCCTTCTCCAGCACACCCAGCAATACACCGCTGGAATGATACAGCGCCCGCCACATCGTCGCATCCAGCTCCTTCTGACCACACTCCTGCAACGGCTGCTTCTCTCCCGTCAGCCAGTCAAACGACATCGCCACTCCACGCCGATTTCCCGCCGGCGCATTCGAAACCTTGTGCAGCCCCGAAACCGTCAGTCGCTCCGCACCCGGACTGAAAGTCAATCCAATCGCTCCGCCAAATGGCGCAATATCACCCACATGCGAAAACATCGCACCCGCATCAAATGACCGCAACACCACACCGTCGGCCACACGCCAGTGCAGCACGTTCCCACGAATGTCCCCACTCACCAGCTCCGCTGCACCCGGCACAAACTGCACACAATACGGCAGATCCACATGCCCCGAAAACTCCCGCACCAGACTGCCGTCCGCCGCTGACCAGACCTTCACCAGCCTGTCATTGCCACAACTGACCAACCACGCCCCGTCCGTGCTCACCGACAAACCCCTCAGCCAGCCACGATGAGCCTCCACAGACCGCACCGGCTGCAACTCCCCAGACTCCAGATCCCAGCTCAACAGACGCCCGTCATAAGCACCCGAATACAACACCCGGCCGTCCGCCGCAAAAGCCAGGGCACGCACCCAGTTCTCATGCCCAACCAGCGAAACCCGCTCTCCCGTGTCAATCTTCCACCGCTGCACCGTACCGTCCGTCGCTCCAGCCAACACATAACGCCCCGTCGGATCTGTACGACAACACAGTAATCGCGCCGTATAAGCCCAGTCCGACAACGGCCGCGCTGACCGCGGATCAAATATCTCTTCAGTCATGACAGCAACTCCTCGATCGGACCAAATGCCGGATCCGCAATCGGAAACTTCCTGCCCCCAATCTCAAACTGACCCCCCGAATCAATACCCACCGCTCGCAGCCACGTGTGAAATAAATGCCGGTGATCCACCTTCCGTTCAGTCACCTCAACACCCTTCGCATCCGTGGCACCAATCACCGCACCATGCTGAATTCCGCATCCCGCTGCCGCCATCGACCAGGCCTTCGGATAATGATCCCGACCATACCCGGCGTTGATACTCGGAGTCCTCCCGAATTCCGTCATCACAATCACCAGCGTCCGCTCCAAAAGACCACGCTCAGACAAATCCCCCAAAAAACAGGCAAATGGCCCGTCAAAATCCGCCACATAATGCAAATGAAACTCAAAATTGTTGTGGTGAAAATCCCAGCCCGCATGCTGCACCTCAATGAACGGAACCTCCTGCTCAACCAGCCGCCGAGCCAATAACAGCTGCCGACCAAATTCCGACTTCCCATATGCCGCCTGCACCGCTGCAGACTCACGAGAAATATCAAACAGATCCCGCTTCTCCATCAGCCGCAACGCCTGCTCATAACTCTGCGCATAAGCATCCAGCTCCGCAGACTGCACCCGACTGCGATGACGACTGTTCACAAACCGCCGCCAGTCATGACGACGACTGTCCACTGCCACCGTCATACCGTCAGGCAGCTTCGCATTCACAATGCCACCCTGCTCAGCCCCCACACCCACACTCGCATACGCCGGACCCAGATACGCCGCATTGTTCGCACGACCACTCGCTCCTCCCGCCAGCGTCGTGATATGCCCAGGCAACGGAAAATCAGACCGCTCCAGACCACGCGCCACCACCGCACCCAACTCCGGATACTCGGTGGCCGTGCGAGTCATCCGGCCGCTCCGCACCAGATTGTTCGCCAAACCATGATCATCCAGATCCGTACTAATACTGCGAATCAACGCCATGTGATGCATGTGCTGCGCCGTTCGCGGCAATAACTCAGAAATCTGCACTCCCGGCACCGTCGTAGAAATCTCCCGAAACGGACCACCGGTCTCCACATCCCGCTTCGGATCCCACGACTCAAACTGACTGATCCCGCCGTTCAGATACACCACCACCATCGAACGACCACGCGCCGCCAGCTCTCCAGCACCCAGCGGATGCGAAAACAAACTGGTGCCCGCCAACATCGCACCACCCGTCAAAAATTCACCCATGAACTGCCGCCGCGCAAGCCCATGATCAATCGTGCCGCAAGGCTGATAACCCGTACCGCTCATTGCCACTCTCCGCCTCACAGCCACTCACATCGAAAACCGAAACTCCGTCGAAGCCAGCAACCCCCACAACAACTCCTGCAGCACCGCCGCACGCTCAACCTCCGACACCGCCAGCAAGCCCAGCGCAAACTCACGCTCCTCGGCATCCGGCCGCCGACACAACACACTCAAATACAACTGCTCCACAATCTGACCCGCATCACCCATCGCTCCCAGTCGCTCCGACAGATTACCCCCACCCGGCTTCAGCCAGCCCTGATACGTCGGATCATTCTGTATCGTCAGAGCCTGATCCACCGTCGCAAAGAAACTGTCCTGCGGGGCTCCCGCAGGAGCAGAAAAGCGAGATACCAGCAGATCCTCAACCGTGTCCCACTGATGCCCCGCAACCGCCGCAGCCACAAACTTCACCCGCGCACCCACATCGTCCCGCTCCGCAGGATTCTCCCGCACCCTCTCTGCCCAGTCCGACTCCGCCTTCCGCCTCACACCCTGACCCAGCTCCAATGCCGTATATGTCGCTCCCGACATCTGCTCCGGATTCAACCCCCGCAAACCACGCACCACATAACTCCGCCGCCACAATTCCCGCAATGCCACCTCACGCCGACCCAGTTCCACCATCAGCTCACTGTCACCAGCCGCGTCCCCGTTACCCGCATCCGCCCCGCTCCGCAGCCGCTCACGCAGCTCCAGCCAGCCACTCAACACTCGCAGCTGCTCTGCCCGCTGCTCACTGTCCGACACCGCATCCAGCAGCGCCTGCCGACGCTGCTGCACCCGACGCTGAACCCCCCGCGCTTCCACAACAAACTCACTCAAGGCCAGCCGACGATTCGCCAGTGCCAGCACACGCACTCGCTGGTCCTCCACTCGATTCGTCGCTCGCTCCAGCAACTCCGTACTCTCCTCAACTCGCTCCTCATGGACCCCTAGCGCCTCCTGACCAGCCTTCAACGACAGCTGCAGACGCTCACGCTCCGCCACCAGCACCTCGTCACCCATCAACTGCTGCAATGCCAGATCCAGTGACGCCAACGCCCCCTGCAACAGCTCCACCTGCCCCCTGTGACGCTGCAGCTCCGGCTGCAGCCCCGCCAGACGCAACTGCTCCTGATCACGCTGCTCCGTAAATTGCTGTAACTGCTGTCGCGCTGACTGCACCTGGACCAGCAGTCGATCAACAGCACCCTCTGCCTTCTTCAGCTGCTGCAGCGCCTCTACACCCTCAGACTCATTCTGCTGCAGTCGCGGCTGCAACTCATCACGCACCGACTCCAGCCGCAAAACCTCGCCAGCCAGCCCCGCCACTCCACCAGCTGGACCAGACCACCGCTCCAGATCCGGCTCTCGCACACTCCGACGATACGCCCGCGACCTCACAATCTCACGCACAAATCCACGCAGGTCATACCCCTGCTCCACCAGACCCTCCGACAAAATCCGCAACAATGCCGCCGAAATCGGCGGATTCCCGCCATGATGCATGTCCACAGGATGCACCACTCCCACACCCATCAGCTCAGCCCACAAACGATTCGCCAGATTGCGATTGAAAGACTGGTTCTCTGGATGAGTCGCCAGGACGGCAAGCTGCTGCCGACGACTGTATCGAGGCACCCCGCGACGGTCCTTGTCCGGCACCACCACATAAACATCAGCCGGATCTCCAAACTCCGGCTCGGCATCCATCGCCAGCACCATCGGCAGCACCGGACGCGCCGCCACACGAACCGCACCCGGCTCAAATACCGATGCATACTCCAGTAACCCCTCACCCCTCTCACCAAGAAACGGCAAATTGCCCCGCTTCTCGTCCTGAAACACATACGTCCGACTGACAAATGACAGAATCCCAAAATACTCCGACTGCTCATAATCCGCCACCAGCGGATGATCATGACACTGCGCACACTGAATGTCGCGGCCAAAGAAAATTCGACCGATGTCCCGAGTCACCTGGTGCGGCTCAGCCGCACGATTCAGCACAAATGCCGCCGCCGGACGCAGCTGCTCACCCGTTCCATCAGCCGCCAGTATCTCCGCACATAACTCGTTCAGCGGACGACGCTCCTCCAGCCACCGCTGAATCCAGCCCCGAAACTCCAGCACCGAAATCGTCTCACGACGCTCCGTAAACATCACCTCCAGCACCCGCGCATAATACCGGTCAAACTCACCGCCACTCAGCAACTCCTCAATCAACTCTTCACGAATCCGCTCAGCCGCCCCAGGCTCAGACTCCAGACGCCGAAAATACGCCTCACTCTCAGTGACCGTCGGACCTCGACCCGCCAAATCCAGATAAATCCGCCGCTGAAACTCCGCTGCACTCGCTTCCAAAAGCTCCAGACCCGGGACCACTCCCTCCAGCTCACGATCAATCCGCTCCGACAACGACAGCGCCGACAGCACCCCCTCAGATGCCGATTCGGACCCAGCCTGAACCCGCACCCCTGCCCGCTGCATCGCAACAGCCGGTCGGAACTCACCAGCAATCACCACACACATCAGCACCGCTGCACACACTCTCCCCACACACTCACTCATAAGGCACCTGCAGTCGCGACTTTGGATGATTCGCAAATACCCAGTCACCCCCCGCATAGCCAAAAGTCAGTTCAGGAGTCTCAGTGTGGCCACCACCCGCTGCCAGCAGCTGCATGCACCGATCCAGCACACCCGTCGTCAACAATGTACGCTCCACCGGATACACCGCCCGACCCGCTCGCAGCGTCGCCTCAATCGCATCCACCAGATACGAAAAATGCCCAAATACCCCACCCTCCTGCAGCCGAAACCAGCACGCCAATGGCTCCTTTCGCCCCTTCAGCCGACAGGCAAACGCAAATCCGCCCGCAAACCCGGCCGTCATTAACACCGCCGATCGCAGTCCGTCCGCATGCTGCATCACATATGCCGCCGGCTGATTCCGCACGCCCTCGTACTCTGCCTGCAGCGGATCCCAGCCCGCCGCTGAAGCCGCACCCCGCGGCAGCACCGACATCGCCGCCGCAAATAACTCACCCGACCACTCACCAGCACGCTCCAGCTCACGAATACCCGCTCCCACCGCAACTCTCACCCCACTCACACCCGACTCGCCGCCCCGACGACGCTCCAGCATGCACTGATGTGCCTCCAGAGCATGAAAACCATAGTCCTCCAGTGGCCCATAGCCCACTGTCAACGCAGACTCAATCTCACAACCCAGTGGCAACTCCAGCTGCGGAAATCGCCACGCCAATGGCACCGATGACCCCGCCAACAGCGGAAAACCCAGCCTGCGAGCCGTCGCGGACATCGCCTCAGCATCCGACCACCGCCAGCCCAGATGCTTGTCGTTGAAATATGGCACCACCGAACCACATCGCTGAAACGTCGCCACCGACTCGTCAAAAAATCGCCGCCGCGGATACATCTTCTGACCCGTCAGCTCCGTCACCGGATAGTCACCATGCTCCGCTATACTCAGCACACCCGCAACCTGCACTCGAGACGTCCCGAGACTAATCGCCTCGTCAATCGAACCACACAGCCGCACTCCATACCGACGAGCCAGCTCACCGCTGATGTCATGCGGATGCTGCTGCTCCACATACATCGAAACCAGCTTCAAACCCGGACGCGGCATCCCGCCGTTCCGCAAATAACCCTCCAAAATCTTCGACACAATTACATCCGCATGACTCACCGGATAATAAGCCGTGATCAATGCCGCTACCGGCAGCTCAGCCTGCCCACCCCCCCCGCCAACACCCCCGCCAATCGCACACGAACCCAGCCACGGCAACGCAGCCGCACCCAAAAATTCACGACGCCTCAAAGCCGCCATCCCAGCCATCAAACACCCCTAAGACAAAATCCCCGTCACCAGCCGACCATGCACGTCCGTCAGCCGATAACGACGACCCTGAAACTTATACGTCAGACGCTCATGATCAATCCCCAGCAAATGCAGCATCGTCGCCTGCAAATCATGTATGTGCACTCCATCCGTCGCCACGTTATAGCCAAACTCACACGTCTCACCAAACACCATACCACCCTTCACTCCACCACCCGCCAGCCACACACTAAAACAACGCGGATGATGGTCACGCCCAAAGTTCGGCTGAATCCGCCCCTGACAATAATTCGTTCGACCAAACTCGCCGCCCCAGACCACCAGCGTGTCATCCAGCAGTCCCCGCATACGCAAATCACGAATCAGAGCCGCTGCTGGCTGGTCCGTCTCCTGACACAGCTTCGGCAATGCTCCCGGTAACCCCCCGTGATGATCCCAGTCCTGATGATAGAGCTGAATAAATCGCACACCACGCTCCGCCAGTCGCCGCGCCTGCAGACAGTTCGCCGCAAATGTGCCCGGCTTCGTCACGTCCGGACCATAACTGTCCAGCACATGCTGCGGCTCTCCCGAAATATCCGTCGCCTCAGGCACACTCGACTGCATCGCATACGCCATCTCATAATGATCAATCCGCGAACGAATCTCCGGATCCGGCATCCGCTCATGCTGATGCTCATGCAGCTCACGCAGACGATCCAGCAGCAAACGACGACTGCCCGCGTCCACACCAGCCGGATTCCCCAGATACAACACCGGATCCCGCGCCGCCCGAAATAAAACACCCTGATGACGAGTCGGCAGGAAACCACTGCCCCACAAATGAGCACCCAAAGGCTGCCCGCCCTTGTCCCTCGTGATCAACACCACAAATGCCGGCAAATCCTCGTTGTCCTGACCCAGACCATAACTCAGCCACGCTCCAATACTCGGACGACCTGCTATCTGAGTCCCCGTCTGGAACATCGTCACCCCAGGCCCATGATTGATCGCCTCCGTATACAACGACCGAATCACACACAACTCGTCCGCCACACCCGCCGTATGCGGCAGCAAATCACTAAACCACGCACCGCCACCACCATACTGCCGAAAACCAAACGGTGAACCCACCAGCGGAATCGATGACTGATTCCCCGACATCCCCGTCAGACGCTGACCACCACGCACCGAATCCGGCAGCTGCTCGCCATGACGCTGCTTCAGCAATGGCTTGTAGTCATACAAATCCAGCTGCGACGGACCACCCGACATAAACAGATAAATCACTCGCTTCGCACGCGGGGCAAAATGGGACACTCCAGGCACTCCGGAAATGCCCGCACCCCCCACCGCCTGCTCCTCAATCTCCCCCGCACCCACCTCACGACACATCAAATCAGCCAGCGCAATCGATCCCAGACCCAAACCCGAATTCGACAGAAAAGTCCGACGATTCTGAAATAAAACGTTCGACAGCATGCACCGTCTCCTCAACACACACCACACACCACACACCACACACCACGCACCACACACCACACACCACACACACTACCGACGCACGACACACTCGTCGTAAGACAGCAGCGCCTGAGCCAGCACGGTCGCTGCCGCAGCCTCCGCCGGCAACAGTCCCGCTGCCGCCTTCCGCTGACCCACCGACAACAGCTCCGCCGCACGCTCCGGTCGCGCCGCAAAATGCTCCAGCTGCTCCACCCACAACCGACGCAAAATCGCCAGCTCCGACGCGTCCGGCAGACGACTCCAGCACCGCAAACAACCCTCACGAATCATCGCCTCCACATCACCACCACTGCCCCGCCACAACTGCTCACCCAGCACCCGCGCCGCCTCCACATACTGCACTCCATTCAACAAAATCAAAGCCTGCAACGGAGAATCCGTACGCTCCCGCTTCGCCGTACACACCGCTCGCCTCGGAGCATCAAAGGCCAGCATCGCCGGCGGCGGACTCGTCCGACGCCAGCTCGTATACACACTCCGACGATACGCCTCGTCCCCACCACTCACACCCGCCGGCTTAAACGCCTCCGTCATCTCATAAGGATTCACCGGCGGACCACCAATCCGCTCCTGCAACAACCCCGACGCCAGCAGCACATTGTCACGAATCATCTCAGCCGATAACCGAAATCGCGGCCCCCGAGCCAGCAACTCGTTGTCCGGATCATCCTCCATCAAACCGGCCGATCCCACACTCCGCTGCTGATACGTCCCCGTCTGCACGATCGCTCGCACCAGCCGCTTCACATCCCAGCCACTGCGAATGAAATAATCCGACAACTCGTCCAGCACCTCCGGATACAACGGACGACTGCCCTGACTGCCAAAATCCTCAGCAGTTCGCACCAGACCCCGACCAAATAAACTCTGCCAGATACGATTCACCGTCACTCGCGCCAGCAACGGATGATCAGGACTGGTCAGCCAGCGAGCCAGACCCAGACGATTCCGCGGAGCACCCTCGGGGAAAGGAGATAACGCAGCAGGAACTCCCGCCTGCACCTGCTCACGACGCTGATTATACTCGCCACGAAACAACACCCACGCTGGCTTCGGCTCCGCCAGCTCACGCATCACCATAATCTCCTTCAAACCCTGAAAATACTCAGCGGCGGCTCGCCGAGCCTCCTGCAGACGCTGCCAGGCCCCCTGATATCCCGCGTCCCGCCGCCGCAAATACCACTCCAGCAGCTGCCGCCGCACACCGTCCGATAAACCCGCTCCGCCGCCGACTGCACCCGCTCCGCCCGCGCCCAACTCCGCAGCCGCAGCCGCCGCATCAAACACCGCCAGACACTCCAGCTCTGTCAAACCCACATCAAACACCCGCACATCATCAATCAAACCACCCCGAAATCCACGGTCCCGAAAACGCTCACCCAAAGCGATGTTGTCGCCGCCGCCACCCGTGATCTCGCGAGTCAGCGAGTCACGAATGATGCCCGTCTCCGCTCGATGTCCATTCACATAAATCGACAAACCCGACGCACTGCTGCTGCCGTCCGAAACCACCGTCACATGCACCCACTCATTCAGCGGCAGCTGCTGCCGCATACCCACCGATGCCGCATTCCCCGGCCAGAAATGAATCAGCGACCACTTCAAACGACCATCCTCAATCAATAACTCATAACCCCGACTGGCCGCGTCTGTCCACGCCCGCGAACGATGCATCACGACAGCACGAGCACTCACGGAGGGTGTCTGCAGCCATAACGACACACTGAAGGGCTGATGCCGATCAAAATTACCCAGCGGAAGATCTACCGGATCGTCTCCCGAAAACTGCACCGCCTCACCCACAACACCCGAGACCAGACGATTCTCACCACGCAGCACCGCCGGCTGATCCGCCCGCACACTGTTCTCCAGCCGGCCGCCCTGCTGACCGTCAAAACCAAACCGCCCCTGCTCACCAGACAGCAACGCCAGCTCACCAGGTACCACCCCGGCCAGCCAGCCGGAAAAACGCTCCGTACCCGCCACACGCTCGCCCTGCAAAACTGTCTCCGCCTCCAGCACCCGCTGCCGCAGCTCCGACAGCTTCAACTCAGACCCGGCATCCGTCATCGTCAGTGCAGGAGTCGGCGGGGACAGCGTGAAATAAGAATACAAACCCGCCTCGTCAATGTTCTGAAACATCGAAAACAACTGATAGTACTCACGCTGAGTAATCGGGTCGTACTTGTGGTCGTGACAGCGAGCACACTCGAAGGTCAGACCCAAAAACGCCGTCGCAAAAGTCTGCACCCGATCACTCACATACTCCACACGATACTCCTCCTCCACACTGCCACCCTCAGACTCCTGCTGATGCAGCCGATTAAAGGCCGTCGCCAGAATCTGCTCCTGAGTCGCCTGGGGCAGCAGATCACCCGCCAGCTGCCACGTCACAAACTGATCAAACGGCAAATTGCGGTTGAACGCATCAATCACCCAGTCGCGCCACGGCCACATCTCACGCTCACGGTCCACCTGAAATCCATAACTGTCCGAATATCGCGCCACATCCAGCCAGTCCACCGCCATCCGCTCGCCATATCGCTGAGATCCCAGCAGACGATCCACCAGATGCGGCACCGCCTCCGGATCAGCATCCTCCACAAACACTCGCACCTCATCCGCCGTCGGCGGCAATCCCGTCAGATCAAAACTTAGCCTGCGAATCAAAGTCTCTCGGTCAGCCACCGGCTGCTGCTGCAACCCCCGCTCTGACAAATGCCGACGAATCAGTTCATCAACCCGACCGCTGATCGTCGCGTCCGTCGCTGCACCACGCCGCACCGGAATAAATGACCAGTGACCCTCATACTCAGCACCACCGCGAATCCACTCCCGCAGCAAACTCACCTCCAGCGCACTCAACTGGCCCAGCTTCGCATGCGGCGGCGGCATCACCGAGCCCGCGTCAGAACTTGTCACCCGCTGCAGCAGCACACTCTGGTCAGGATCACCCGGCACAATCGCCCCCGCAGCAATCGCCGCCTCACGATCGTCCAGACGCAGATCCGCCTCACGCTTTGCACCATCCGGACCATGACAGAAAAAACAACGATCCGACAAAATCGGACGAATGTCACGGTTGAACGTGGGAACCTGCTGAGCCCCCGCAGGAACAGCACAGGAACTTAGCAAAAAAAACAGCAAGACCGACAAAACAGCTTGCATGGAACATCCTCTGCAGACTCGAAAGGAAAGAGGCTGATAGTCGGTATCCTATCACGAGCCCGTCGGGGATGCCCGCAGAATCCGCACTGCGAGGGGAATTCCGAAAATCACTGGCACGCGCGGCGGTACAGATATTCCGCCAGCGACTTCGTTTTTTTCGATACTCTCGAGAATTTCAAGAAAACTCCCCTTCGCCCCCTGGCGCCTCCCCCGTTTCACGGGGGCGAGGGGAGGATTGCGTGTTCGGTGGGCAGTCAGTGGCAGGTAGTTTGGCTCACGCGAAGACGCGAAGATGCGAAGGAAGACGCGAAAGGCAGTGATCGGTTTTCGGTTTTC
>JBJTPZ010000301.1:0-3062 GCA_046075365.1 Planctomycetaceae bacterium
CATCAGCGGTTGAGGAAAAACGTCGTGCTCGTGCTCGTAATCGTAAACACCCCCGCCGCAACCAGAATCGCACACCCGCGGACTCCCGTCCGCGGCTCGCCTCTGTCCACCCCCGCCCTCCCCCTCTCCCGGAAACTTTTCAAAAATCTCCCGAATCTTGCCAGGGTTTCCTTTCGGCCGGCGAATTAGATCCCCATTCCGCGAGCCAGGGCCAGCAGGTTGCTGCCCTCCGGAAGCCCAAAATTCACACTTTCCGAGGACTCCAATCATGCTCAAACGACTCATCACCGGGACCGCCGCCGCTGCTCTCGCCGGAACCATGCTGCTGGGCAGCGATGCCTCCAGCTATGTCAAAACCGTAGGCAGCAATGTGCGGGAAGCCGTGCGACAGGAAATTTCCGTCGAATTTGAACTGGATCGCATCCGCAACGAGGTTGGTGACCTGCTGCCGGAAATCAAAAAACACCTGAAAACCGTCGCCAGCCAGTCGGTCGACGTGAAGGATCTGGAACGCGACATCGCCGCTCGGGAAGCCAGCCTGGCTCAGCAAAAAGACGCCATCCTGACACTCCGCAAGGACCTCGAAGCCGGCCATTCCAACTACACATATCGCACGGTGTCGTATTCCCGTGCGGAAGTGGAAGCCGATCTGGCTCACCGCTTTGCTTCATTCTGCACGGCTGAAGACTGTGTCAAACGCGACCATCAGATCCTGACTGCTCAGCGGGATACCCTGCGAGCCAATCAGCGGAAGCTGGACACGATGCTGTCCCGCAAGCAGGACCTGGCCGTCAAGATTGCTCAGCTGGAAGCCCGGCTGCGGCAGGTGCAGGCCGCCGAAGCCATCAATTCGATGCAGGTGGATGATTCCCAGCTGGCGCAGGTTGAGCAGTTAATTCGGGACGTCGGGCATGCTCTGGATGTCCGCGAATCGATGCTGGAGACCGAAGGGCAGGTACTGGGGCGGATTCCGGTGGAAGAAGCCAGCCAGCCGGCGGAACCGACGGATCTGCTGGGTGACATTGACCGGCATTTCCAGCGAACTCAGCCGGCCCCTGAAAAGTCGGCCGAATCGGGCAATGGCAGCGGACCGCAGCTGTGACCGACCGCTCAGCAAATTCTCAATCAGACAGTCAGGGACGCGGGCTGAATTGAGTTTCCTTGAGCTTCGGTAGAAAATGACGGTGCGGTCTTTCGTTCACGGCAGCCAGCAGCGGCAGGGAATTGCAATCGTGTCAGCAGGGCAACTTGACAACTTCTTCCTGTGGGTAGATGCCATCGGCGTCTGGCAGGTGCTGTGTCGAGATGACCTGCTGATCGGATCTGCGGCGGCGGTGGACGAGGCGGCCGACATTCCGCTGCTGGCCCCGCTGTCGCGCCGGCATGCCCGCTTCATTCGTCAGGATGACGCCTGGTTTTTGCAGCCGCTGCAGTCCTGTGCGGTGGGCGGGCGACCCGTGACCGGACAGACTTTGTTAAGGAACGGCAGTGAGATTCAGCTGGGTGATCGAGTCCGGCTGCGGTTTCGGATCCCCAGTGTGCTGTCGGCGTCCGCACTGCTGGAATTTCTCAGCGGGCATCAGCCGCGGCTCAGTCTGAACGGAGTTTTACTGATGGCCGACACGCTGCTGCTGGGGCCGCGTCAGGACAATCATGTCTGTTGCCCGGCCTGGCCGGATTCCGTGGTGCTGTATCGTCGTCAGCAGCAGCTGCTGTGCCGTTCCAAAATACCTTTGACACTCTCTGATGCCCCGCTTCCGGAACAGCACGATCTGTCTCAGGGAGCCATACTTTCCGGACCTGAGCTGCGGTTCAGACTGGAACCCGGCCGCACGAACTCCGCCGTCTGAAACCGGTCAGGACTGAAGACTCATGAAGTTCACATTCGGACCAGAAACCAGACCTCTTGAAGGCATCACGATCAAACGCGCGATTCACCGCGGCGGGTTCGGCGAGGTCTATTATGCGGTCACGGATGCCGGCAAGGAAGTGGCACTCAAACTGCTGCACAACAATCTGGAAGTGGAGCTGCGGGGAGTCTCGCAGTGCCTGAATCTGAAGCACCCCAATCTGGTCACGATCTTCGACATTCGGCAGGATGCGGAACGGGATCACTGGATTGTGATGGAATATGTGGGCGGGCAAAGTCTGCATGACGCGCTGCAGCAGCATCCGGACGGCATGCCGCTGCAGCAGGTGCTGAACTGGCTGACGGGCATGACTGCCGGGCTCAGCTTTCTGCATGACCGTGGCCTTGTGCATCGCGACCTGAAACCCGCCAACATTTTCAGTGATGGCGGAGTGGTGAAGGTGGGCGACGTGGGGCTGAGCAAGTTCATTTCGGAAAGCCGCCGCAGTGCTCAGACCCAAAGCGTGGGCACCGTTTACTACATGGCTCCGGAAGTGGCCCGGGGGCGTTATGGCCGGGAAGTCGACGTGTATTCGCTGGGGATCATGCTGTATGAAATGATGACGGGGCGAGTCCCGTTTGAGGGTGAGAGTGCCGGCGAAATTTTGATGAAGCATCTGACCGCGGAACCGGATCTGCATCTGCTGCCCGCGCCGCTGAAGACGGTGATTGCAGCGTCACTTGAGAAGGATCCTGAACGTCGTATTCACGATGTCGAAACGCTGCTGCAGCAGTTTCTGCAGGCGGTCACGGCCACCGGCTTGCCGCTCCAGCAACCGGCCGTGTTTCATACTTTGCAGCCGGACGACATGTTTCCGGGCAGTCGACCGGTCGCGCCGCGGCAGCCGGCTGCAGGGGGCTCCGCGGAACGCGGCGCGGCGGCAGCGGGTGCTGCAGCCGGAATTGCCGGCGCTGCGAGGGCGGCAGCAGATGGCCCGCAGCCCACAATGGCCCGACAGTCAGGTTACGCCTGGGGCTCGCTGCTGCAGCTCTGGAACGACGATTTACCGGCACCTGTTCGCTGGATGCTGACGGGAGCACTGTTGCTGGCCGGACTGCGTTCCGGGCTGCTGACCAGTCCCGCGGCTCAGGGCCTGGCAATCGGCTGGCTGGCATGGTGGATGTTTGGTCGCAGCAAAAAGTCGCAGCCTTT
>JBJTPZ010000302.1:0-5308 GCA_046075365.1 Planctomycetaceae bacterium
GAGTGGCAAAACCAGGCAGAAAGCCCAAGTGGATCAGGCGGCTGTTCAAGCGTCTGGGAATTTCGGCATCGGTGTGGAACGAACTGGTTCGCAACTTTGGCCGATTGTTCAGTATCGTGGCAGGCAAACCTGCGGTGGTGGACACCCACAAGCCGCGATTCGGTGTGCATCGCTACAGGGCCCTTCCGTTGGCTCGCGATCTTCTGGCAAAAGCCTCAGCCTGAATCTGCGTCCGCCATGAAGGGCTTTAATGCAGCCTGAGCCGGTTGGGTGGTGGGACGATTTGGTCTTTGAAGCCTCTCTGACGCGCTGGTGAAGCGATTATTTCGGGTGAACCGCCTATTTGCGCCGCGCAGATTCCCCGAAACAAATGACAGCAGATGCCGTCTGCGTTGTCCTTTGGCAGCACTGTCGAACTGTGCATCCGGCAACTGGTGCAATAGGGTTCAACGAGGGCGTGTTTTTTACAGTCTGTTGCACTCGGCACAGGCAGCCATCGCATCATTTCGGGCCAGCACACGCGATAGCGTGGCCCGTCGATGGCGTGGTTTAGCAACTGAACGCTGGTAATCAGCGCCCCGTCGCTGCGGCATGGCCAGCATGGAATTTTGCCGTGATTCTACGCGTGGGGTGCGACGGGAGCGGGTGTTCTCCCGTAGAAAAAGTTATGCCCCAGCCCTGGCACTCCATCCGGAAACACTGGAAACCCAGTGCTGTGTCTACGGTAGCCCCCGGTAGCCTGCGCGTCACTGCGGTATAGCCAGCCTTGGGCGTTGCCGTGATTCTCCGCATAAACTGCGACGGGAGCGGATGTTTTCCCGCAGAATAGGTTGTGCCCCGGCCCGAACTCCCGCACTCCAATCGGACGCACTGGAAACACGGTGCTGTGTCCCCGTCAACGCGGTGCTGTGTCCCCGTCAACGCAGTGCTGTGTCCCCGGTGACCCACCCGGTGACCCCGGGAGTCCCGGTAGCCCTCTGTAGCCTCGGAATAGATTCGGTTCATCGCACAGCACAGTGATCGGGTCGGAAAGCCCGTGCTACAATTTCCTTGTCCTTTGCATCTGGAAAGCCCTGGCTACGGTCTGTCGGCCGCCTGCGGACGTGTCCGTCGTCCGTTCAGCAGCGTCCCCAGCGGCGTATAACGCACCAGCCACTCATAGCTCAGCAGCAGCGAACCCGTACACACGACACACGACAATCCAAACTTCAGAAACGGTGACAGATTCCAGGGTCTCAGAGGTGCCTGAATCGCCAGTAACAGCGGTAAATGCATCAGGTACAGCCAGTACGATGAATCCGACAGCCAGCGAATCCGGCTGCTGCCGGCCATCAAATAACGCCGAAAAAATCCCAGACAGCCAAAACTCATCCACCAGGCAAAGGCCGACTGAATCAGGGCCGACGTCATGCGTGACTGGCCAGGTAAAAAGCAGAGCGGCATCAGGATCAGCAGCGAGACCGGCAGTGTCAGCCACCACCAGCGTCCCAAACGACCGGCGCCATCTTCGGCGGCAAAATACAAGCAGCCGAACGTGAAGAATGTCCCGTAATACAGCAGCACATGCGGCTGCGGTAAAATTCCCAAAGACGTATCCGGACCAAAGGCCGGGCCAAACAATCCCATAAAGCACATGGTCGCAGCAGTTGGCAGCAGCCAGGCACTTTGCAGCCAGCCCAGTGTCAGCATTCGCGGCATTCGTCCGGCCAATCCGCAGCAGCCGCTGCAGCGGGCTGCCAGCGGCGCCAGCACTGCAAATCCAGCCACCATCCAGCACAGGAACCAAAGAAACCACAGGTGGTCAAACACCGGCGTCAGAATCAGTTGAAAAGGCAGCGGATTATCGGCCGAGGGCGCAGTCAGATTCCAGCGGGGTGATGTGAGGAATGAGATGTAGCCGGCACGCAGCTGTTCCAGCAGTTCAGGTCTCAACTGTGCACCGGCCGGCGGCATTGCGGGCAGCAGCTTCAGACACTCTGCACGTCCCGCAATGGTGTCTTGTGGCTCACGCGGCGGTAATTGCAGCAGCCCCCAAATAAATCCGGTGCCAGCGGCATCGGCCAGAGCCGCGGCAGCCGGAGGATCCCCGGCCAGATTTCTTTTTTCCGGTTCCGCCTTGTGCTCCAGCAGCATTCGCACAAGTTCCGGTCGCCCCGTAAATACAGCTCCGTGCAGCGCTGTGGACCCGTCTGCATTTGTTCCGTCAATTTCTGCACCAGCCGCCAGCAGCAGTTCTGCGGCTTCACGATTGCCGTGCATAGCGGCCCATGACAGCGGACGCACCTGAAACTGCGTATCCGGCTGATTGGCCGCTGCGGCATCTGTCAGCAGTGACTGCAGCAGCAACAGATCCCCCGCACGGACCGCTGCTGCCACAGTCGCTGCCGGAACCGCTGCGGATTTGTTTCCCGACTGCGCTGCCGCATTCGCTGGTGCTGCCTGATTCGCACCGTCACCGCTGGCCGTTGCGATTCGGCCCAGCCAGTGCGACAATGGCAGAATTGTCACCAGCCCTAAAAGACAGGGTACCAGAATCCGCAGAGCCCGCTGTCGCAGCAGTGCACCCAACCCGCGCTGCCGCCACATCATCATCGTGAAATAACCACTGATCAGAAAAAACAACGGCATGCGAAATCCGTGAATGATCATGAACAGCAGCAAAAATACTTCGCTGGTCCGTGAATCCTGAATGGTCCAGGGAAATCCGGGCGCATACGGAATTGCCCCGTGCAGGGCAATTCCCAGTAACATCGCAAAGGCACGCAACGCATCGAGGTCATGCCTGCGTTCTGACGTCCTGCCGGCCTGCACGTCCGCCATGTCTTCACTTTCTTTGCAGCAGCCAAACCTTGAGCGGTTTCAATGACTCAGATGTCACGTCCTGATGATTCTGCGGCTGCTGATCATAGCGGCTGCTGCAAAAAAAGGGCGGACATTGCTGTCCGCCCCGGAAATCAGAATGGCGTGTCAGTCGACGATCAGCCCAATGTAAACTCGGGCAACCGCACGATCTCTCCGCCACGCAGGGCTGACTCGTGAGCACAAATGCCGACGCAGGTCCAGTTGGCTGATGTGACCGCGTTCGGACGCGGATCACGGTCCTCTACCAAAGCACTCAGCATCTCATGAGCCAGGTGCGGATGCGATCCGCCATGACCGCCGCCCTGCAAAAACGACAGATGGTCCGCATCATGGATTTCTGAAGGCAGCGTGAAGCGGCGAATCGGTTCCGGCAGCAGATGGGCAAAGTCCGGTACAGTAATCTTCTCTGCAATTTCCGGCTCGGGCTTCTTCGCCGTATGGATCACGTGCGGCTCATGCTCCACCAGAGTCCATTCGAAGCTCTTCTTCGTGCCGTAAACATCGAAACTTTCACGGTACTGGCGAGCTACATCATAGAGGAATCGCCAGATGTGAGCCGTCAGATCGCTGTCCTTGATCTTGATATGACAGGTTTCCACGGCAAAGCGATTGCCCGACTTCTGAGCAATGTCGTCGCGGACAGTGCCCGATCCAAAACAACTGACATACTCAGCCAGACCATCCACCAGGCCCAGACAGGGGCTGACCACGTGAGTCGCGTAGTGCATGGGAATCATCTTTTCCCAGTAGCTGGGCCAGCCATCCATGTCCTGCGGATGTGAGGCTGCCAGATGCTGAATCTTGCCCAGCTCGCCACGGCGATACAGGTCTCGAATGAACAGGAATTCACGGCTGTAGACAACGGTCTCAGCCATCATGTATTTCAGGCCCGTCTTTTTGACCTTCTCAACAATCTGACGACATTCGTCAATCGTTGTGGCCATCGGGACTGTGCACATTACGTGCTTGCCGGCATCCAGCGCTTTCAGAGACATCCAGGCATGGTCCGGAATTGGACTGTTGATGTGCACGAAGTCAATGTCCTTGTCCGCCAGCACCTCATCATAACTGGTGTAGCGTTTGTCGATGCCGAACTGATCGCCGCATTTCTGCAGTTCGTCCGGATTGCGACGACAGATCGCCGCCACGTGGGCGTTGGGGTGGGCCTGATAAATCGGGATGAACTCGGCACCAAAGCCCAGTCCGATCATCGCGACATTGAATTTCCTGCTCATTCGAAGTTTCCTGCGTGGTCTGAATGACTTTGAATCCGCAGCCTGACGGCCCGGATGATCTGTTATTCTAGAGAAAAAAAGGGGGGTTCGGGAGTCAACCGGGGGCCTCCGTGAGGCTCAGCGGCGGAATTTCAATCGATCGCCGCAGGTCCGGAAAATTCCGTGCAGATGATCAGTCAGGCTCAGTTTTCGGAATTCGTCTTTCCTCGATCGGCGGTTTTTGCTACTTAGGGCAACTTCAGGACTCAGATCTACCTAAATCCCCGCTGGGGATGGTTCGCGCGGCCGGGGAAAGGATTCCCATGAACAACTCCATTTGGAAAGTTCTCACAGCACTCGGGGTTGCCGGAATTGGCGTATTTTTCGTCATTCAGGTGCAGGGGCGGCTGGCTGCGCAGAAGAAAAATGACCCGCAGGCCGCTGTGGCAGCCGCCGAATCAGCCGCCGAATCGCCCCCCGGGGCTGACGGTGCAGCGGCTGCCGAGCCGGCCAGTGCGGCGGCAGTGTCCCCGGCTGCTGACGAAAGTCCTTTCAGCTTCGGAGAACCGGAAACCGGCAGCGAAATTCGCACCGCCAGCTTTCAGGCCAGCCCCGCGGACCCGCCAGCTGGAAATGGCAGTGCTGCCGGTGCCCCGCCCGACGACCGCTTCTTTTCAAACCTCGAAGAGCCGGCCCCGACAGAGACACCCGAAACTGAAGCACCGTCGTTACTGTCACCTGAATCCGCTGGCGGCGCTGCGCCCATAACCAGTGCCGCACCGGAAATCAGTGCGCCGCCCGCAACTGGTGTGTCCCCCGTATCCAATGGTGTGTCCCCTGTATCGCCAGTATCGCCGCAGACTGGTGTGTCCCCCGTGTCAGGTGTGTCCCCCGTATCACCCGCAGCGGCCGGGACGCCCGCAGTGTCAGACGAGTTCCCTGCGGCGGCTGCGACGCCGCCAACTCAGGAACTGCCAGCTCTGACACCAGTGTCCGATGAGCCTGACGATGCCCCGGCGTTCGTTGTCCCTGATCCGGTGCCAGACATGACAGAGCCGGCAGAAACGCCGATGCCCGACTCTGAACCCGCAATGGAACCGGAACCGTTCCCGACTGAAGATTCAACTCCGCGAGCCGTCGAGCCGCAACCAGCCGATTTCGGTTTTTCTGAGCCGGCCGATACCGCAAAGGAAACAAATCAGCCGGAACCCTTCCCGGCGGAATCCGCCCCG
>JBJTPZ010000303.1:0-3444 GCA_046075365.1 Planctomycetaceae bacterium
ACAGCACTTCGAAACACCTTCGCCTGCACGGCAGGAATGTCGCCGGCCAAACCCCAACGCTCTCACACCCGCGGACCCCACCCGCGGACCCCACCCGCGGACTCCCGTCCGCGGCTCGCCTTACCGAAAACCGCCCTTTGCGACTTCCCTTCGCGGCTTCGCGTGAGCCAAACCGCCCCGAGGGCCTCCACAGGCAAGCACAACCGCTCCCTCACGGTCGCGGCTCGAGACGATAGGAGACGATAGGGGACACACCACCTTGAGTGGGCGGACACGGGGCGACGGGGACACAGCACTTCGAAACACCTTTGCCCGCACGGCAGGAATGCCGCCGGCTAAACCCCAACGGTACTCCCACCCGCGGACTACCGTCCGCGGCTCGCCTCACCGAACACCGCCCCCCCTTGCGAATTTCTTCGCGGCTTCGCGGGAGCCAACAGCCCCGGAGCCTTCACTGACACGTACAACCGCTCCCTCACGGTCGCGGCTCGAGCCGATAGGGGACACACCACATTCAGGGGGGCGGGGGGGTAACGGGGACACAGCACTTGTTTTGGGTGGGTAACGGGGACACAGCACTTGTTTTGGGCGGGAGTTGACGGGCGGGAGTTGACGGGGACACACCACTTTGGTGACGGGGGGTGACGGGGACACAGCCGTTCGAAACACACACCCGCGGACCCCCGTCCGCAGCTCGCCTCACCGAAAACCGCCCCTTGCGACTTCCCTTCGCGGCTTCGCGGCTTCGCGTGAGGCCAAACTGCCAGCAACCGGGCGGCGACGGGGACACAGCACCCTGATAACGGGGACACAGCACTTCTAAACACCTTTGCCCGCACGGCACAGCACCTTGGCGACGGGGACACACCACTTTTTGGGGGGGGCAGCGACGGGGACACAGCACTTTGAACCACCTTTGCCCGCATGGCAGGAATGCCGCCGGCCAAACCCCAACGGCACTCACACCCGCGGACTCCACCCGCAGACTCCACCCGCGGACTCCCGTCCGCGGCTCGCCTAACCGAACACCGGCCCTTGCGACTTCCCTTCGCGGCTTCGCGGCTTCGCGGCTTCGCGTGAGGCCAAACAGCCCCCAGAGCCTCCACAGGCACGCACAACCGCTCCCTCACGGTCGCGGCTCGAGCAGATAGCTCGGTGTCCGCTCCGCGCCGGCCAGATCTCGCACTTTTGTACTCGCCGCACCAAAACCGACGGAATCATGCCCCTCGGCCCCGGTTCCCCCTGTTCTGCGACTGCCCCATCCGTTATGTTCAGCACCCCCGGCGTTTGTCCTCCGCCTCACCGGAAAGTCACAGGTCAGCCCGTATGCTGCCACACCAAACACTCCGCTGCCCGCCTGTTACCCGCCGACCACTCCGCAGAATTGCAGTGCTGCTGGCCTGCACTCTGCTAGTGCCGGCCGTCGCCACAGCTCAGTCGAACCCGGATTCTGAAACCGTACCGGCGCAGGCATCGACCGCCCCCGCGTTGCCCGCTATCGCTCCGCTGCTGCAGCAGCTGACGGCCCCTGAATTCACCACCAGGCAGCAGGCCGCCACACAGCTGCGACAGTTTGCCGACTCTGCTGACGGACTTAAACAACTGGGCGACGCACTCGCTGCCAGCCCGGCACCGGAAATCGCCCGTCGCATCCTTGATGTTCTCGAACACCAGTTCAGCAATGCCGACATCAGCTCACCCGCAACCTTCACAACCGCCGAAATTCTCGAACAGGCTGCACTGGCCGAACGCTGGGACATTGCTGAAACCGCACGCCAGACACTCGACCGGCTGTGGACCACTCGAGTCAGCGTGGCGGTGGTCGAACTGGTCCGCCTCAAAGCTCCGCTCCGCCCTCAGGACCCCCGGCTGCTGTGGCAGGAACTGGCTCCGGATGCCGTCCCTGGCTTCCAGCTGAACCCCAGCTCCAACTCACTGCTGCGAATCTTCATCGACCAGTCGTGGCCCCAAACACCCCGCGCCATGGCGTTGCTGCAGCGTCTGGCCGCACTGGGGAAAACGGGGCGAGTCTCCATTTACAGTATCCAGGGACACCCACTCACCCCCGAACAACTGGCCAGCATCAAAGCGATCTTTGGTGACACGCGAGTTCAGGATCGCGGCCCGGTATGCCTCGGAATTCTTCAGGAACCGGCCCTCGGCCTGGGCAATGTCACCGGAGTCCTGATCGGACAGGTAGAAAAGGGCAGCTCCGCAGACAACGCCGGACTCACAGGCGGTGACCTGATCACAAAAATGAACGACGAAAAGCTGACCGACTTCGATGATCTCGTCACACGACTCAAGCAACATCAGGTCGGCGACAAAATTCGACTTGAGGTGATCAAGTCGAGACAGTCTGACATGCGCCGGAGAATATTTGAACAGAACCCCAATCTCCCCGCACAGCCCGCCATACCCCCTGTGCCGCGCGAAGTCGTCGTAACACTCCAGGGCTGGTACACCCCTGACCCACCCCACACCCCCACCGAACCCACGCCGCAAAACTGAACCACCCCCGCAGCGATCCCAAACACAAAATCTTCCCCTGCCTAAAGCCGCAGACGAGGCGATCAAAATCGCCAGCCAGGGGCTCGGGCTGGAAAGCCCGAGCTACATAAGCTCACCTGACCGGTTGCCGGGGACACAGCACTTTGAAACAACTTTGCCTGTGCGACAGGAATGCCACTGGCCAAGCCCCAACGGCACTCACACCCGCGGACTCCCGTCCGCGGCTCGCCCACCGAACGCCGCACACCGCCCCTTGCGACTTCCCTTCGCGGCTTCGCGGCTTCGCGGCTTCGCGGCTTCGCGTGAGACCAACTGTCTGCAAAGTAATGCTGCGGCAGCCCTGCCTAAAGCCGCAGACTCGGCGATCAAAATCACCAGCAAGGGGCTCGGGCTGGAAAGCCCGAGCTACGGAAGCGGGCCTTTGTGATGGCCCATGCGGTCCCGGTCATGGCTCAAAGCATCACCAGATGCCCACCACACACTCTGCTCGTACTCGTACTCGAATTTGAATTTTATTTCTGAATCTGAACCTCAAATCTGAATCTGAATCTGAATCCGAATCTGCATTCGTCTTCGCACCCGCACCCTTGCTCGCTTCCCCTCCACCGCCACCCGCTGCGGATTCATCCGAGGGTTCAGCCCCACCACGCGGCCAGCCAGCAGCACTACGGTTCCCCGGCGACGGCGTAACGCTCCATCACCACCCGAAACCCGGCACGGCCAAATTCAGGATGCAGCGACTGACGATGGCCGCTTCGCACCGAGACGGCGTCAGAATTCCAGTTGCCGCCACGCACCACCTTCTCAACTCCCTCAGCCGGACCGGCCGGATTGAGCTGCAGCCCGGCTCCGTACTCGGCAAACCAGTCCCCGGTCCACTCCGCCGCATTGCCGTGCATGTCAAACATGCCCCAGGCGTTCGGCTTTCGCAGG
>JBJTPZ010000304.1:0-13693 GCA_046075365.1 Planctomycetaceae bacterium
CCAGTGCTCCACGCCACCAGTCACCCGCCAGCACCATCGCCGCCAGACTGTGCATCTCACTCAGAAACGGAAAACTGGTATACACATTGTGACGCAGATAAGAAATGCGACCGGCCTGATACCACTCCTTCGGACCCTGCAAATGATACTCACGCACGTCGAAATCCGTCGGCGGTGTCATTGCACCCCACAACAAATACACCGCCCACGGCAGCGACACCAGCCAAAACACCCACCACTCAAAACGACCGTCCCGCCGAACCGAAACCTCCGAAACACTGCCACTCCGACCCGCAACCGCTGCCCGTCGCCCCGCTGTCACCAGCCCCGCTGCCAGACTGATCACCGCCGTCAGCACCAGCACCACACCGCTCAGCAGTCCACACAGCCCCGCCAGCAACACCACCAGCGACTGCAGCGATAACCCAATACCAGCCGCCAGACAGCACCGCTCAGTCCGCCGCAACGGCAAACCACTCAGCAAACAGCGATCCACGCCCCAGCCGTGCAACCCTGCCAGCACCAGCAGTAAACCGGCCGCACCCGCCAGCGGCAGCCGCTGCACTGCAAACTGCCAGCCCGTCGGCACTCCCGCCGAAACCGCAGACTCGTCCGCACCCAGAACCTCATCCAGCAGCATCAGCCACAGCTGACCACGCGCCACATCCGGGTCGACAAACGACTGAGCATAAAACAGCAGCTGAAATCCCAGCAGCCAGACCGCTGCCAGCACCAGCACAAAACCGCCCGCACCGCCAGTCCGCAAACCCGCACGCAACACTGCCCCGCCAGTCGCCGGCAACGCCGCGTCCGCTGCATACCCCGCTCGCTCAACCGGCTGCAACATGCCCGATAAACCCTGTTTTTAGTCAGATCCGGACACCAGCCGACAACCGCACCGCTGACTTAGTGCTGGAACAGAAACTCCTTGCTGTTAATCACCGCCCACGCCACATCCTCCAGCGCACGCACCCGATCCTCGCTGGCCTTAATATGCGCAGCGGCCGTCTCCAGCTCCTGAGCCAGTGCGGGACGACTGAGCGCCGCCTGATACAGCAGATTGATAATCTCCGCATCCGCCTTGCCCTCCGTAATCCAGCGATGCACATTCCCCGCGTCAGACCGCAGCTTGTTGTGCACCGTCGGACCGTTGATCAGCTGCAGCGCCTGCGACAAATTGCTGTCCGTCGAACGCTCACACTCACACGGCAGCTCTCGCTGAGGCTGACCGAAGACCTGCAAAAACTTGTGACCCTCCGGAGGATCCACCAGATCAATCGCCAGCGTCCCCGCAGGCATCCCCGGATACTCCTCCGGCTGACCCGTCACCGCACAAATCGCATCCAGCAGCTGCTCGGCGGTCAGCATGCGAGTCGTCGCGTGACTGAAATACGTCTCGTCATCCGCATTGAATTTGTTCCGCCGAGAACTCAGCTGATACACCCGACTGGTCATGATCGTACGAATCAGATGCCGCGCCGAAAAATTGCTCTGCACCAGCTGCTCAGCCAGATAATTCAGCAGCTCAGGATTGCTCGGCGGATTCGAATCCCGAAAGTCGTCCACCGGATCCACAATCCCCTTGCCCACCACATGACCCCAGATCCGATTCGCCAGCGATCGTGCAAAAAATGGATTGCTGCCACTGGTCAGCCAGTCCGCAAAAACCACCCGCCGATCCGCTCCCGCAGCCACATCCACATCACCCTGCAGCAACAGTCGCACCTTCATCGTCCTGCCGGTCCGCGGCTGAGTCACCTCGCCACCAGCCTTCACAAAAATCAGCTCGTCATCCGGCAACCCCGTTTCCTTGCGACCCACACGGTTGAATGCCGCCGCTGTCCCGTAGTAATCGTCCTGAGTCCACTTCTCGAACGGATGATTGTGACACTTCGCACACTGAATTCGCACACCCAGAAACAGCTGCGCCGTAGTCTCGGTCGCATCAATCTCGTCACGACTGGCCTTCCAGTACGCAGCCGCAGCGTTCTGCTGAGTACTTCCGGTGGCCGTCAGCAGCTCGTGAGCAAACTGGTTCAGCGGCACATCATTCTTCACCACATCAAACAGCCAGCGACGAAACTTGTGCACACCCGACTTCGTCAGTCGCTTGCTGTTCACTCGCAGCAAATCCGACCACTTCAGTGACCAGAAACGAGCATGATCGTCGGTCGCCAGCAGCCGATCCACCAGCGCCGCACGCTTCTGCGGACCAGCATCCGCGTGAAACTGCTGAGTCTCCTCAAGAGTCGGCAGGCGGCCGGTCAGATCCAAAGTCGCACGACGCAGGAAATCCGAATCACTGCACAAATCAGACGGCTCAATCTGCAGCTGACGCAGCTTGGCAAACACCAGCTGGTCCACACGAGTCTCTTCCGGAGGACTGGGCCACTGGAATTCCTTCCGCTCCGTCAGATAAGAAATCTGAGTCGTCGACATGCGGTCCAGATAACGCGCCAAAATCGTCGCCTCGCCACGGCCTTCACGAGTCACCACGCCGGTCGCCGTAATCGCCGCTATACTTTCATCAGACGTATCAAAAGCCGTCAGTGAAGTAATGTCTCGCACAGAACCATCACTGAAATGACCGTTCACCAGCAGCTGCTGACGGTCAGCACCGTCCCGCAGCACCCGCGGCTTCGGAAACAGCTCAATGCTGAGCAGCGTCGCAGTTCCTTCGGGAGCGACCTTCATCCCCTCAGCAATCCACTGCCGCAGCACCACATGACTGGGATCGTTGTAACCCAGCCGACGACCACCGCCGTGCGCCACTTCCATCAATGGCTTCCGCAGCAGCAGACTGTCATCCGGATTCAGAACATTCGAACGACGATTGAAATACTCGCCACGCAGCGTCACCAGATCCAGCGGCGGATCATAACCCCGCAGCGACAGCCGAAAACCGCCCTTGCCCGATGGCGATCCATGACAGGCCCCCATGTTGCAGCCCGACTTCGTCAGCGCCGCCAGCACCTCCGTGTGAAACACCACCGGAGCCGCCACCTCAAAAGAAGTCACCGTCACATTCACACTGACGTCCTGACCGCCAGCCTTCACGTGCACCACTGTGCTGCCGTTGCCGGCCGCACGGATCACACCGTCCGCCACCGTGGCCACAGCCGGATTGTCGGATGAATACTGAGCCGCTGCGGTCAGATCATGCACGTCCGCATCCGCCGCATTCGCAGTGACCAGCAGCTGCTGCACACCTCGCGGCCCAGCCAGCTGCACCGCAGCCGGAAACACCTGCAAACCACGCACAGGCAGTTCAGCAGCAGACACACTGCCACACAGCAGCAGCACACACATCCAGATCGATCGAGTCATCACATACCTCGTTTCACAGATCCTGATCCCAAACCTGCCGCAGCTTCAGTCTGCCGTCACTTTGCCTTCGCTGTCACTTCCAGACGCACAGGCGGCAACGGAAAAATTCGTTCGTTATTGTCCTTCTTCGACTTGCCCTGCAAAAAGATCGTGCAGGGCCCCGGAGCAGCATCAGCGGCCGCTGTAATCGTAATCGCCAGCTCTTCCGCTGTCAGATTGCCACCCGCCACCGCCACACCCGCAGACAACTGGTCCGCCGGCGTCGCCAAAGCAATCTCAATCGGAACCGTCCAGTCCTTGCCACGCACAGCCTTCACCGTCACCATCGCCGTCGCACCCTGCTCAACCGTCACCGCAGACGGCACCGCCTGCAGCGAAAATTCTCCCGCCGGACGCACCGCCACAAACACATCCGCACGCGAACGCATGCTGCGAAACAAATCCGCATCAGCCTTCCGCGGCGGAGGAGGCACCAGCTGCACCACTGTCGCCGGCTGACTGCCGTCCGCTGCCGACAAACGAATACTGATCGGACCCCAGTCCGCATCACCAGCCGTCGCAGCCGGATCCGCTGCCGTCAGCACCAGCGGCACAGCCGACTGCCGGCTGCCCACCACAAATGGCTCCAGCTGCAAAGCACCAGGCAAACCCACAGCCTCCACCTTCAATGCACCTTCGTACTGCAGACGACGCAGCGCCAGTACCAGAGATGCACTGCCGCCCCGCGGGACACTCAGCCGATCAGCCGGCACAGTCACCAGCACAGTCGGTTTCCCCAGATGCAGCTGCACTCCATACGACCACACCGGACCACTGCGACCCGCCAGCTCAGTCACCTTCAGAAAATAATCGCCCGCCGCAGGCAGCTGAAAACTGATCTCAGCATCCTTCGGACCCGCATCGTCAGACTCCGCCAGCCGGCCACCCTCGGAATTGTACAGCTCCAGCTGCAGATCGGACGGACTGCCGGCATCACGAGTCCTTGCGAGAGCCGTCAGATTGCCCGCCGCAGCCGCCGAAATTCGAAACCAGTCCGCATCACCCGGCTGCTGAAACACACCCGCGATGCCAGCCGCCTCAGCTGCGACCGCCGTCGCCTGCTCACGCTGATCATTGGGCTCAGACTCGGCCGACACCACCCCCGGTAACACCACCGCCGAAATAATCGATGACGCCTCAGCTTCCGCACCGCGAACACGCACAGGCACCATCGCCCCAGCACCCGCAGCACTCTCTCCCACAGGCGCCTCAGCCAGCACCGCACCCTTCAGATCCACCACAGACACCGCTGCACCCGGCGAAACCAGTCGCGGCAAAGACATCGCTGCTGCCGGCAGACGACCCAGCCGCAAATGGAAGAAATGCCGAGCACCTCCGGTGTAACGCACATCCCGCAGCTCCAGACGATATTCGCCCGCCACAGTCGCTTTCCACTGCAGCAGAGCATCACCTTCTGTACCAGCCACGTCGTCACTGTACGACAGCTCACGACCATCCGGACCCAGCAGACGCAAGACCGGGTCCAGCTCAGAACTTAACCGCCGCGCGAAAACTTCAGCCGTGAAACTTTGACCTTCCGCCAGCGTAAACCGGAAAAACCTTGGTGCAACCGCGTTGAGCTGACCGGAAATACTGACCGGCAAGGATACCTGCTGCCCGGACTTGCGATTGTCCGCCTCGGCCGTCACTGCCACCGTCGGCAAATCATCCACCACCACCCACGACGCCTCAGAACAGCCGTGATCCGTAATCAGACGCACCGGGTAAATCCCCGGAACCGCCTCTGCCGAAATGTCGCCCTCCAGCGAAACCGGCTGGTCCTTCGAAACGTCCGCCCCGGACTTCAGCCTTAGAGTTCCCACAGGAGTCCACAGGGCCAGCGTGCCCTGCAGCTGCTTGCCCGCGACCACCACCTCAGCCTTCTGACCCGGATGCAGACCCGTCCCGTCCACACGATCAATGACCGGATCCTGAGCCCCCGCAGGAGACTGCAGACCAGTAAAACAGACACCGCAGACCACAAGGCGCAGTACTGAAAGCCAGGTAATTTTCTGGTGGGAAACAGCCATCGGGGAGGGTTTTCGGAAGAATATATGGCTGGGAAGGCGCGTCAGAAGGCTGGATAGTCTAAGGTCTGGCTGGACCGTCGTCAAAGAGAAACCGGGATTTGCGGTCGGCATCGCACATTCGCGGCAGAAGTTGGCCTGCAACCCTTGACAACGACACATCCGGACTGTTTTTTGCGTTCAGTGGATCCGACAGACAAAACGTGGCTCGGGCCTCGCGGCTCAGGCACACACCCTGAAAACACCCCTTTCCTGCCCCCCGACTGTGCCGTCCTGCGGCACAGCCGGACTTTTGTCCCTCGCATCTCAGTTGTCCTTTGCTGAAGTTCCCACGGAGCGGTTTCATGCGTGCCAGCGGTGCACTTGTGCAGGTATTTGTGACTCAGGTCGGCAGCCTGCGACTTTTCCGGACACCATCCACAGTCGCCTCACTGCTGCTGTTTTCCCTCGCCTTCTGCACCGTCACTGCACCCGCCACGGCCGCCTTGCCCCCGGAAACCCGCAAAGAACTGACAGAACTGCAAAAGCAGCTCAAGGAAACCACCGCCCTGCTGAAAAAGAATGAAGTCGAAAAGGTCCGCGAAATCATCGACACCGTCGACAAACGCGTCACCGAACTGGCCATCCCCGAAGACGAAAAAGACCGCTCCTGGACCACCCTCAAAACGGCCCTCGAAAAAGCCAAATACGCTTTCCCGGTCAGCTTCGAAAAAGAAGTCGCTCCAATCGTCAAAACCAACTGCATCCGCTGCCACAGCGAAGCACAGGCCTCCGCCAGTCTCAGACTCGACACCTACGCCTCCATCGCTAAAGGCGGACGCAGCGGACCCGTGGTTTTTCCCCGAGTTCCCAATCGCAGCCTGCTGGCAGTCAAACTGATCCATCCCGACGACCAGATGCGGATGCCCCAGGGCGCCGCAAAATTGAAAGATCCGGAAATCCTCACCGTCGTTCGCTGGATCGAACAGGGCGCTGGCTTTGACGGCGAAGACCGCGATGCTCCCATCGGCGATTCACTCGTCGAAAAGAAACCGCCGGTCCAGGTCACCATGGCCGATGGCTCAGAAACCGTGTCCTTCCGCAAAGACATCGCACCCATGATGGTCAACATCTGTATCGGCTGCCACTCCGGCAATAACCCTCGCGGTGAATACCGCTTCGAAACCTTTGAACAGCTGCTGCAGGGCGGACCGACCGGTAACACCATCGTCCCCGGCAAACCCGACGAAAGCTACCTCATCGATCTCGTGCTTCGCCAGGACCCGCTCAAAATGCCGGGCGGACAGGCTCAGCTGAAACTGTCACAGGCCAAAGCCTTCGAAACCTGGGTCCGCGAAGGTGCCAAATTCGACGGCACCGATCCCAAAGCCCCCATCCGCACTCTCGTCCCCTCAGACGCCGAACTGGAAGCCGCACGCCTCGCCGCCATGTCCGATGCCGACTTCGAAAAACGCCGCATCGAACAGGCCGAAGCACTGTGGAAACGAGTCGCCCCGCGAACCACCGGCGCCGCCGTGACCACCCCGGACTTCTACCTCTACGGCACCGTTGATGAAGCCCGCCTGAAAACACTCGGTGACGCCGCACAGGCACAGGTCGCTGCACTCGCCGCCAAATATCCCCTGCCCGCCGGACAAAAACCCTTCCGCGGAAGACTCATCATCTTCGTCACCAAAGAACGCTTCGACTACGAAGAATTCAACACCGTGCTGATGAACAATCGCCGCACACCCAAAGCCATCTCCGGACACGTCGTCATCAACGCCAATCTGGAATCTGCCTGGCTGGCCATGCATGACCTCGGTGATACACCTTCAGACACCGCCCTGACCACCACCGAACTGCTCAATTCACTCGTTGCCCAGGCGTGGGTGTCACGTGACGGAACAGCCCTGCCCGAATGGCTCAAACAGGGCTTCGGCACACTCGAAGCCGGACTGCCCAAAGACTCACCATGGCTCAAAGCACTGCCGGGTCGAGCCACCAAAGCGATGGCCACCGTCACCGACCCCGCCACACTTTTCGTCGACGGCACCTTCGCACCCGCTGAAGCCTCCGACGTCGGCTACCTGCTCGTCCGCTTCCTCATGACTCAGGGCGGCAAAGAACGCTTCCAGATCGCACTGGAAGAACTGAAAAAGAACCCCAATGCCCCCGCCGCACTGCAACAAGCCTACGGCGCCCCCACCGCCCAGCTCGGACAGCTCTTCATCCGCACCGGCCTGTAATCCCTCCCCCAACTCGTTCGCAGTTCGCTGTTTGAGCTCAAGTGCAAGTTCAAATCGAGTACGAGTACGAAACAACCGGCTCAAAAAAACTCCCCTCGTACTCGTACTCAGTCCGCCCTGGCGGACGGTACTCGTACTCGTATATTCCTCCCCTCGCCCCCGTGAAACGGGCAAGAGGGGTCGGGGGTGAGGGGGCTAGTCACCCTAAAAAACGACCACCATCGCTATCAAAAACGCTATGCGATGTACTCGGGCTGGAAAGCCCGAGCTACAAAAATCGCCACCAGGCGAGCCGGGTACGGCAGTGCCCGGGTGTGCGGCAACGATGCCGCCACTCACCCCCCTCACCACCCCTGCGTTTCCCTTCGCGGCTTCGCGGCTTCGCGTGAGACCCAACTGCCCAACCGACCACTAACTCCTCCCCTCGCCCCCGTGAAACGGGGGAGAGGGGTCGGGGGTGAGGGGGCCTGTCACCCTCAAAAACGACCCCCAACGCGATCAAAATCCCAATGCGATGTGCTCGGGCTGGAAAGCCCGAGCTACAAAAATCGCCACCAGGCGATCCGGGCACGGCAGTGCCCGGGTGTGCGATTGGGATGCCGCCACTCATCACCCTCACCACCCCTGCGTTTCCCTTCGCGGCTTCGCGTGAGACCCAACTGCCCAACCGCCAACCGCCCAATCGCCCACTAACTGCTCCCCTCGTACTCGTACTCAGTCCGCCCTGGCGGACGGTACTCGTACTCGTACTCGAAAACAGCCCGCCACCGCCCTCCCTTCGCAACTTCTCGTGCGACCCAAACTCTCCCCACTTGTGCTGCATCGATTCCGTTGCCGCCCGCAGTGCATCAAATCGCACACCCGCGGACTCCCGTCCGCGGCTCGCCTGACCGAACACCGAACACCGAACACCGCCCCCCTGCCCCCTGACTCTTGCCGATTTCTTCTGCCTTCTCCCTAAAACTCTGAGCCCCCTGCGGTTAAAACCCGCCTCTCGTGCGCAGCCGTTTGCAACCACCCCTCGTTAACCCGAAAGCTCCCGCTATGACCGTCAATCCCCGACACGTTCGCGGTCGACGCGAAATCACCTTCCAGTCACTGCAGCAGGTGCTCGACGACGTCGAAAAACTGGCCGCCGCACCCGGCGTTCACACACTGGGCAACTGGTCGCTACCACAGCTGCTCAACCACCTCACACTCACCATGAACTGCTCGATCGACGGGTTTCAGGTGCAGGCACCATGGTTCATTCGACTGCTGGCACCGCTGTTCAAAAAATCGGCCCTCAGGAAAATTTCTCCCGGCATCAGGCTGCCCAAAGCAGCCGAAGCAGCCGCCTTCCCGCCACACGTCTCACTGCCAGAATCCCTGCAGGATTTTCGCAGGGCGATTCGGCGAGCAATGACCGAACAGATGCAGGCTCCGCACCCGGCGTTCGGCCGCATGACTCATCAGGAATGGCTGCTGCTGCACCTGCGACACAGCGAGATGCACCTCAGCTTCGCCATTCCCTGAACAGCCACCAGCCACCAGCCGCCAGCCTCACGTGCCCTCGGCCGGAAACATCCCTGCACCGCCTGCACCACCCGCGTCCTTGGGATTCGGCACCTTCTCGTCACCGGTCGCCGGGTCCGCGTTGTAAAAACGAGGATCGCGGCGGAAATCATCCGCTGAATCCTTGTCGTCAAACGTCCCTTTGGAAGAATCCACGGGGTAAGGCGGAGCATTCGTGGCAGGAGGCACCACCAGCGTACCCGACGGCGGACCGTACATACCCTGCCCATACGGACCGTACATCCCCGGATGACAGCCGCAAATTCCCAATAACACCGCAACAGCAGCTTTCAGGCAGTACCTGGACATCCTGTCGGTTTCCTGCAAGGACCCAAAAAACAACCCGGGCATTCCTTCCCGAGCACACCCACATCCACCCATCCCGCTTCGTCGTCGACTTCCTCGTCCCTCGTCCCTCATCCCCCGCCGTAGCTCGGGCTTTCCAGCCCGAGCCCCCCTTCTTCACCGGCAATTTCTGCCGCTCCGCACCTCCGCTGCAGCAAATTCTGCCGGAGGTTTAGTGAATCCGGGAAAGCGTGTAAAGATCAGTTCTTTCGGGGGACTCAGACAAGCCCCAGCTCACGTTCCAGCCGATCCAGACGCCGCCGCGCGGCGTCCAAAGCATCCAGCAGCTGCTCACACTGCTGCTGCACCCGCACCAGCTGCTGCTGCAGTTCCTGCACCTGCCCCGCCCCGACCGCAACACCGCCGCCCGCTCCTGCCCCCGCTCCGCCGCCCGACGACCGCACCACACCCCGACCACCGTCCTCGTCCTCCCCATCCGCCTCAGTGGCTGCCGCCAGCTGACCCAGCTGCATGTTTTCCTTCGGCAGATAGAACGTGTGATCCACCTCCACCCCGCGACGCTCCAGCGCCCCCGTGGCCTGCAAAAACCCCTTGGACAGCAGACCCTGCAGCTCGGCCCGCAAAGTCTCCTGACTGTCAACACGCACCATGCGGCTGGCGCGAGTCCTTAATTCGCCGGGCTGCTGCCGCCCCCGCAGCAATAGCTCGCACACAATCCCCAGCTGCGCGTCCGAAAAATCAAACTTCAGCCGCATGTAGTGGCGAAAACGAGTCGTGCGGCCACCGTCCGTAAAGACCTCAGCCACCAGACCCAGCTCCCGCAGCTGCTCCAGCGCATCCGAAACTTCATTCTCAGAATACTCAGTCACCGGATCGCGATTGGACTTCTGATTGCAGCCCGTCATCAGCCCCTTCACCGTCATGGGGTACTGATCAGGAGTCGTGAAGGCCTTTTCCACCAGTGTCCCCAGCACCCGCCGCTGCAGCCGAGTCAACTGTCGAATCGTATTCTTTTCCCCGTCCGTCATCTGACCACCCCCTGAGAACCGCCCTGCCCTGCCCCGTTCCGTTCTGTTTCGTTCCGCCAACTCAGCAACCCAGCCACGCAGTCTGACAACACCACACCCACAGGCACAAGGGAACACCCGCCGGAACACCCGCCACCGGAAAATTCTTCACCCGCGACAACCGCTCTGTACCGCCCTGAAACGCCGCACCCCGAGCTTTCCACCCCACACACCCAACCCCGTAGCTCGGGCTTTCCAGCCCGAGCACACCCCTCAAAAACAGGTCCATCCGAGAATCTTGTGGGGCGAGGCGTTGAGGAGTGGGCAGATGAGGCTCAGCATTCGAGTCAGAAAGACGCCTGGGCGGACCATCGTGTTCCACCACTTTTGGTGATGTGAATTTGTTCAAAGCCTGGGGTTTTCTGCCTTCGTCGGAGCCAGCCATCGGTCGCTCGCAAGAGCTGGCGACCGATGGCTGGTGCAGACGAATGGCAGAACTGCCTTTGTTGGTGGAGCTGGAGAAAGCGACCCGCCCCACACAAATGCCGGATGGACCTCAAAAACACCCCAACCCCCGACCCCCACCCCTCCCCGATTGTGCCGCCGCACCACCGCTGCCCCCGGCTCGCTTGTGCATTGCTCACCAACTGCCGAAACTAACCGGCCGCACGAACTTTTCCCGGTTTCAACCCCGCTCCGCACGTTATGACTCAAACCTGCCAACAGACCGCCGACACTCCCGTTCGCTGCTCTGCGATCGAACGACTGCTGATCACCACCGCAGTCGTCATCGCGGTCGCTGCACTGCTGCAGGCTCCGCCGCTGCAAAGCGCCAATGATCGCTCCCGCTGGTGCTCCGTCTGGTCGCTCGTCGAACGACGCACATGGCAAATCGACGAAATCGATGCCTTCCCGCACTGGTCCACCATCGACAAAGTTCGCTTTCGAAACAACGAACATGAACCGTGGCACTTCTACTCGTCCAAACCACCACTGCTCTCACTGCTGGCCGCCGCTGTCTATGCCGTCGTCAAATCACTCTTTGGCTACGGCCTGTTCAGTCACACCGCACTCGTCTCCCGACTGATCCTGCTGCCCCTCAATATCCTCCCCTTCGCACTCATGCTGGTCAGCCTCTGCCGTACCCTGCACAGACTGAATCTGCACAGCACCGCACGCTGCCTGATCCTGCTGACCGCCGGGTTCGCCTCACTGCTCAACCCCTACCTCACCACACTTAATAACCACACTCCCGCTGCCGCCACCGCCATGTTCGCCATCGCTGCTGCCGTCCGCATCCTGCAGCATGGTCGCACTGTCGACTTCGCCGTCCTCGGTCTGTGCAGCAGCCTCACCGCCTGCTTCGAGCTGCCGGCCGCTCAGCTGACCGCTCTCGCCGCCTGCCTCGCCGTCATCCGCTCCCGCACCGCAGCACTCACCGCCTTCCTGCCGCTCGCTGCACTCCCCGTCGCACTGTTCTTCGCCGCCAATTACTCAGTCGTCGGCAGCTTCAAACCGTTCTATGCCACCTACGGATCAGAAACCTATCGCTACATCCATCGCGGCATCCCCAGTTACTGGATGGAACCACGCGATCTCGACGCCAGCACCGAACCACTGCCGGTCTACCTGTTCCACTGCCTGCTCGGTCACCACGGACTGCTGTCGCACATGCCCGTGCTGCTGCTGGCAGTACTCGGCGGCGGACTGGCCTGCCGACAGATCTTCCCGACACTCCGCTGCCTGCTGGCCGGCACAGCCCGCACACCCGCCGCACAGCAGCAGGCCATCAGCGGGCTGCTGGCCATCACCGCCGCCGTCACCACCCTCGTCACACTCGGCTTCTACCTGACGCGCACCGAGAACTACAATTACGGCGGCAACAGCGTGGCACTCCGCTGGATGCTGTGGCTGTCACCGTTCTGGTGGCTGGCCATGGTCCCGGCACTCCGACATTCCGGACGACGCACATTCGCCGTCGCCGCCGTGCTGCTGCTCGCCTCCATGCTCACCACCCAGTGGTCCATGCTGCGGCCCTGGAAACCGTCGTGGCTGTACGAGCAGCTGGAAGCCGGCGGACTGATCAGCTACCGCACCCCGCGACCACCCTTTGACCCGCCACGCTACTCACTGCTGCCCCAGCTGCCCCCCGCCGGCACCAGACAGACCTTCGTCAGCAGCCGCGGCGACCACGTCACCCTGGAAAGCGGCAGCGAACCGGGGACCGGCAAGGTCCAGGTACGAGCCATTGCGGCCAGCCTGCAGGGCATCACACTGCTGCCGACCCCCGAATTTCCTGAAGGCCTGCCGCTGCCGCGTCCCGGCATCCCGCCCCGCAGCCTGCAGCCGCCACCCGACAGCCCGACCGGCAGCCCCGCTGCCCGCCTGCAATTCGCCCTGCAGCGCATCTTCGGACGCCTTGACTCAGGACGCCCCTATGCGTCTGCCGGCACCACCTGGATCCCCGCCCGCAGCAACCCCGACACAGCATGGAAAACCGAACGCGGTGCAGTGCGAGTCTCTGTGACGGATCCGGCATTCGGCAGCTGCGTGGACCGAATCGACGCGTGGTTCTGCAGCCAGCAGCCCTTCGGCATCCTCAAATGGAAACTGACCGTCATCGACGCCGCCACCAGCGAAGAACTGCTGACCGAAACCTGGACCACAGTCGAACACCCCTGATAGTCGCGTTTCGCTCCGCGAAACGTACACACCAGTCCCCGCCCCGCTGAAACTCGCCCCCCCCCCGCCGCCCTGCAACTCAGTGATCACTGACCACTCCTCCTCCCCTCGCCCCCGTGAAACGGGCGAGAGTGGTCGGGGGTGAGGGGGCCATGGCATCCATGCCATACAGAGCAGATGCGAGAAAGTTGAGAGGAGAGCAGGCAGTTCACCACAAACCACAGCTGCCCCCTGCGCCTCCCTTCGCGCATTCGCGCATTCGCGCATTCGCGCATTCGCGGCTTCGCGGCTTCGCGTGAGACCAAACCGCCCAACCGCCCACTGCCCACCCCCCTCGTACTCGTACTCGAAAACAGCCCGCCACCACCCTCCCTTCGCGGCTTCGCGTGAAGCCCCGCCACCCCGCAACTCACTGACCACTAACACACCAGCTTTGCTTCCACGAAACCACCATGCCTGTCGACCAAACGCCGCCGCCGAGCAGCTCGCGACGATTCTGGGCTGTCCGCTGCAATCCGGATCG
>JBJTPZ010000305.1:0-42013 GCA_046075365.1 Planctomycetaceae bacterium
CCGCTCTGACCGAAACTGCGGACAGGTTCAATCAAGAGAACCTGCCCTGACACTGTGGAGTCTGACATAAGTCACCTGTTTTCCACATCTGCACCTGAGAGCGTCATGCCTGTAAAGAGGAGTGTCAGTACTCTCTTACACGAGTTAGTATAGAAACCGCACAGGGGTGGTATGAATAGCTGCGTGTTTTTAATTCGTGTGGAATTCGAAAAAATTGGTGAAAATGAGTTTGTGAGGAGTTTCAGCAGCGCGGTGTGAGTAGAATCGGCAGCAAGCCGTTAAATTCGGCAGCACTCGTATGCCAGCAAAACGCTTCCTTCCAACGGCGGCAGCCACCATGATTCGATCAGCCTGTTCCCGGCACTGCGGTGCCCTGTTCGTTTTTCTGATACTTGTATGCCACTGCGAGGCCGAAGATTTGCTCATCATTCGCGACGGTGACCTGCCCATCCTGATTACGGCGCCGCACGGAGGAAAACTGGATCTGCCGGACGTGCCCGTTCGCACGGGGGACGGTTTGAAAAAAGGCCCTGCTGGTTTTTTCGCCGGACGAGATACCGGGACGGAGGAGCTGGCCTTGCGAGTTGTTGAGCTGCTGGATCAGAAGCTTCCCGGCAGCCCGTCCTGCGTCATCTCGCGTGTGCATCGCAAATACGTCGACTTCAACCGGCCACCGGAAATTGCCGTCGAACATTCGAAAGCTCGGGAAGTCTATGATTCTTTCCATCATGCGGCCCGCAGCAGCGTCAATCGCATACGAACTGCGCACTCGCGAGGTTTATTGATCGACATTCACGGTCAGGGTTCTTCCGCAGGTACTGCTTACCGCGGGACCAGCAACGGGGTTACAGTTGAGCATCTGCGACGGACGTTTGGTGAGGAGGCTCACACGGGGCAACACAGTCTGATGGGTCTGCTGACCGGACAGGGCTGGAAAGTGCATCCGGATCCCGGCACGGGACGCGAGCAATCTGGTTTTACCGGCGGCTTTATTGTCCGCACTTACGGCAGCAGCAAGGCCGACGGTATTGATGCGATTCAGCTGGAACTGGGAATTGACTATCGTCGAGCCGAAGCGAGGGAGAAATCTGCAGAAGCTCTGGCGTCTGCGATTACAGCGTGGGGGCAGCGATATCTGGGGCTGACCCCTGAACCACCGAGGTCAGGAACTGAGTCCGGCAATTGACAGCAGTCTGTCGGCAATCGCCGAAACATCACTGCGGCTCCAGACGGGACAGCCAACCGTCTGCAGATAATCATCGGTCACTACGGCCAGAATTCCAGTGTCAGCAGCAGCCCATGGCGAGTCCTCGACGGCGGCACGCCAGACTTCCACTCGCGGAGCATCCGTCTGCAGGTCTCCCTCCACCAGCAACAGATCGCAATCACGAAATGCGGCGGCATCGAACAGCTGGTAACGTTGTTGTCCGGCCAGTTCGCGGTCCTGAGGCAGGAACATGGCCACCATTCCGGGCGACAGGATTCCGACTGCCGCGGCTCCGGCAGCCCGATGCCGCCACGAATCTTTGCCAGGAACGTCCAGTTCGTGCTGGTGGTGTGTGTGTTTGACTGAGCCTATCTGCAGGCCGCGTCTGGACAGTAATTCGATCAGATCACAGACCAGTGTCGTCTTTCCCGCGTTTTTTCTTCCGACAATATGGATTCTGGGAGGCCCCGCCATTAAAGCTCCTCCTGGTTCCACAATCGGACGACTGATCGCAGTCGTTCGGGCAATTGCTGTTCGAGTCTTCGTCGAGCTTCAGCAACGTGAGTTCTGGTGCTGAGGTGGGCCAGAATGATCAGTTCGTTGCGGAACTTGTCCGCCCGTTCCAGCAGATCGTCCAGATGCATGTGGCCGAACTTGTGAATCTTCTCGCGCCGGTGTTCAGGGCGAAAAAAAGTCATTTCTGTGATCAGCACTTTTGCCCGATAGACGTCCGGATGTGTATCGAGTCCGGCGGGGTTGGTGTCTCCGGTGAAGCACACGAGGGGCGTCAGGGTTTCGGCAGCGACTTCGAGGCCCTGCAGTCGCAGGTCCCGGATCTGATCACCATGCAGCCCCTGATACTCCGGCTTCAGCTTTTTGCGTACGTCGTAAACGACATAGCCACAGGAGGGGACAGTGTGCTTCGTGGGAAAAGCTGTGATGCGATGTTCACGGGAAATTGAAATGAGATCTCCGGGATTTACACCGATGAGTTCACAATTCATGCGGCCTCGATCCAGCCGCTGCCAGGCCTTCAGGACTCGCCATGCGTCGTCAACGATTTCCGCCGGCAGGTAAATGACGGGCGGTTCCATTTTCATCATGCGCCGCCGCGCCACGAAGACCGGCAGTGCTGCAAGATGATCAAGGTGTCCGTGAGTAACAAAGAAAGTACGAGTCCCCATGAAGCTCCAGGGACTGGCGCCCAGTTCAAACCCCAGTTTAAGTTCCGGGATCAGCCAGTAGCTTTGCACGGCAGCCCGCGAATACCCCTGTATCGTGAGACCGGCGTGTGTGAGTTTTTCCGAGGGCAAATTTTCCAGCATGGTGCGGTCTACAGAGCGATGAACATTTGCGAGCAGAAGTGGCGACAGGTTGTTCTTCTGCAGTACAGCCCGGGCTGCAAGGATTTCTGGAAGACCGTCAGCATCAGTCGTGAAGCTGCTGCCGCACGTGAGCTGCGATGGCGTCGGACGTCAGGGAAATCTGGCTGCCACTGGCGAGGTCCTTGACCTGCCAGACACCGGCTGCAAACTCCTCGGCCCCCGCAATCACACAAAAGCGAAATCCACGGCGGTCCGCATACTTCATCTGCCGACCCATATTTTTCGCCTCCGGGTAGACTTCGACACCAAGTCCCTGTTGTCGCAGTACGCGTCCCAGCTGTAGATATGCGGGCACTTTAAGCGGGTCGAGCATCGTGATCAGTACGGGAGCTGGTGTGGATGTTTTTCGAGTTCTGCCAAGTTCTTCCAGAGCAGCCAGCATGCGATCAAGTCCCAGGCTGGCGCCGACTCCGGGCAAGGGCTGCGAGGTGAACAGTTCAGCCAGGTTATCGTAACGTCCGCCCGAACACACACTGCCAATGCCTGGCAGATCACCGAGGATCGTTTCGTAGATGGTGCCCGTGTAGTAATCCAGTCCGCGGGCGATTGAAACATCCAGCACGACTCGCCCTTCCGGCCAGCCACATTGCCCGGTGCAGGCGAACAGGTCTCTGAGGTTCTGCAATCCCTGCTGTCCCGTTTCGCTACCCTGCAGCATGCCGTCGAGTTGTGACAGGATCTGGTCGGGTGTGCCTTTGAGCTGAGCCATGTCCAGCACACTGGCGGCGGCTTCCGCTGGTATGCCGGCTTTTTCCACCATTTCTGCCTGCACAGCATCGCGACCAATCTTATCGAGCTTGTCCAGCGCTCGCAGGATGGACACTGCCTGCTGTTGCAGGCCGCATTTTTCCAGCAGACCGTTCAGGACTCGGCGGTTATTCACGCGGATGGTGAATCGCTCAATCCCAATTCGGTCGAGCAGATCGTTGATGACGAACAGGGTTTCAATATCAGCGGAATTACTGAGCGTTCCGATGGTATCAAAGTCGCACTGGATGAATTCGCGGAAGCGGCCGCGGGCCGGACGTTCGCCGCGCCACACAGGTCCGATGTGATAGCGACGGAACGGTGTCCCGATTTCGTTGCAGTACTGTGCTGCGAAGCGGGCCAGCGGGACTGTCAGGTCGAACCGCATGGCGACATCACGTTCGCCCTGGTCACGGAAGCGAAACACCTGCCGATCAGATTCTTCGCCCCCTTTTCCCAGCAGCACTTCTGCGTATTCAAGTGCCGGGGTGTCGATTGGGGCGAAACCGTAGCTGCGATAAACGGCGCGGGCGATATCGATAAGCTGCTCGCGAGCCATCATCTGGTCGGGCAGGAAATCGCGAAAGCCCCGCAGGGTCTGCGGCTTAATTCTCTGTTTCTGGGCGTCAGTCACAGCACAGATTCCGATACTTCGACAGGGAAAGGCGGGGTGCAGACGGCAGGTCAGCCGGCCTGCAGAATCGGCAGGCTAACCGGCTGGTCGGCCGTACGACGGGGCAGCGGCGGCAGAACGGCCTGGGCATATTCCCAGAGTTGTTCGGCCGTCTCGAAGAACTGGTCATAAACCCCGTCATTATCGTATTCACACTCGTCCGTGGTGTAGGTTCGGCAGATCTGAGGCCGAGTTTCATAAATTCCGCAGCGATGATCGGGCTGCAGGTGCTGGCAGTCTCCGGGGACCATCAGATACCAGCTGGCCCCATCGACGAACACCGAATACGGGCCATGCAGCAGATACCAGCGGATGTGGTCGAACTGTTCCCGAGTTTCCGGGCGATCGATCTGCATGGCAAAATAGCGGCAGCAGCGAGCCGTGCAGTAGCTGCACAGCACCTCGCCCGGTGGCAGTGCTTCCCGGGTCATCGGCGTTGTTGACATGGACAGTTCCTGAAAAAAAGGGTTCGCTGGAATTGTCGTGAAGCTGGCGGAGTTCGCAACCGTACCGACCGCACATTTCCCCGCCCCCCAATCTGCGGAAGTTCCTGCTGCCCAGCCCCGATCGGCAATCACTGCCGATGCCCGCTGCCTCTCCGTCCCCTGCACAGACGCAGAAAACGCAGGTCACCGTCACCAGCTCCGCACGCTTTGCCGATCAGCGCGGCGGGGCTCTGTAAATGCAGGGTTTTGCGGGTTTCTGAGTTCAGTTCCCGGTTGTCATGAAATCGCGTCCTCTGCAATATCACCGGGGTGTCTGTTTCGAACCGGCTCTAAGCCGGGGCGGAACTGTGGCCTGATCCCAGGCCGAAATTTCGAGTTGTCTGACAGCAGGAGGCTGGCAGAGTGTCATTCAGGCGATGTAAGCAAACGACAGTCTTGATGCTGCTGGCCGCGGTGCTCGCTCAGGGCTGCGCTGCGCCCGGGCGTTCACTGCAGTACCTGCTTGAAAACGGCTCCACCGGCAGCCATTACCGCAACTACGCGTCGTCGCTGCAGTACGCCTCGGCATCGGAAGAGCATTCCACGGATGCCTCGCTGTTTCAGGCACCGCGCACGATCACAACGCTGGAAGATGTTGAGCAGCGACCGATAGGTCTGAACGAGTGCATTCGTTTGGCACTGTCCAATGCCGCTATTGTCCGCGATGACCAGAGTTTCCTGTCGCCCGGCAATCCGCTGCTGGCCAATCCTCAGCGGATAGCCTCAATTTTTGACAATTCCATTCAGGACACCGGCTTTCTGATTGGTAATCGCGGTGTAGAAGCGGCTCTGTCTGACTTTGACCCGGTTCTCACCAGCAACCTGCAGGCCGGACGCACTGAAGACGTTCAGAATACCGCCAACATTGGTCTTGGCCAGGGTGATGTGCTGGCAGAAAATTCAGCGCAGTGGCAGACGCGACTGGAAAAGAACTTCGCGCACTCAGGAACGTTCGCTGTCGAAAATAACTGGTCGTACAATCGCAATAATCAGACGCGTTTGTTTGATTCTGCGTATCTCGGTTTTGTGCAGGCGGAATATCGTCAGCCGTTACTGGCGGCTGCCGGCACTGAGTTTACTCGCATTGCAGGACCTTCCGCACAGAACCTGCGGGGCGTCAGCGGGGTGTCTCAGGGTGTGATGATTTCCCGCATCAATGCGGATATTTCGCAGCTTGATTTTGAACAGTCGGTTACCGGCCTGATTCGCGACGTCGAAAATCGCTACTGGGATCTGTATTTGTACCTGCATCTGTACCATTCCGAGGTCATGACATTCCGTGACATCGTGAAGTACAGCGATCTGCTGGCAGCTCGAGCCGAGGCGCAGGATGTGGTTTATCAGGCTCAGAATCGACTGTATGAAGCCGATGCTCGCATCAAGGGATCCCTGGCTGACGTGCTGCAGGCTGAAAATCGTCTGCGGCGACTGCTGGGGCTGCCGCTGAATGACGGGCAGTTTTTGAAACCTTCCGATCATCCGTCGGAAGCACAACTGGTCCCCGCCTGGGATTCCACGCTTACCGAAGCGCTGATGCACAGGCCTGAATTGCGGAAGCAGAAGTTTGAAATCAAGAGTCTGGAATTGCAGCTGCGAGCCGCACGGAATTTGAATCGACCCCGTCTGGATCTGGTGTCGCAGTACCGAGTCAACGGGTTCGGTGACACGATCTCAAGCACATCAAATGACGACGACGGAGTTACCGAAGCCGGTTACAAGAACGCTCTTGAGACGCTGGCTCAGGGCAACCTGACCGGCTGGGGTGCCGGGGTACAGTTCTCAATGCCGCTGGGGCTGCGTATTGCCAGGGCACAGGTGCGCAATTACGAGCTGCGGCTGCGGAAGGCTCGCAAGGTTCTGCAGGTGCAGGAAGAAGAAATTGCTCGCGAATTGAACAATGCCATCCTGGAAATGGATCGCTGGTACCTGCTGGCTGAAGCCAATGCCAAACGCGCAGATGTGGCGGTGGAATATGCATCCACAGCAGAAGAGCGAGTTGCCAATGATGATTCCCGCGACCCAACTTCGATTGGGCGAGTGCTGGAGGCTAAAATCACCAGTCGCGACGCTGATCAGAATTATTTGAGAAGCATCGTGGAGTACAACAAGGCGGTGACCGAGCTGAATTTCCGCAAGGGCGGACTGCTGGCTGCCAATGCTGTGTACCTTGCTGAAGGCGAATGGAATCCGGAAGCATATCGTCAGGCCGATGAACGCGGTGAAGCGATCAACAAGGCACTGGACAATGAGTTTCTGGAGGCTGTACCGGCTCCTGTAATCGAGGGCCCGGCAGATTCCGCCTGGGAATCACTGGGGGCTCCGGGACGTCCGGGCAGCAATGCTCCGGCTGCGGCTGCGCCGACACCGATTCCGGACACAGGTGCTGCTGGCGATCAGAAGCCTGCAGTACCAACACCAGCACCATCTCAGGCAGTTCCGGCTGTACCGGTGAAGCCGCAGCAGGCAGGGACACAGTCGGCCCCGCAGGCCCAGGTGCCCACGGCCAATGTCCCCGCAGCAGAATCGAAACTTCCGGTCTTTCCGCCGCTGGACGGAGCAGTTCGACCGGGCGGCGAGGATGTCAAAGCAATCGCTGCGCCGAAGACTTCGGTGCCTGTGAAACCGACCCAGGGTCAACTGGCAGCGCCACCGGCATCGCAGGTGCCGTCCGGGTACATGCCGGTGCTGCCTGCGATCCGCAGTTCAGCGTCGCCTGCAGTTCCTCAGGCAACACAGCCGGCAGTCCAGCCGGGGTCACAGCATGTTGTTCCCGGCAGCCAGGCAGTGCAGAGCATGGTGCCTCGACCAAAGCCGGCGGTTCCGACTCTTAATCCTGTCCAGTCGGGAGTGCTTCCGGCGACATGGAAGCCGATTCCAGCGGTCAGCGGAGGGGAGGCCGTCACTCCGGCTGCAGCGCCGCAAACCTCAGGGAGCCAGCCAGCGCCGTGGACGGTTTTGCCAGCGGCGGAACCCGCGAAGCCAGCAGCTGCGACGCCCGCGGCGGCTGTTTCCGTACCAGCAGCGGCCACCTCGCAGTCACAGTCTCCGCGTACGGGCGGTAAAGGCTGGACGGCTTCGAAGAAAAATGCCGGCAAGCCCTGACCGAATGTCGGCGGGCTGTTACCGGCAGATTTTTTGCCTGCAGGCTGGTGGTTTCACCATCCGAGGACGTATGCGAAAATCAGCGGCGCCACGATTGTGGCATCGGACTCTACGATGAATTTTGGAGTCTCTACACCCAGCTTGCCCCAGGTGATTTTTTCGTTGGGGACAGCGCCTGAGTAGCTGCCGTAGGATGTGGTGGAATCGCTGATCTGAGCGAAGTAGCCCCACAGCGGCACATGATCTCGCTGCAGGTCCTGGTGCAGCATTGGCACCACACAGATGGGGAAGTCACCGGCGATGCCGCCACCGATCTGGAACATGCCGATGGAGTTTCGGGCGGATGTGCGAGTATAGAAGTCGGCCAGCCAGGTCATGTATTCGATGCCGGTGCGGACTGTGTGCACATTTTTGACGTCGCCACGAATGACGGCAGCGGCGTACATGTTGCCCAGCGTAGCGTCTTCCCAGCCGGGGACGATGATCGGCAGGTTCTTTTCAGCAGCGGCCAGCATCCACGAGTTCTTTGGGTCGATCTGGTAGAATTCTTTGTATTTGCCGCTGAGCAGTACCTGGTAGAAGAATTCGTGAGGAAAGAACCGCTGTCCGGCCTGATCGGCTTTGGTCCAGACTTCCAGCATGGCGGATTCCATCCGCCGCATAGCTTCGCCCTCGGGGATACAGGTGTCGGTGACGCGGTTCATGTGTCGTTCCAGCAGCGCCTGTTCGTCCTGTGCGCTGAGCTGCCGGTAGTGGGGGACACGTTCGTAGTAATCGTGAGCCACCAGGTTGAAGACGTCTTCTTCGAGATTGGCTCCGGTACAGGAGATGAGGTGTACTTTGTCCTGGCGGATCATTTCGGCGAGTGACAGCCCGAGTTCTGCGGTGCTCATTGCGCCGGCAAGGCACACCATCATTTTGCCATCAGCATCCAGGTGAGCCTTATAGCCTTTGGCCGCGTCAACGAGTGCGGCGGCGTTGAAGTGGCGATAGTGGTGCGTAATGAAGCGGGAGATCGGGCCGCCGTATTCAGGAGTCTGAGACACGCAGGAACCTTTTGCAGAATGCAGCAGGGGAAAGGGGAACTGGCTGAGGACTGCGTATGGTATCGCTCGCGACCGACGAGTCCACTGTTTGGGCCGAGTTTCAGAAAAGTGTGAAAAAAGCGATGCAATTGAGGAACGCTCTGACATTTGATGTTTTAGAGGCCCTGACTGGTATCTGCCGTGGTGCAGCAGCAGGGTCATCTTTGATCCAGGCGTTTTTCAGGAGACGGCTCAGATGTCCAGCAATCCAGTCATGGCACAGATCAATGTCAGTCTTGCGGTTTTGAAGCGAGGGGACGGCAAGCGGGCTGTTCAGCAGCTGGAGGCGGTGGAACTGTCTCTGCTGGAAAGTGATTTTCCCGAGGACGTGCAGCAGAGTGGGTTGGTGCGGATCCGCAATGCGGAGCGTTACCTGAGGTCATCGGAGCCTGGTGCTGCCGTGTACGAACTGACTCAGCTGCGAAACGCACTTCGGCCTGTGCATCTGAGTGTGGGAACGGTGGAGCAGAAGCCAGTTGTCGATCGGCCGGGATTCTTTGCCCGGTGGCGTTCCCGGCTGCTGGGAGCCTGACGTGGTGTGTCCTGCGATAAGTTCGCCGGGATCATTAATTCCTTTGAATTCAGGAACAATCGGGGAATGCCCGAGTTTGAGTTCGGCGTCGTGCCATTTGCATATTCGTGGGGCCTGCGGGATTCTGCTGCGGTGCAGCAGAGCGGGTTTCCAGGAGGGCGGAAAGTACCGGGAGTTGTGAGCCATGGAGACTTCTGTTGGGTTCGCTGCAATGGAGTCCAGTTTGCCTGTGGAATCCGCCGACGGCGGAACGCATTGCGTGAGTGGTGTCGCACCCCGGCGGCGATCGGTGTGTCGTCGGCGGGGATGGGTGAGTGAACCGCAGCGTGCGGTCGAGGAGTATGCGGTTGGGGAGCCGCAGTGTGAGAGGGCGGAGGAGCAGTTGTCTCTGCAGCTGCGGTCTGGCATCATCGGCGTCACTCAGCCCTGGCCGCTGACCGCCTGAGCAGGCCAGTTAAAAAAATGCTGAAAAGAAAAGTCAGTCCGAGCGATGCCTGGGCTGAACATGCAACGGTGGATTTCGTTTCTGCCGTCAAAAATTGGTCAACAGTAAGCCCCGGATCGCGAAAAACACTTGTTTTTTGCGATTCGGGTAATTTTTTCATGCTTTTTTTCGAAAAGCCCTGCAACTGCCGGTGACTTTGACATTTAGGGTTTCAGGGGCCGTGAGCACGATCGGAAACCGGTCGGTGGCCTCGATTCGTGAATTTCGTGAATACCGCATGGGAGCTTCAAAATGCGTGCCACAGCGACCGGTCAGGACAGTCAGGACCCGTCAATGAATTCCATCAGCAGGCTGCTGTTGCAGATTCAGGCGGGTGAACCTTCGGTGCGTGATGAATTGACGAAACGACTGCTGAGTCGTCTGTATATGGACCAGAAATTTGCGCAGTTATCGCGAGTGGCGTACCACCGATTGGGAACACTGGGTGCGCGACAGGCGGATGAAGCAGATGTGATGCAGGAGACGATGCTGTTGCTTTACCAGCGTGCTCGCCGTGGCCGTCTGGAAACAGTTGACCGACGTGAGCGTCTGTTTGGGCTGCTGCGTCTGATAGTGGCGGCTCGCGCCCGCGCTTTTCGGCGGCGAGCCGAAGCAGCCATGCGTGGTGGTGACGTGCAGTTTGTGTCACTGGACCCGGGGGCTGCAGACGGCAGCACAATTGGCGGGATGCACAGCGGACTGAGTGATCCGGATTCGGATTCGGACCGGGAACGCTGGGAACTGGCTGATTTGCTGCAGACGCTGCTGATGCGTTGCGAGCAGGAATACCCGGACAATCCACTGACTGGGCGGGTATTTGAACTGATGCTGGACGGCTGGGAGCTGCGGGATATTCGCCGTGAAACAGGTGCCAGTCGCACTTTGGTTGAGAATGTCATTGAGGCGATCCGGGCTACTGCCAGGAAGGCGTTTGGCAGGGAGTGGGAGGAATTAAAGAACGAGTTTCGTGGACGGGAGGCTGACGGAGCCGAGGGAAAATAGTGCCTGAGAGGCGGGATGGGTATTGGGAGGGGAGGGAGGATCAGCTGGACTGTTGCTGCTGATCCTCAACTTCCCTCCAGTAGTTTCATTTACAGACCAGACGATTTAGACTCATCACCCGTGCGGGCCTGCGAACAGGTGGGTGTTTTTTTAGCTCAGAAGTGCGAGGATTCGTGGTATGACCGGGAAAGCAGCGAGTGCCGCAGATGGCAGTGAGGATCGTTCGTCTCATTCCGTGACGGAGATGATTTTGAATGTTCGTCAGGGGGACATGTGGGAGTTGTCTCGCCTGCTGCAGCGTTTGTATGCGGATGCAACCTATCGCATGCTGATGGCGGCAGCGTACGGAAAGCTCGGAACGACCGGTGCGGAACTGGATACTCCTGAGGCAGTGGTGCAGGAGGCGATGAGCGAGCTGACGAAGCGTGCTCGTGGTGGTCGTCTGGAGGGTGTCGACAGTCGTGAGCGTCTGTTTGGGCTCTTGCGCCTGATTGTGGCGGAGAAGGCACGGGATTTTCGTCGCAAGGCCCTGGCACGTGGTGCGGATCGTCCGCGAGTATCGCTGGACCAGCCGGCACCGGACGGCAGTCAGTCTGGCGGTCTGCATGGGTGTCTTGATGATTCCACAGCTGCCAGTCTGGAAGAACGCGTGGATGTGCGTGATTTGCTGGAAAAGCTGCTGGAGCGGATCGAGGCCGGGTCCCCGGACCCGGATTTGTATGGCAAAGTCTTTCGGGGGTTACTGGAGGGAAAAAGTGTTCCGGAGATTGCTAAGGAAACGGGAAAGACACGGACGCAGATCGACACGATCATTAAGGCGATTCGGGGTATCGCGAAGTGCCTGCGCGGTGACAAGTGAAATTGGCAACGGCAGCGTTTTTGGATGCTTCTGCGGCAAACGGCACATCGGCTGACAGCGATGAATGAAATCGCTCGGAATTTGCAAAGTGACGATTGTCTCTGCACCCCGATCTGACGCCGGCGAATGGTTGAGCTCGCAATCCATGCCGCCGGTAAGCAGCACTGCAAGTCTCGGCCATCGCCGCGGAACGTGCTTTCAGATTCCCAGTGAAGGAGGCAGCAGTCGCGCCAGTTTGCCAGTTGCCCGCTGGATGCGTTTGCGACAGGTTTCTGTGGAAAGACCCAGCATTGGTGCCACTTCTTCGAGGCTCAGCGATTCCAGATAACGCAGCCGCAGAATTTTGCAGTCAAGCGGCGGCAGCCGATGCATTGCAGCTTCCAGCAGATCACGGCGTTCGGTACTCAGAACCTGCCGTTCCGGTGACTCGGCAGGATTACCCGCACAGTCGAACTGCTGATCCTTGAGGTTCGATGTAGTTGCTCGCAGTTCGCGCCAGACGCTGCGTTTGTGTGAATCGAGATGGCGGCGGTGCTGGGTAGTCAGTCGTCGATAAGTCGCCTTGCGCAGCCAGCAGTAGAATCGCTGCGGTGAAAGCTGCAGTAATTCTCCGACATTTTTGGGGCAGCGGTTCGCCACATCAGACAACAGGTCCTCGGCATCAAGCCGCCGCCGGAGCAGCGGGTGCATACGGCGAGTCAGCCAGTCCAGCAGCTGTTTGCGAAACGTCAGAACGCGTTCAAAAAACAGTGTGTGAGTACACATTCCAGTAACTCCGGTTTGCCATTGCGCTGATGGTCTGCCACTGCAGCGAAGCACTGACCGTGGCCCTGTTCTTCTGAATGGCAGAGCCGAGGAACGCCGGATCAGGAATCTGGAATTTTTCTGCGGATCATGAAAAATAGCCCGGGCTGTTCCGGGCAGAGGCGTTAGTTTGTGTCCAGATCGCCCGCTGAGCCGGGGCCATTATTTTACGGACTCGGGTAATTCCCTGTGTTTTTCAGGATTCTGCGGGGCGTTGCCACAATCCGGGCCTGATCAGGCCCGGATGTGAACCTGCGTTCGAATTCCATTTCCTGCTGCACAGACTGACCACATTCCCAGGAGTTTGACAACCGATGCCGACATACGTTTATGGTGTGGTGCTGTCCGCAGACGATGATGAAGCGATCGGGGATGTATTTGAGGTCGAGCAAAGTGTCCATGATCCGCCGCTGACACAGCATCCGGAAACGGGGCTGCCGGTGCGGCGTCTGATCTGTGCTCCGTTTATTGCCGGCACGTGGTCACCGCTCCGCGTTAAACAATTGCTCAGTGACCGTAACCTCGCCAAACGCGGCCTGACAAAATACGTGCGCACCAGCAGCGGCTACGAAAAGACAACCGGAAAAGGGCCGGATCTGCTGCCACGAGAATGAACAATCTTCAGCCGGCCATGCCGACGGCGTCGTTCAAAATGCCCACATAGATCATTGCAATTCGGAAGATGAAGTAGACGATCAGGCCGGCGGTGACGAACCAGACCAGCCCGGACAGTGCTTTTGTCAGTCTGGCCAGGCTGCGTCGCGCTTCGTCATGAAACATCAGGCTTAGCCGGTCCAGCTGTTCGGGCACAGTACCGGAATCCTCGGCAGTGGCTACGATCTGTAGAAATTCGGTGGTGAACAGGCCGGAACGAGACAGTGCGTCGGTCAGCGTCTCGCCTTCGGAGACGCTTCGCCAGATGCCGGGACCCGCAGCCAGAAAGGCCCCGTTGCCCGCGGCCTGCAGGCTGCATTCCAGCGATGGTCGAATCGACATCCCGGCTTTCTGGGTCAGAGCAAAGCACCAGGCAAAGCGGGCGATGGCGAAGGACTGCAGGCAGGTGCCCAGCACTGGAATCTGAATCAGCCAGGGGTCCAGCATCTGCTGGCCGGCAAAGCTGTTGCGAGAGTATTTCCAAAGCAGGATCAGGCCTGTCGCGATGGCCGCCCAGCCACCGATCCAGGTGAGCGCACCGGACGTGCCGGCCAGTCCCAGCCCAGTGACATCGAACGGCTTGCCGTCCTTGCCTGCGGGCGGAAGTATGCCAAGGATAAAAATGAGCAGTCCGATGATGCAGACTGCGGCGATCAGCTGAATGACGGGCCACGCTGCGGAGGAGCGAAATTCTCGCTGCAGCAACAGTCGATCTTCGAAATATTTGGCGAGAGATTCAAAGACCTCGGGCAGATGCCCGGTCTGTTCACCGACGTCAACCAAAGCACAGTACAGATCCGGGAACAGCGGCTGCTGTGATTTGATGGCGTCTGCCAGCGAGTCACCGCCGGAGATGCGATGTTTGAGCTGTTCGACAGCGGGCGCGAGTCGCCGGTCACTGGATTGCTTCCCCGAAGTCTGCAGTGATTTGCGAATTTCGACTCCGGCTTCAAGCAGCCTGGCCATGGACCGGGAAAAGCCCGCCAGTGCTGTCCACGACAAATCCGGATTTCGCAGCATTTGGAGGTCTTCCGGAATTAGTCGAGCTGGACACAAATCTGCCCGTTCTGCAGTTGTGTGGGGAACGAGGCTGCACAGACGCGGGCGTTGAGACAATGCTGGCCGGTTGCGACGTTGAACTGCCAGCCATGCCACGGGCAGGTAACCACTGAACCGCGCAGAGTCCCCTTGCCCAGCGGGCCACCCGCATGTGGACAGACACCGTCAAGTGCGTGGAATTGTCCATCAACATTATACACCGCGAAGACGCGCCCCGCTGCAACCACCTCTCGACAGGTTCCGGGAGGCAGTTCAGTGGAGTCGATAAGCGGTATCAGCGCCATGGCATCAGTCTTGAAGTTGTTTGTCGGGCAGAACGAGATTCAGAGCCGGTCAGCTCCCAGAGTTCCCGACAGCTCAGTAAGGTACTCGGCAGTTGAGACTTTTGCGAGCATCTGTCGGGCAAAGTCCAGTCGACCGACAATATCCAGATGCTCCTTCTCTTCCGAATACTCGCTGCTGTTCAGGAACGTATCGAGGGACTGCACATGCCGCTGCCAAAGCGTTTGTTCACGTTCCTGAAGCAGCTGCAGTCGCTGCTGATACCATTCTGACTGCAGCATGGCTTCCAGCGTGAACATACTGCGGATGGCAGGATCATGAACCGTCAGACCTTCCCAGTGGCCGTGTGCCATAATGTGCAGCAGAGCCTTCAGCGGCGGGCAGGCCAGTTCAACCGAGCCATCTTCGAAGTAACGCTGAGCGATTCTGGTCTGGGCTTCGGCGATGAACAGGATGCCATCCGCAAAGGCCGCCGGATCCTGCGTTTCCGGGCACAGAATTGCATCATCGAACACTTTGTTTGGGTTGTCGAAGACGCGACCACCAAAGTGTCGGATAAAGCGCGGTGTGATTCGCCAGCCCAGCCGGCTGGCGGGAATCAGTCGACCGTCATGCTGGAAGTCTTCAAGCTTCTGCAGCAGCTGCTGGGAAATCAGGAACTTCGCAGAACGTTCGGTCGGGCTGAGGCGACACCAGATTTCCGGAATCAGCAGGCTGACGTCATGATCCACTCGCACATGCGGGCCGATATGGCCGGCGGGAGTAGAAAAACCGTCAAGCTCGGTGAGCAGATAGCTGACGAGTGCGTTATTCAGATCTGTGACTGGTCTGAGGCAGTTGAAAGGGCCTTTTGTCAGGGCGCCTTCACTGCCGGCTCCCGTCGTCGACGGGCTTTTACCGGACAAGGCACTGATGAAGTCCATGAACAGTTCCGGCAGCTCCTGATAATGAATCGGGTTGTAGACCGAGAGCGGACGGATGCCTTTGGCTGTTTCCGGCGGATTATTGCGTCGGCCGATGAGCACAGCCTGGACTGGCGAGTGTACAGGTTTGTCAGCTGGAACGGCTCTTGAAAGGCGGATGCCGATTTCACCAATGTACTTGTTGACGGGATTGATCAGGTCGGGGCGTGGCTGCAGGTATCGAGGATTTTTGCTGGGAGCACCGTTGACCAGCCTGGGTGTGTTGGAGCAGACCACGTAGCTGTCATTGGTGTTGAGCATTTCCTGCAGCAGCTTCTGCATCGGCTGAGTGAACTGGCTGAGATCGACCGGACGATCGATAATCTCTGAAACCTGGCTGCGTGCCAGCGGTTCAAAGTTGACAATGAAGTTATCAGCACGGGCCAGGTCAGCCTCGGTCTGTCGATCAAGTCCGCGGTGGATCGCATCATCGGGCCGCTGGAACAGTCGGTATTCGCAGTTTTGCACGAACTTGTAGCTGACCTCTTCAGTCAGCACATTTCCGAGGTGCTGCAGACTGCGCCGCGGAACGATCACAGACACGCTGATGTCGTCTTCAGTCTGCACTTTTTGAGCCGGTGCAAAGTCCTGGCGAAGTTTGTAGGTTCGCCAGGTGTTTTCACCCAGCAGGCCGACTCGCAGGTAGGTTCCCACCAGTTTGCGTTCACCGTACTTCAGTTCGTGTCCGGCCGTTCCGTTGACGATATCGACAGAGAAGCATTTGCGCCAGTCGGCTTCTTCGCCGATATGCATGCGTTTGATGACGAAGACGATGGCGTAAATGTGGTCGGGAATACCGGCGAGCCAGGCGTTGTATTCATCGGTATAATCCGTCGAGGGCGTCAGCAGCTTGATGACGCTGCCCAGCGATCTTGAAGGATCCATAATGCGGCGACTGGATGCGCGTGTGTAATCCGGGTGCACTGTGCCGTCGGGACGCCAGCGATCCGAGTAATCCCGATCAAAGATCTGCTGAACGAGATCGAGGTCTCTTGCCGCGTCGGCAACAAATACAGGCCCGTGCAGCAGGTAGTCGCCGATGGATTTGCTGATTTCGCTTTTGCCGCCGCCGCTGACGGTGCAGGGTTTATGGCAGAAGACACCTTCGAACAGAGTACCGATCAGACGCCACGACGGTGCGGCAGGATGTTTTTCCAGTCGCACTTTGTAGCCGGAGGGAGTGATATAGATGAACCCGGGGCGGAGCGGAATCTGCTGCAGCTGGCTGTTGTAGAACCATGAAATTCGCTGGTCGGACACACGAAAACGAGCATTTTCGGAAACGTAGATGACATTGGAATGCAGGCGATCGATGCCGTAGCCTTCCGGCTGGATATCGATGAACGAGTGATAGTCGCGGGCGACATCGGCAAACGTGCGATTGTTGTAGCGTTTGCTGTCGGCGTTGAATTCCTCACCCAGGTTAAAGCTGGCGAAGGCCATGGCGCCTCCTGCATGCTCTTCCTCAACCAGACCAGCCAGGTTGGCGGCATAGCTGAGCTGCGTTTTGACTTCCTTTTTGCAGTAGCCGTAGTAGTTGTCGGCAATCAGCGTGACAATCACGCCTTCTTCATCGCGGCAGGTCAGTTTGAACGGCTGACCTTCGTTGTATTTTTCATCCTCAGTTTTCCAGCACATTCCGTCCTGACGCTGTCGTTCGGTCGCGTCGTCGTAATGCGGCAGTCCGAGGTCCTTCTTGAGGACATCAACGAGGTGCGGGGCGACGATGACGCAGCCTGTGTGGCCGCTCCAGTGGTGCACGTCCAGCGCTGCGTCGTTGGCTGGCAGAAAGGGATCGCCGGCGTTGCCAAAGATCGACTCAACGAAATCCAGGTTGCTGACGAGTGCTCCGGGGGCGAAAAAACGAATCTCCATGGATTGTTCTTCGCACCAGCCGCGCACTTCCGGGCAGAGCACAGGACGAATAAGCAGCGAAACAAATCCTTCGGCGGGCTGATTTTCGCGGCTGCTGAAGGGCAGTTGCAGCAGTTCCCTGGGAGGATTCATGGCGTGGCGGAACAAAGCCGCGAAGGCGATCCGCGGAACTGCTTTCTTGTCGCGAGGAACCGGCAGGCCGCCCTCGGTGACGTGGAACGTGCCTTCAGTGGTGCGTCGATCGTTGGCGGGGTTGTGCAGAACACCGTTGCGGACGCGGTAGGAAGACCCAAACCGATTTGTGTATTCGTCACCATCGTGAGGGAGCGACAGTTCGCGGGCAATTCCGTGGCGATCAAGGATGACGGTAAGGTCGGGCAATCGGAGCGAGCTGCAGCCTTTGACGCGATCGAAATATCGTCGCAGGAAGGCCTCAATTCGAGCATCTGCGGGGCAATGAATGGAATCCAGCCGCTTGAGGCGATGATGATAGGTGCTGAGCAGCCGCGGGGCGCCCAGACGATCATGGTCCTCAAACCGCGGCGGAACCGGCAGGCCATTGGCCAGCAGTTTCAGCACAATGTAGCTATGCAGACTGGTCCGCATCGCCTGAGCATGCTGTTCGGAATGATGAGAAACAAATCCGATAGATTCTTCGAGATTGCCTGCAAGCACGACGTGCCACCCTTTAAACAGAATTCCGCGAGTCAGCCCGAACAAATGAAGTCAGGAAAACACGTGGCAGTCGGCGTAATGCAGGTGGGTGCCGCCTCAGTCCCGTATCCGACCGGAGTATAATCAGGATTCGTCTGTAACGCAGCCCTCAGAGGCTGATTTTACGAGACGAATGTATTTTGCGAGTGTTCCGCGGGTGGCTTTGAAGGGGGGAGCCACAAAGGTGGCTTTGCGAGCCGCCAGCTGGTCGGCCGTCAGAGCCACGTTGATTTCGTTCTTTTCCGCGTCGATCGTGACGCTGTCGCCGTCCTGCAGCAACGCCAAAACTCCACCCACCTGGGCTTCCGGCGTAATATGGCCGACGATAAACCCGTGCGAGCCACCGCTGAAGCGGCCATCAGTCAGCAGGGCTACGTCTGATCCGAGGCCGGCACCCATAATGGCGGAGGTCGGTGTCAGCATTTCCGGCATGCCGGGGCCACCCTGAGGACCCTCGTACCGAATCACGACAACGTCACCCTTCTGGATCCGTCCCTGCTCAAGACCTCGCAGCATCAGTTCTTCCGAGTCGAAGCAGCGAGCCGGGCCGGAAAACACCAGGCCTTCCTTGCCGGTAATCTTTGCCACTGCGCCGTCCGGGCAAACATTGCCGCGCATGATGCGGATGTGACCGGTTTCCTTGATGGGGTTTTCCAGCGGTCGAATGATCTGCTGACCCTGTTTCAGGCCGGGCAGGCTGCGGAGATTTTCTGCCAGAGTTTTCCCGGTGACCGTCATACAGCTGCCGTCGATGAGGCCCTTTTCCAGCAGGTATTTGAGCACCGCGGGTGTTCCGCCGATGTAATGCAGATCTTCCATCACGTACTTGCCGCTGGGCTTCAGGTCGGCCAGGTACGGGATGCGGTCACTGACGGTCTGGAAGTCGTCAATTGTGAGGGCCACGCCCGCTGCGCGAGCCATTGCAATGAGGTGCAGCACCGCGTTGGTTGAGCCCCCGGTAACCATGATCAGAACCATGGCGTTTTCGAAGGCCGCGCGAGTCATGATGTCGCGGGGTTTGAGATCCAGTTCCAGCAGATTGCGGATGGCTGCACCGGCCTGGAAACATTCTTCCAGTTTGGCTGGATCCTCGGCCGGGATCGACGAGCTGTACGGCAGCGTCATGCCCATGGCTTCGATGGCCGATGCCATGGTGTTGGCTGTGTACATGCCGCCGCAGGCCCCTGCGCCGGGACAGCTTTTACGGACAATTCCGGCGCGCTCGTCTTCAGAAATTCGCCCGCTGATGTATTCGCCGTAGGACTGGAATGCTGAAACGATGTCCAGCTTGTCGCCTTTGGGGCTGCAGCCAGGGCGAATTGTACCGCCGTAAATCATGAGCGACGGACGATTGAGGCGAGCCATGGCGATCAGGCAGCCTGGCATGTTTTTGTCACAGCCGGGCAGGGAAATGTTGGCGTCGTACCACTGAGCCGACATGACGGTTTCGATCGAGTCTGCGATGAGGTCACGTGACTGCAGGGAAAACGACATACCGTCGGTTCCCATTGAGATGCCATCGCTGACACCGATGGTGTTGAAACGCATTCCGACGAGCCCGGCAGCCTGCACCCCTTCACGCACACGTGCGGCGAGATCGCCGAGGTGCATATTGCAGGGATTGCCTTCGTACCAGACGCTGGTGATTCCGATCTGGGCCTTGTTCATGTCTTCGGCCGACATGCCGGTGGCGTAGAGCATGGCCTGTGAAGCGCCCTGGGAGGCGGGCTGAGTAATTTTGCTGCTGTACTTGTTCAGTTGGCTCATGGGAATCAGTTCCGTGCTGTGGATATCAGGTGTGGGCAGCGGCGAACAATATCAGGGAGAATCAATCGTGCAAGGACCTGCGAGAGTATGAGCGGTGGTTTCGCAGGAACGTGCATCTTCAGCCGGGTACGGTGAGGGGCATGCCGTTGTGGTCTTCCGTGATTCCCAGCAGGAATGGAACAGCCCGTTCAGCCCATTCGTCGGCTTCCGGGTAGTAGGCGGCACCGCTGCCGAAGCAGCTTCTAAGCATCTCAGTATTGATGACACCGGGGTTGAGCGGGACGGCGCACATACCCGAGGGCAATTCCTCTGCCAGAGCCTGCGTGAGTCCTTCGATGGCCCATTTTGATGCGCAATAGGGAGCGACCTGAGCGGAGACGGAACGTCCCCAGCCGGAGCTGAAGTTGACGATCACCCCGCGGCGGCGTTTGACCATGGCCGGCAGGAAGGCCCGCAGGACATGGAAGACCCCGTTGACGTTCACATCGATCAGTTGTCGAAATTCGCGGTCAGTGACCTCCCACAGACTGCGATTGGCGTTGATCACCGCGGCATTATTGAGCAGCAGATCCGGAGGTCCGACGGCTTCAATGACGGCTGCGGCCCAGGCAGCGACTGCTGCAGGGTCCGCAACGTCGACCTGCTGCAGCAGGCAATTGCTGCCCGCCTGTTCCTGCAGCAGTGCCAGCAGTTCGGCACTGCGAGCACATCCGCAGACTTTGTGTCCGGCCTGGCAGAATCTGCGAACCATGGCTTGTCCGAGGCCACGTGAGACGCCGGTGACGACGACCACCTTCGGTTTTTGTGCTGAACTCATGGGACAGGCCGATTGAGAAAACGCAGAGAACTGGAAATTCGTACCCGTAATCCAGAATCTCGCATTTCCGCACAATTGCTGCAACTTTGCGGACGGTTCTGAATTCAATTGATCAAAATCGGGGTTTTGCGATAATCCCTGATCAGCGGGGGATCATGGCACTTTAATCAGCGCTGACAGTGGATGCACAGCATGACCAGTGAAGAGGGTGTTTCGGGACTACGGTCGGTTACAGTACTGCGTCCTGGTGAACAGTTTGCCAGTCTGTTCGAAAACGATCTGGATGCTGCTGGTCTGTCTGTGGAAGTTGCCCGGACGCTTGAGCCTCCGCTGCTCGTCCTGGATCTGGTAAACGTGCGATTCATCGGATCAGCGTTTTTGGGACGCTGCGTGCTGCTGCAGAAGGCTCTGCGGTCCCGTCAGGGCGAGCTGGCACTGTGCGGCCTGAACAGTTTTGGTTCGACAGCATTTTCGATTGCGGGCCTGGATCAGGTCATCCCGTTGTTTGCCACATGTGAGCAGGCGACAGCCAGCCTGCAGTGAAGTCGGCGACAACAGGAACAAACGAAGAGGGCTCCGAGAAAACTCGGAGCCCTCTTGTTGCTGATCGAATAACACTGCGGACGCAGGAGTCCGCGGCTGGAGATCAGAATTCGCCGATGACTTCGCCGCCCTGCAGAGTAATGGCACCTGCCAGCACTGCAGCGGACATGTTTTCCGACAGGAAGCGAACTGAGCCGTCAGCCAGCACCGTCTGGATACCGCCTGTGTGGAACGAGTAGAATTCGCTGTCGTTGGTGCAGTTCATGGTGCAGCGTCCGACGATGGTGGTGGCACCGCTGCTGCTGGTGTCGTTCTGCAGGCCGGCTGTGTTGGATCCGTCAATGCTGAATCCGTTGTTGATATCGGCCCAGCCCCAGCCGTCGGCCGTGAACTGAGTACCGAAAGCCACATTGCCGACTCGCGGATTCAGGCCCGGCTGACGACCGATGTACTGTCGTGGACGACCTGCACCTTCGCCGATCAGCAAAGTGTTGGAGGTACCGTCGGTGATGTCCCGAATTTTTGTGCCGCCCGGACCACGCCCCATGGCGCCCATGGCGTCCTTTGTGCCAATTGAAGGCAGGCCGGCCATCACGATGAATGCATTACGAACGGCATTGATGGAACCGTAGTCATTGTAGCCCCAAACCGGCTGATTTGTGCGAGTACCCCCGGAAATGGCGGTATACAGCGTGACGGTGGGCAGTGGCCGGCTGCCTGGTGTTGAGGGGCAGACAAAGCCCGGCAACTGGATCGTTGTGACCGGATCATTGACTGCGTTGAACCAGTTGACATTCGTGTTGTACTGACGGTAAGCGTTGTCCTGTTCAATGTACGGCAGGATCATTGTGTTCCAGGAAATCTGAAACGTCGGATTACTCAGCGTGATACGACTGGGGGGGAACATCCCGTAAGTGCTTTCATAGTTGTGCAGCGCCAGTCCCAGCTGCTTAAGGTTGTTTTTGCACTGTGTGCGGCGAGCGGCTTCGCGCGCCTGCTGCACTGCAGGCAACAGCAGCGCGACAAGAATGGCGATGATGGCAATCACCACCAGCAGCTCGATCAGCGTGAATCCTCGCATCTTCCGTTCAGACAACTTCACCATGGACTTCGCACTCCCTGAAAAAATTTCCTGCCACCTCCACCCCGAGGTGACAATCACAAAACAAATGTTTTCCACCATGATCCAAACCGGATCGCCCTATTTGCTCTTCAGTTCCAGATTCAGCGGTTCCAGCAGATCCTCACTCACTGTGACTACAAACCCCGACTGCTCGGACTGCTGGTATTTTTTGGGCAGACGTTCCTTGCCATATTCGGGCTCGCTGCTGCCTGCGTTACGAATCTCGGGCCACGAGACGGTGATGGCGTAGGCACCATCCGGGGCACCATCGCCGACAGAATACGTCGAAATCTGAAACTTGCCCTCGGCATCGGAGATGCCGTTGGGAGTGATGTCTCCTGGCTGCTGCCCCTGGAGGCTGATCAGAGTCAGGCGGGCTCCTTCGATGGCTTTGCCGTCCAGTGTGACGATTCCGCTGACAGGGTGAATGGGTACTGTTGGCACATCCGCCGGCGGCTTGCCGCATCCGGCGAGCAGCCCCAGCAGGCAGCTGATAACGAGTGTTTGAACCTTCACGAAATTGCCCTCGATGTGCCCTTTTGCTTCCATGGCTGTGTTTTCAGCTGCAATTGTTAAGCGATTGTTAATCTGTTGGGCGGATTCACAATTTGGGGATGGAAGTGCGAAAACAGGTCTGAAAACGTTCATGTTTGTTAAGATTTCGGGTAGGTGCGGTAGTCGGAGGAGCCCGGTCGGTTGCGGGTGCGGGGTGGCCAGAGCCGTTCGGAGGTTCCATGGTGCATCGCTGCGGGTTGCAGTCTGCAATTGATCCGAAAGTCCAAATCGGCAAGAATTGCTGGTTCAGGTGGTCTGTTGCCCGTGGAATCCGGCGGGCGGACGCAGCAAGGAAGCAGCCGGCGTCAGCGTGCAGGTCACTGGGTTTCCTGTTGTGTCCTCTGAACGAAGGAGCCTCTATGCGGACGCGAATGGATCGCCTGCGGGTTGTCAAATATGTACTGTCTTTGGAGGACCATCCGGGGGGGCCGGATCTGACGGAGGCTCCAAGGTTGTCATTGGCGGCAGGCGGTCAGCCGCAGAATTCTGCGGGGAAACCTGCGAGTGCGGTATCGAAGCGGATTGAGGATCTCGGGGGTAATGGGGCGGTGTCCGGGGGCGCTGAGCGAGCGGGCAGCGGATCTGTCGCTGAGCCTCCGCGTCGTCAGCGTCCGGGCCGTCTGCAGGATCGCTCGGCCTCGACGCCTGCCGCAGAACGTCTGGTATCGCTGGACGCCTTTCGGGGCTTCATCATGATGATGCTGGCGGCGGGAGGATTTGGGCTGCTGGCGTTTTCGAAGATCAGTGAGTCAGCACCTGTCTGGCAGCAGTATGACCGAGCATTTTGGAAGCAGGTGGGATTTCATTTTGATCATCCGGCATGGGTCAGCATCCGCAACAACTGGATGGTGTCGTTCTGGGATCTGATCCAGCCGGCATTTATGTTCATGGTTGGTGTTTCGATGCCGTATTCGTACGCGCGTCGTGAAGCTCGCGGGCATGGCTGGCTGCGTCGAGCCGGTCATGCTTTGGGACGCTCGGTGATCCTGGTGCTGATTGGTGTCTTTTTATCTTCAATGGGTAAAGATCGCACAAACTGGATCTTTCCCAACGTGCTGTGCCAGATTGGTCTGGGATACTTCTTTGCCTGGCTGCTGCTCAATCGACGAGTGGCTGTGCAGTTTGCTGCGCTGGCGATTATTTTGACTGGCTACTGGGGCTGGTTTCGTCTGAATCCACCGCCGGCCGATTATGATTTTTCCTCGGTCAATGCCGTGCAGGCAGAGAAAGAGGAGGAGACAGAGGTCTTTACGGGATCAATGGCTGCGTGGTCGAAGAACGGCAATGCAGCCTTCTTGTTCGACCAGTGGCTGCTGCCGCGGCTGCGGTGTGAGAAGTCGCCGGAGTCTGCAGCGGACGTGCCGGTTCAGGCTGCAAATCCGGTTCGGCCGCGGATTCGTTTTGCTCCATGGCGTCTGGCAGTGCTGCCGACTGTTCAGGAGCCGCCAGGACAGCCGCAGACTGCTCCTGCGCCGGCGCCTGCAGTTCTTGAGGATACTCCCCCGCTGCCCGCTGATTTTCCGGCCCAGCAGGAGACGCCGCAGCAGACCGGGCCAACGGCAACAGAGCCGTCAGCGGCACCCGCTGACGCTGCTGCTGAGTCCGGGAAGTCGGCTGCAGCCGCCGAACCGCAGCAGCCGGCGTGGTACCGGCAGTGGTTCTTTTCGAATACAGATCCTTACGAGCCGAATCGCGGTGGTTACACGACCTTGAATTTCATTCCTTCAATTGGCACCACGCTGCTGGGGATTATCTGCGGGCAGCTGCTGTTCAGTAATCAGCGAACAGCCATGGAAAAACTGGGGCTGCTGCTGGTGCTGGCTGTCGGCTGTTTTGTGCTGGGTGTGGCGGCGCATCAGACTGTTTGTCCGATTGTGAAGCGAATCTGGACGCCTTCGTGGGTGCTGTTCAGTGGCGGATACGTAATCGCGATGCTGGCCGTGTTCTATCTGCTGTTTGATATTTTGCCGCTGCGGATTCTGGCATTTCCGCTGGTGGTTGTGGGAACCAATTCGATTCTGACTTACATGCTGGGCCAGACGATCAGCGGCTGGGTGCGTGAGCAGGTCGTGCGGGTGCATTTCACGGGTGTCCTTGAGAATGTGTTTGGTCCGAGGGCTCTGGATCCTCTGTGGTACGGACCGATAACGTTGCCGGCGGCCACCTTTGCGGTGTACTGGCTGTTTCTGCTCTGGCTGTACCGGCAGAAGATATTTCTGCGGATCTGAATGCGGGCTGTGCATATGTCGTGGGATGTGATTGTGATTGGCTGCGGCGGGTTCGGCTCGGCAACGCTGCGAGAGCTGAGTCGGCGTGGTCTGAAGGTGCTGGGTCTGGACCAGCACAATCCTCCGCACAGTCTTGGCAGTTCGCACGGCGAGACGCGGATTATTCGGAAGGCGTATTTTGAGCATCCGGATTATGTGCCGCTGCTGCATCGTTCGTGGGATTTGTGGCAGCAGGTGGAAGCTGAGTCCGGTTTGTCTCTGCTGCAGCGCTGTGATCTGGTGCTCAGCGGTGCAGCCCATTCGGAAGTGATCGCCGGGGCTCGCCTGGCCGCTCTTGAGCACGGGCTGCAGATCCGCAATCTGAGTGCGGTGGAGGCCTGTCGTGAGTATCCGGTGCTGTGTTTGCCGGAGGATCATGAGGTTACGGTGGAGTCGACTGCCGGTTATTTGTGGGTGGAACGATGTGTGGGCGCGATGCTGCAGTGTGCGCGAGCGTGCGGAGCGGTTGTCAGGAGCGACGAGCGAGTCGTGGGACTGCGATGTACTCCGAGTTCCGTGGAGGTTGAAACGACAGGCGGGCGTTATGTGGCGGGCGCGGCGGTGATGACATGCGGGCCGTGGACTTCGCAGCTGTTGCCTGAATACAGGTCTCTGATTACCGTCAGGCGAAAGACACTGTTCTGGTATCCGCTGCAGTCGGCAGCGTGGGCGGATCGATGGCGGACGCCGATCTTCCTGATTGATCTGCCGGGCGGGCAGTTTTACGGGCTGCCGGCAGTGGATGGCCAGCGGGTGAAGGTTGGTGAGCACACGGGTGGAGATGCGGTGTCCGAAGCATCTGTGGTGGACCGGCAGATCCGTCCTGCGGATCAGGCTCCGGTGGATGCTTTTGCCGCCAGCTGCCTGCGCGGGCTGCAGGCGGATTCGTGTGCATCAGCCGTGTGTTTGTACTCCATGAGTCCGGACGGGCATTTCCTGTTTGATCGTCATCCTGAGTATCCTTTGGTGACAGCCGCAGGTTTCTCTGGTCACGGTTTTAAGTTTACTCCCGTTTTGGGAGCAGCTGCGGCCGACCTGGTTATGGATGGCCGGACGTCGTTGCCCGTGCAGTTTCTTTCGAAGCAACGATTTGACTGATGGCTGATTGTCAGAGTGGAAAGAACGCGGGAATGGCTGAGTACGAAACATTGCGGTGGGCTGGTGATGCAGCGACAGGCAGTTTGCATTTGATTGACCAGACGCTGTTGCCTGAGGAGTATCGTGAGATTGACTGCCGTACGGTGCAGCAGGTGTGGGAAGCGATTCGTGTGCTGCGTGTCCGGGGGGCACCGGCCATTGGTGTCTCGGCTGCTTACGGCGTCGTACTGGCGCTGCAGGGACTGCGACAGGAAACGACAGAACGGTTTCGGTCCGGGCTCAGTGACTGCTGTCAGTTTCTGGCGGGCAGCAGGCCCACGGCTGTGAATCTGTTCTGGGCTTTGGACCGGATGCAGCGAAGTATCGAGCTGTTGCCGGCCTGCAGTTCTGCTGAACTTCATGATCATTTACTGTCCGAGGCTCGCTGCATTGATGCTGAAGATCGCGACATGTGTCTGGCGATTGGCAAGCACGGATCGCAGTTGCTGCAAACCGGCATGAGTGTTCTGACGCACTGCAATGCGGGCGGGCTGGCAACTGCGGGTGACGGTACGGCACTGTCTGTCATTTTTTCCGCCGTGCGAGCCGGAAAGAGCCTGCATGTTTTTGCCGATGAAACTCGTCCCCTGTTACAGGGGGCCAGGCTGACGGCGTGGGAGCTGCAGCAGCGAGGCATCCCGGTGACGGTGATCTGTGACAATATGGCGGCTCAGGTGATGCGTGAAGGCCGCGTGGACCTGGTGATTGTCGGAGCCGATCGGATTGCTGCCAACGGTGATGCAGCCAACAAGATTGGCACGTACGGAGTGGCAGTGCTGGCGAAACATCATGGAATTCCGTTCTGCGTGGCTGCTCCTTCCAGCACTTTTGATTTGAGTCTTGAGACGGGTGCGGGAATTCCGATTGAGCAGCGGAATGCGGAGGAGATCACGACCGGGTTCGGGCGACGGACCGTGCCGGCCGGTGTGAGTGTTTATAATCCGGCATTTGACGTGACACCTGCTGAGCTGATTTACGCGCTGATTACCGAGCGTGGTGTGATCCGGAATCCGAATCGCGAATCTGTGCTCGCGCACTTCAGCTGACTGCAGATGGGTTCTGGTGGAGCAGGCAGGACCGGGAAAAGCAACAGGCCGGAACCGTTGCCGGCTCCGGCCTGTGAAGTTGTGAGTTCTGTGATCAGTTCATGGCGGCTGTCGATTAACGCACAGCGGCATCCCACCACCAGCGACCGGTCTGACCGACGGGGCTGGCATTGCGAGCCTGTGTGGAGACTTCCGGGGCCGTTGTGAAGGTTTGCGGGTTGCTGATCACATCACGCAGATCGACTTTGATACCGCCAGCCACCTGCACCACGATGCTGCCATCACGATATGCTCGTGAAGCGGCTGCGGTCATCAGTTCCTGGGGGACTTCAACGGACTGAGTTTCGAAAGCGGCTGAGGTGGTGAACACCGCTGGCTGCCAGCCAGCCTGGCGATCCAGGTCCATGGTATTGATCATGGCTGAAGCGAGTGCCAGGTCGAAGATATTCTGCAGATCAGCGAAGACGACGTCCTTTTCGGCGAGCTGTGGCAGATGTTCAGTGAACAGTCTGGCGAATTCGGCGTTGGCACCGTCGGCTTTCCCGGTTGCAGTGCGGCTTCCATCGGCTTTAACCAGCTGATTTTCAGCCTGGCAGCGGACAGATCGTCCGGTGAATTCGAAGGAGCGACGATCGGGAGCGACCCGAATGGCGTCGTAGCCGACCGTCATCCACCACCGCAGTGCGTCCATTGCGGCGCCACGGCGTTCTTCACGACCGGCCAGTTCGAAGTAGCTTTTCATTCCGGCAGCGCCATCGCGTCGACCGATACCGATCAGCTTCATCTGGTAGTCTGCGTCGACAATGACAGAGGCGACGCGGGAGTCCGAGGGGACGCCTGCCACGGTCACATTTTGCAGGCCGAGCAGTTCTTCGAGCTTTTGGGTTTCCTGACGGACATTACGAGCAGAAAGCTGCAGCTTCGAGGCGTACTGCTGTACGGCTTTTACCTGCTGTGGCTTTGGGTCAATTGTGCACATGAAGAAACCGCCACCGTTGTCAGCGAAGGTGCGGCTAAGCGTTACAAGGTCGTCGAGCTGGAGCGTCGGGCGACCGGTGTCAGTGCTAATGTTGCGGCCGTTCTGATCCTGTGCCCAGGCACCGGCAGGACCACCGATCACGACATCACCAGAGTCGGGGAATACAAAGAGGAACTGGACTTCTGTCAGTCCGGCAAGAGCAGCGGCATCAGCAGGAATCGGCTGACCGGCTTTCTGCAGGCGAGCCAGCTCTGCTTCAAGTCGGGGCAGCGAAACCAGTCGCAGGGCCGAGGCTTCCTGCACGTCAGCATTGCTGTTGGCTGTGCGAGCCAGTTCAGCGGCTGTGGCAAGACGCGAGTTGTCGAAGGTCATGGCCATGGCACCAGCGAGTGCCGGAGCGCCAACGAAAACCCCCTGCATATAGGGAGTCATCGAGCCGGTTTCGTCGCCACGCATGATCCACTGAGCGGGAGGCGCGGTTTGTTCCATGATCAGCGTCATGAGCGACTGAAAGTCGGCCATGGCACCGCCCTGAGCTTCCAGCTGCTGGCGGCCGGCACTGGCTTTCTTAGCCGTGTCGCGATCGCCAACCACCAATGCGGCCTGCTCAAGAGCAACTGCAGCCTGCAGGAAGTCACCCTGCTCGGCCGCCAGTCTGGCCTGCAATCGCAGCTTTGAAGACTGCATGACCGGGGGCAGTGGGGCCGGCTGGTTGTCACCGGCCTGCACAACCGATGCACCCGTCACTGAAATCGTTGCTGCAATCACTGCACGCTGGAAAATGCGAGACCAGCGGAGGCGCAAACCAGATACGGGCCTGAAAGAAAGTGGCATCGAAAAAACCTTGCGAAGTTCCCGGTGACTGTAACCGCCGATGGCCATTGCCAGCTGATGTTCAACTGGGATCAGACCCGCAGCACAGCAAAAGTTGGAATTCCATGCCTCTAGCTTCGTCGGGATTTGGCTTAACGTCAAGGAAATTCCGCCAATTACCCAGAGTACTGGTTTTGTCCAGAATGCGGGTCCTGGGGGTCATTCCGAGTTTTCCGGCCGAATCCGGCTGCTGTCCTTCTCGGTGCATGCTACCCAAATCTCCCGAAAATGCCATGTTGACAGCCTGTTGATTTTTGCGGAGCCCCTGAAAGAGCTTGCCTGAATTGACATAACGCGATTCACACCAGAGACTTATGAATAGAGCTTGGCGGCGGCAGTCGTCTGTTGCCGGCTTGTGTGTGCGGCAGCGGGGGGCCTGTGGGGAATGTTGAAAGGCGAAGAAAGAATCGAAAATGCCCGAATTGCCGGAAGTAGAGACCATGGTGCGGGGTGTCCGTCAGCACTGCGAAAATCGGCGACTGACGGCTGTGGAATTCTGCCCGTGCCCGCGACAGCCGATCCCGGTCTTCCCCGATCGTGATTCCTTTGGACAATTGCATGGCACAGAAATTCAGACAGTTGGCCGGCTGGGGAAACGGGTTCTGCTGAATTTGAATTCGGGGGATGTGATCGTCATTGAACCTCGAATGACGGGCCTGCTGCTGGTTTCCGCACCCCCGACCGAACTGCACCTGCGACTGATTCTGCATTTGCAGCCAGTTGCGGGACTGGCGGCACAGGTGCGGTTTTGGGATCGTCGCGGTCTGGGGACAGTTTCGCTGCTGAACGCAGCCCGGATGCAGGCACTGCGTAACCGGCTGGGGCCGGATGCTCTGGAAATGAACATATCCGAGTGGAAGCAGCGACTGTCTCGAACTTCTCGTCCGATCAAGGTGGCCCTGCTGGAACAGTCGCTGGTCGCCGGGATTGGTAATTTGTATGCCAGTGAGATTCTGCATCTGGCCGGGATTGCTCCTGGACGCCGAGCCGATCGGGTGCGCGGCCGCCAGCTGCAGGCGATGGATGAAGCCGTTCGACAGGTGCTGCAGACGGCGATTCGCTATGAAGGGTCAACTCTGAATGACGGTACCTATCGCAATGCACTGAATCAGGACGGCGGATATCAGAACCATCATCGGGTCTATGATCGGGAAGGTGAGCTGTGTCCGACATGCGGTCTGGCCAGCATTCGTCGCATCGTGCAGGCGCAGCGGTCAACGTTTTACTGCCCGAAATGTCAGAGGTAGTGGTCAGTTTTTGGTTTTCGGTTTTCGGTTTTCGGTTGGGCGAGCCGCGGACGGGAGTCCGCGGGTGCGGGTATTGGCGGGGCCCAGCTTGTGTTGCTGGGATAGCGTGACGATGCGGGGGCTCTGCAGACAGTTGGTCTCACGCGAAGCCGCGAAGCCGCGAAGGGAAATGCGAAAGGTCAGGTTTTCAGTTTTCAGTTTTCAATTGGGCGAGCCGCGGACGGGAGTCCGCGAGTGTGGGTATTGGCGGAGCCCCTGCTTCTGTTGCCGGGTAGCGTGACGATGTGGGGGGCTCTGCAGGGAGTTGGTCTCACGCGAAGCCGCGAAGCCGCGAAGGGAAATGCGAAAGGTCAGGTTTTCAGTTTTCAGTTTTCGGTTTTCGGTTGGGCGAGCCGCGGACGGGAGTCCGCGGGTGCAGGTGCTGGCGGGGCGCAGCATCTGTTGCCGGGATAGCGTGATGATGCGGGGGCTCTGCAGACAGTTGGTCTCACGCGAAGCCGCGAAGGGAATCGCGAAAGGCTCTCGAAACTCTGTTCTGTGGTATAAATCAGCTGATGATTTTTTTGAGGCTCATGGACACGAATGAGGTGGGGGTGCGGTTCGTGCTTGTGCTCGAATTTGAATTCTTTGCAGCGTTCAGCGGTCAGGATCGTGGTGGGGGTTCGCTGTCACTGAGATGACTGAGACGGCTGCGGCACGGTACCGCTGCACCGCTTACTCGTCTGCGGCGGCCTTCGCTTTGGCTTTTCCTTTTTTGCCCTTTCCCTGCCCTTTTTTGTTCAGGGCGTTGTCGGACGGGGTGACTGCCGGAGCTTCGATATTTGTATTGGGCGCGGGCATTTTGGCTGAGACGTTCTGACGCCAGGCCAGCAGTCGTTTGTGCAGCAGCTGAGCCTGCTCTGGTTCCGCTGTGGCCAGATTCTTCTGCTGAGACGGATCGGCTGCGAGGTCGTAGAGTTCCAGCCGCCCGTCTTCGAAGAATTCCAGCAGCTTCCAGTTTCCTGATCTGATGGCTCCGGCGGGCAGAGTTCGCCATTGTCCCGGACCCGCTCCCAGATATCCCGGAAAATGCCAAAACAGATCACGCTGCGGGGCTTTTGTGCCACCACTGGTGAAGCATTCCACCTGACTGATTCCATCCAGTGGCTGGTCTGCGGGCAGTTTGGCCCCCGCAAGTTCAGCCAGCGTCGGCAGCAGGTCTGTGCTGATGATCGGGGCTTCGGTGACAGCCTGCGGTATCCGTCCGGGCCAGCGTACGATCCACGGCACTCGCACCCCACCCTCGTAGAGTGAACCTTTGCCGGACCGCAGCGGAGCATTGTCGGTGACGTCACCGCTGGCCTTGACACCTTCTCTGACATATCCGCCGACTCCGCCGTTGTCGCTGCTGAAAATGACAACGGTGTTTTCCGCCAGTCCCTGCTGTTCCAGTGTGGCCAGGATTCGTCCGACGCTCTCATCCACACTGGCAATCATCGCCGCATAAACAGGATTGGAATGCCCCTCACTGGTCTTGAGATTTTTGAACTTCTGCACCAGCTCGGGTTTGGCGACGTGCGGCGAATGTACACCGAAGTGCGGCAGGTACAGGAAGAAGGGGCGATCGCGTCGCCGGCTGATGAATTCCACAGCGCGATCGGTCAGGAAATCGGCCAGATACTGACCTTTCGGGTATTCGACCGGAGGCTCGGTCTTAAAGTCAAAGTGGGCTCCCATGGTGACCAGAGCTTCGTTGAAACCGCGTTTGCCGGGGTGATGGGTGTCTTTTTGTCCGAGATGCCATTTTCCAAACATCGCGGTGTCGTATCCGGCATCCTGCATGACGTTGGCGACAGTCCGTACAGTGAGCGGCAGCTCGGTGACGTTGTCGACCGGTGTGAGCGGGCGAGTCTGCCAGTTGAATCGGTCGACACCACCGACTGTGTAGACTCCGGTTCGCGGCCCGTACTGGCCGGACATGAGAGCTGCGCGAGTCGGCTGACAGTTTGGTCCGCAGGTGTAACCATTGGTAAATCTTAGCCCCTGTGATGCCAGTCGATCGATTGCAGGAGTCTGGTAGTACTGCGACCCCTGACAGCCCAGATCGGTCCAGCCGAGGTCATCTGCAAGGATAAAGATGACGTTCGGTCGATCAGCAGCAGCTGCAAAGGTTCCATTTGCCAGCAGGCTGATTCCCAGCAGCAGTGATCGCAGAAAAGTATTCATCATATTTGTATCCTGATAACGGTACCGGCTGGTCAGCGAGTTTCCGGAAGTGGCCACGGCGCCACAGAGGCTCGTGCTGCCCAGCGGTCATACATGCCGCTGAGTTCACTGACTTTGTCGGGTTCTGCTGCGGCCAGATTTCGCGATTCGACTCGATCGGTGTCCACATCATAAAGTTCCCATGGCTGGTCATGTTTTGCGACCAGTTTCCAGCGTCCGGCTCTGACGGCCCGGTTGCCCTCGTGTTCCCAGTAAAGTGCTTCCCGCTGCAGCGGCTGGCCGGCAAAGACCGGGAGCAGGCTGAGTCCTTCGAGCGGCTGTGTGGTCGCAGGTACTGCGGCTCCGGCGACATCGCAGCAGGTGGCAGCGATATCAATCAGGTGTCCGGGGGTGTGACGCAGTTCACCGCGTGCTGCGATTCCGGCGGGCCAGTGGACAATCAGCGGCGTGCTGATCCCGCCTTCGTGAACCCAGTGCTTGTATTCGCGAAACGGTGTATTTGAGACTGTAGCCCAGGCTCGTCCGTATGCGACGTAAGTGTCTGCTGGTCCTGGCATGACCTGTTTTCCCATTCGCACCGGGAAGCCGTCGCGAGTCTGAGCGGGAGTGCTTCCGCCAGCGGCAAACTCTTCCGGTTTCATCACGGGCAGAGTGGGCTGAGCCGGTCGCGGGATATCGGGGTGCTGGCGATTTCCGGTGCGTCCCACGGTTTCGGCACAGCCGCCGTTGTCCTGCAGATAGAACACCAGGGTCTGTTCTGCCTGTCCGGTCTGCTGCAGCTCGTGCATCAGGCGACCAATACCCTGATCCATGCGATCGACCATCGCTGCGTAAACTTCCATGCAGGCGGATTCCCATGCTTTGTTTGGCATGGTGTTCCAGTCGCCGAATCCTGGCGCCATGGGCTGAGCGGGATCGATCAGGCCGAGTTCGGCGGCGCGGCGAAACCGGGCTTCGCGTACCGGCTGATATCCCTTGTCATAATGCCCGCGATAGCGGGCGATATCTTCAGGCAATGCGTGCATTGGCCAGTGTGCAGCGGTCCAGGCGACATAGAGGAAGAATGGCTGCTGAGGATGCTGCTGGGTGTGCTGTCGGAGGAAGCCGATGGCATGGTCCGTGATGGCATCCGTGTAGTAGTAGGTCTGCGGCTGGTATTGGGGGTCGGCGTATGGCGAGATCATTTGATTGTCGCGTACGAGTGAGGACGGATCATAGAAGCTGCCGGCTCCGTGGATGGTCCCATAGAATCCAGCAAAGCCTCGCTGCAGCGGCCAGTTATGTTTGGGGCCGCCGGCTTCGGTGTGTCGCGTTACGTGCCACTTGCCGACAGCGTAGCTGCGGTAGCCGGCTGGCTGCAGCAGTTCGGCGATAGTGCGTGAGCTGGCATTGAGATTTCCGGTATATCCGGGCAGTCCGCGGTCATCCATCATGTGTCCGATGCCGGCCTGATGCGGATACAGTCCCGTCAGCAGGCTGGCTCGTGTTGGGCAGCAGCGTGCGGTGTTATAGAATTGAGTGAAACGCAGTCCGCCGGCGGCCAGTGAGTCCAGTGCGGGAGTGCGAATCTCGCCGCCGTAGCAGCCGACGTCAGAGAAGCCCATGTCGTCGCTGAGAATGACGATGATATTCGGACGCGGCGCGGGTGGTGCTGCCTGCAGTGCACCGACGGCTGCAGCCAGCAGCACAAGAACGCCGGCCAGCGATCGCAATCCTGACAGTCTGCAAGTTGTGTCGGACAGCATGGAGAAAACTCCGGGGGACAATTGGGTGTCAGGGGGATTCTTAGAGCAGTGGTGTTTTTCCGGACGCGCGAGGGATTTCACGCACATACCGAGGGACAGCGTAACCCGGCAGCCGCGCCTGCAGTGCCGTTACAAGCTGCTGGCCGATGTCTTCTGAGACTTCGAAGTGCTGCGTTCCGTGAACTTGATCCAGCTGATGCAGATAGTACGGCAGGACTCCGGCATTTACGAGGCTGAGGCTGAGCTGTTCCTGAGCCTCGAGCGAGTCGTTGATGTTCTTCAGCAGTACGGCCTGATTGAGTACTGGCAAGCCGGCTTGTACGAGTTGCCGCAGCGCTGCAAGGCAGTCATCACGAATTTCAGCCGCATGATTGGCGTGTACCACCAGCAGCACCTGCTGCGGCAGGCTGGTCAGCAGCGAGCACAATTCTGCTGTGACTCGAGACGGCAGCACGACGGGCAGTCGCGTGTGAAAGCGAATGCGGTCGATATGAGGAATGCGGGCGATGCGCTGGCAAAGCTGAGTCAGTCGACTGTCGTTGAGCACCAGCGGGTCGCCACCGCTGAGGATCACTTCGCGAATCTCGCTGTTGCCTTCGATCTCGGCCATGGCAGGTTCCCAGTCTTCCAGCCGGCGAGGTTCTTCGGCGTACGGATACTGGCGACGAAAACAGTAGCGGCAGTGAACGGCGCAGGCCCCTGCCGCCACCAGCAGCACTCGGCCATGATACTTGTGCAGCAGTCCCGGGCTGCGACGTGCGTGCAGATCTCCGACCGCATCGGCGGAAAAGCCGGGTGCCGAGGAGATTTCAGAATTCTGCGGCAAGACCTGCAGCAGCAGCGGATCGCGAGGATTTCCCGGCTGCATGCGATTAAGAAAACTGTGCGGCACCAGGACCGGAAAGTCGACCGTGGCGGAATCCGGCAGCAGGTCGGGGAACTGTTCAGCGGTGAGCTGCAGGCGTCTGAGCAGCTCGCTGCCACTGCGAATTGCCTGCGACAGTTCAAGCTGCCAGCGAGGTGTGATTCGCGGCGAGCTGGCAGCAGTTGAGTCAGTGATATTGGCTGGCGGCAGCGTAGACATGAGAAAGGAAACGGTGTGAATGTTGGGTGGCCGAACGGCGAGCCGAACCGGCCTGCCGCAGGGTGGAAGACTAGCAGAAGGGGGTGCCGGCGAGAAACCTGCGGGGAAGTCTGTCCCTGTTTCGGCTGTTTTTTGGCAGAAAGTTCTGTAGTCTAAGCGATGTCGGGGCTATGGGACTGCGGGGTATTCGCCTAAATCAAAGGAGTCTTTCTATGTCAGCGGCAGCCGTTTCCGGATCAGGTCTTCGCAAGCCTTCGCGTCGTGGTTTTCTGCAGTCGGCGGCCACTGTCGCGGCTCCGCTGGTCGTCCCGGCCAGTGCTTTGGGGCGGGGCGGTTTCACGGCCCCGTCTGAACGACTGACTCTCGGTGTCATCGGCATCGGGCCTCGCTGCACCTACGACCTGACTGCGATGCTGAAGTTCGAGGATGTCAGGTGTGTGGCGATTGCTGACGTGCAGCAGACTCGACGCGATGCCGGCCGGAAGCTGGTGGACACCGCCTACGGGAACACAGACTGCCGTCTGTATCGTGATTTCCGCGAGCTGCTGGACCGGCAGGACATTGATTCCGTGATTGTTGCCACGGGTGATCGCTGGCATGCCGCCGCATCGATCCTTGCCGCAAAGGCTGGCAAAGATGTGTACAGCGAAAAGCCCTGCGGCATCACGATTAACGACTGTCAGAAGCTGGCGGATGTGATGCAGGCGGAACGGCGAGTGTTTCAGGCTGGTACGCAGCGACGCAGCGTGGCCAACTTCCAGAAAGCAGTCGAACTTGTGCATTCGGGCCGACTGGGGAAACTGCATACCATGCATGCGTCGGTCTACATTCCTACGCTGGATAATTCGTGGCTGCCGGCCCAGCCTCTGCCATCACGCGATCAGGTGGACTGGAATCTGTGGCTGGGACCGGCGGCATGGCGTCCTTTTAATCAGGCGTACTGTGATGGCAAGTGGCGGGGGTACTGGGACTTTGATTCAGGTGCTCGCCTGCTGGACTGGGGGGCACACACCGTGGATCTGTGCCAGTGGGCCAACAAGGCTGACGACACGATGCCGATTGAGTATGAGCCGACGGAAAACAACATCATCTGTCGATATGCGAATGGCGTCCGGCTGATCATTGACTTCCTGCCGACTCCGTTTGGCGATCGCAGCCCGCACTACATCACGCGTCTGGGCACATGCCCTGTGCGGTTCATCGGTGATGAAGGCTGGGTTGAAACGGGTGACGAGGGTGAGATTGTGGTGATGCCTGAATCGCTGCAGCAGGAAATCCCCGATGGGGTGAAGCGTGTGCGGGGACTGGATGTGTCCGTGCACGCTCGCAATTTCTTTGACTGCGTCAGGTCGCGAGGCACAACGGCGGCAAATCCTGCAGTGATGCGACGTTCGCACATTGCCTGCCACGCGGCTGCGGCCGCATGGATTCTGAAACGCAAGCTGCAGTTTGATCCACAGACTGAAGAATTCATCGGGGATGCTGATGCCACACTGCTGAAATCCCGCGAATCACGACGCTGGGAATGACCACAGAGCAGCCCACAGCCCAGGAAGCCTCGGGGAACTGATCCCCGAGGCTGTCTGTGGGGGCCATCGTTCAGCTGACTGCTCGAGCATACTGCACGGGCAGCACACTGCCTGGATCAGTGACACCCAGGTCACGTGCTGCATGGTAAGGCCAGTACGGATCTCGCAGAAATTCACGGGCCAGCATGACGAGGTCCGCCTGCTGGTCGCGAATTGCCGCTTCGGCCATGGCGGGTTCCGTGATCATCCAGCCGGCCGCCGTCGGAATGCCGGCTTCGCGGCGAAGCCGCGCGGTGATCGGCAGCATGAAACCCGGCCCCCACGGAATTCCGGCAAGATCCGGAGTCACAAAGCCGTGACTGACGTCCAGCAGGTCGAGTCCGCCTGCCTGCAGCCGGCGGGCAAGTTCAATCGAATCATCAACCGTCACCCCACCGGCTGTCCAGTCAGTGACGGAGAGCCTTGCTGTGAGTGGCAGCCGTTCGGGCCATACAGCGCGGACTGCCGCCAGAGTTTCCAGCAGGAAGCGAATGCGATTTTCGAAGCTGCCGCCATACTGGTCCGTCCGGTGATTGGCCAGCGGTGAATAAAACTCATGCGCAAGGTAACCGTGCGCGAAATGCAGTTCGAGCCATTCGAAACCGGCTGCCAGTGCTCGTTTTGCGCCGTCCACAAAGCATGTCTGAACCCGCTGAATGTCGGCCACCGTCATCTCACGCGGCTGCTTTGGCAAATGTGCCCCGAAGGCAGCGGCTGACGGCGCGATCGTGGGCCAGCCGCCCTGCTCTTCAGCCAGATGCCCATCACCCTCCCACGGTCTTGCCGCACTGCCCTTGCGGCCGGCATGAGCCAGCTGGATCGCCGGCACAGCACCGTGCTGTTTCAGAAACCCAGTAATTTTCTGCAGCATCGGCACATGCTGATCATGGTAAATGCCGGCATCCTGAGGACTGATGCGTCCTTCCGGAGACACCGCTGAAGCTTCCACGACTACCAGCCCGGCACCGCCCACGGCACGCGAACCAAGATGCACGAAATGCCAGTCATTCAAAAAACCATCGTCAGAGGAATACTGACACATGGGGGCCACGGCGATGCGATTTCGCAGCACCACGTCCTTCAGACGAAACTCAGAAAACAACTGCGACACGATGTCAGTTCCCAATACCGGCTGGTGATGTTACTGCCTGACTGGCGACCGACCGGCCCGCCCCCAGTCAACGGCCTTATTTATTTTTTTCTTCCGCAGACTGCTGCAGTTGCAGCATGGCTGCTGCATAACGCTCACCCAGCGTTCTGAGTGAGGGAGTATCGAAGTGCACGCCGTCACTTTTCGGTTTCAGGCCACCGGCGTCCACGATGGCCGTACCGGGCACGAGCCCGGGCAGCAGCTGCAGCTGAGCGTTCACAGTCCGCCAGTGATAAGGGTTACCAGAGGCATCGTCGCTGAGAAAGTCACCCAGAGTCCCGGCGACAAATGGAAGACTGCTGTTGCCAAGATCCTGCCGCAGATCATTCACCATCTTCGCCAGTCGTCGCCCATAGGACTCGGCCTTCTGCACATCGAGTGCATCATTTTCACCCTGATGCCAGAGTATGCCGCGGACAGTTCCGTTTTTCTGTGCCGTTCGCACGCGTTTCAGTGCCTGCTCATAAAGATCCTCGCCCTTCTGCCAGCGGGACAATGGAGTACCGCCGACCGCACAGGGCACGAGTCCAATTACGGCCTGCGGAGCAGACTCGGCCATTCGCTGAGCAAACGATGCTCCGAGACCCGCTCCGGCAATCGACTTGTCGAAATGCAGCGGTTCGGCTGCTGGTTCCCAGCGTGCTTCCTTCGTCAGCATCAGAATCCGCGGATGCAGCGGGGCCGCAGACTTCTCAAGCTGACCGCGTCCAGCCATATTGGACTGCCCCATCAGCACATAAATCTGCAGATTCTGAGGTTCGTCAGCGGCCGCGTCCGCCAGCAGGCCGGGAAACAGCAGCAGGCTGATTTGCAGCAGACAGCTGAGAAGGCAGTGGCGACGATTCAAGACCGGATGCTGGTGTGTCATTTGCGGGCCTTCGCTGCGGGAGCCGATGTCTTTGGGTAGCGCGTGACGCGGACGTCGTTTTTCTGTCCGGGGCCGGGAGTACTGCGGCCGGAGGTAATCACCTGTTCAAAGGCCCTGCGCATGGCAGCCACTCGGTCTGTTTCGCTGCCTGCCAGATTCATCGCCTCACGCGGATCCTCGTCCAGATTGTATAACTGAACCTCCGTTCCAGTCGCCGCATCGGGCTGCAGAATCAGTTTCCACGATCCTTCCCGGTAAGCGGGCAGACCGTTGCAGGCTGTGTTGACGGCCTGAGTTCTGACGGGAGCGTTGCTGCCCTGCAGCAGCGGCAGCAGGCTGAAGCTGTCTTCGCCGGCATTTGCAGGCAGAGTTACCCTGAAAATGTCGGCCAGGGTGGCCATCACGTCAGCCTGCTGCACCAGTTGCGAACAGACCTGGCCGGCACTGACAACCTGCGGCCAGCGAACCACAAACGGAACTCGATGCCCGCCCTCAAAGACCGAGGCCTTGTAGTCGCGATACGGGCCGCTGGGGAAGTGTCCCTGAGCCTCCAGCGGTGGTACGCCGATGTATGACGCACAGCCGTTGTCACTGGTGAACAGCACCAGTGTATCATTCGTCAGACCAGCCTGATCGAGCGCATCAAGCACTCGACCAACAACTGCGTCCGTCTCCATGACCAGATCCGCATAGTCGCTGTTGAGGCCACTGCTGCCCCGCCACGGTTCGTTCACTGCCAGCGGGGTGTGCGGAGTGGTGAGCGGCAGATACAACAGAAACGGCTGCTGTGCCGCTGACTGCTGCCGGATGAATCGCTCGGCACGCTCGGCCAGTGCCGGCAGTACCGCCTGCAGCGACCAGCTCTCCAGCGCAGGTCCCTGCAGGCTGGCCTGATTCCTGATGAAATCCTTTGCCGGCAAAAGACGGTCCGGGATCCCGACCGTACGGTCACCCTCGATAAAGCAATAGGGTGGCCAGTTGGGAACGTCTGTGCCGAAGTATTCGTCAAACCCGCGAGTGATCGGGCCGCCCGGGATTCGCTGCGAGAACGCAGCCTGCCATGCCTGCCGGTGAGCTGCCGAAATTTGCTCGGTCACCTTGCCGCCACCACCCGCCTGTCCCCCGAACCCGGTAAAAAGTGGTTTCAGTTCCGGTTCGATCGGCCAGTCGTGCCCCAGATGCCATTTGCCAAAACAGGCCGTGTGATAGCCCTGCTGGCGAGCCAGCTCAGCAATTGTCAGTCGCTTTTCTGCAATCAGCGGTTTGCCCCAGACGCCCACGATTCCGGACTGCAGCGACGTTCGCCAGTGATAGCGTCCGGTCAGCAGAGTATAACGGGAAGGTGAACAGCAGCCCGAACTGGAATGCCCGTCCGTAAATCGCAGGCCACCTGCTGCCAGCCGGTCCATGTTTGGAGTTTTAATGCGGCAGGTCTGAGGCGCGTTGCAGTGCATGTCGCCATAGCCGAGATCATCTGCCAGGATCACAACAATACTGCGAGGCCGCGGAACATCAGCAGCGCTGCCCGCCCGCATATCCGCAAAAAACAGCGTCAGACAGCAAACACACAGCAGTCCGACGCGGAACAATGGCGAGCGGGTCCGGGAGAAGTTCCGCATGGCAGCGTCCTATTCTGCGAGGAATTCTGAAAGTGTCATCTGCCCGCTGCCGTCAGCATCCAGTTTCCTGAAGCGGGCGGTCCCGGACTGCTGATCTGTGCCGGTCATCGTGTTGAGGAATTCCTGCAGGTCCACGCCACCATCACCATTCTGGTCACGGCGACCAAACCGAGTTCGCTTCTGCTGGATGTCAGCCGTGACCGCCGCTTCTGTACCGGCTTCCGCCTGCTGGCGTTTTTTCTTTGCGGCACCCTTTGGCGGCGATTCATTCAGGGCCCCGCTCCGCGGTTCCGGGCGAGGAATCTTTGCGAGGATTTCAGCGAATCGAGCACGAGCCTGCTGAACGTCAGCGGACTGCGAGTCCGTCACGTTTTGATAACCCTGGCCATTGCGGCTGGTGCCGCAGTCAAAGAACTTTTCGGGGCCGCCACCCTGCGGCAGTTCCAGCAGCCAGCGTTCATCACGCAGCACTCGGCCATCATCGAGATGACTGTAAATCCAGTCGCGGTGGCGAGCCTGCTTTCCTGTCACGACAGGCACCAGACTGAAGCCGTCGAAAGGACGATCCTCAGGAAGTTTGGCTCCCGAGATTTCAGCCAGCGTCGGCATGATGTCCGTCAGGTCCGCGACGGCCCGGGAGACCAGTCCGCTGCGAACGCCCGGGCCCACAATCATGCCGGGGACCCTGGCACCCAGTTCGGTGACCTGACTCTTGCCGCGTCCCGCTGTGCCGTTATCCCCAATGAAAATGATCCAGGTATTTTCCGCCAGACCCGCCTGCTGCAGTCCGCTGCGCAGCTGCCCCATCAGATGATCCAGGTACTGCAGGTTGTTGCGAAAAGTGGCCGGCAGTCGTTTTCCCGGGCTGGCGGGATCCGGAGTCTCAAGGTGCGGGCCGTGAGTCAAAACAGACGTGTAGTACACGAAGAACGGCTGAGACTTGTGGCGTCTGGCGAAGTCCAGCACGAATTCGTTAAACAGATCCGGGCCGTAGTCGCTGGCTGCTGTGGGACGGTATTCGCCGTTCTGCACGATACTGGGGTGCCAGTAGCGACAGGTGTTGCCGCCCTTCCCCCCGTTGCCTTCGTGCGCCGGATGCTTAATGCCTGCCGGCAGATTATTGTCATATGCCCACATACAGTATTCGTCAAAACCAGCGTCACGCACCAGCGTCGGCAGACGCCCGGAAAGCTGCCACTTGCCGACCTGAGCTGTTGCATAACCGGCTGACTTCATCAGGTCCCCGTGAGTGAAGTGGCTGCCGATATCCGCCTGCGGAGAATCTCCGGCCGGCTTAAAGGCCGGGTTCTGCATGCCCAGAAACCCGTTGTGAAAGCCATACTGGCCAGTCATCAGTGCCACTCGCGTGGGAGTACACAGGGGCATGGCATAGAAAGTTTCAAAACGCACGCCGTCGGCTGCCATCCGATCCAGGTTGGGTGTCTGGTGTTCCGGGTGCCCGTAGCAGCCCAGTTCCGCCGCTCCCAGATCGTCGGCCAGAATCAGAAT
>JBJTPZ010000306.1:0-11782 GCA_046075365.1 Planctomycetaceae bacterium
GCCGTCAGACCCTCTGAAATATTCGTCCCGCCCTGGGGCTTCAGAGCATCCGCCCACTGCACCGCCAGCTGAATGTTCTCAGGTGTCGCCGGCTGCAGATCGTTGCGAAACAGCTCAACGTCACTGTCGTAAACCACCAAATCAAAATGGTCGTCCGCATGCAGCGATTCCAGCAGCCGACGAATCCCCTGCTGCGCCTGCTGAAACTTCTCACCCCGCATGGACCCGGACCGATCAACCACCAGCACAATACTGCGGCCACCAGCGACAGGACGCGGCTCCTGGTCCGCCGGAGCTGCCAGGACCATGAAATAACCCGGCTCCGCCGGATCACGACGATAACTCAGCACCGCCGGCACGCCATCCGCAGCACCACTGCTGAACATCAGCACAAAATCATCGAGATCCGCCGGAGACTTCCGCTGCAATGACACCGTTTTCTGACCGGCCGACCCGCCGATGCTGATGTCTGCATGCGTCGGACTGTACAACGTGGACAACGGCTGCTCACTGTGCAGCGTCACATTCAGCTCAAGCTCCTGCACCCTAAGCTGCGTCGCTTCCACCATACCCAGCGACTGTGCACCACGGACCGATCGCAGCGGCAGCCGCAGCTCCCGCAGACTGCCCCGCGGAGCCGGCAGCACCACGTACTCAAACTCAACAGTACGCTCAGCCCCCGCCGGAATCGGAAATACGCTGCTCCGCAGCAATCGACGCCCCGCATACTCCAGCAACGCCGGATCACGCTGTCGACGCACCGTGGCCTCATAAATTCGACGCGCCTCCTTCGCGTCCAGCACCTGACCAGGCAGCTCCCGACCCTCCACCAGCAACGTCAATGCACCCACAACAGCTTCGTCAGGGAGCGGAAACAGAAAAGATGCCTCAAGAGTCGTCGCTCCCGGATTCCGCAGCACATGACTGATCCGCACACGCGCAGACTGCTGCCGCACTGAGGCATTCACCTCCAGCCGACGAATTTCGTAACCAGTAACCGGCACAGGAATCGGACGCGGTCGCTGCACCACATCCTGCCCAGACGCCGCCGTTGCCAGCACACCCGCCCAGAGCAGGCAAAATTGAATACCAGTTAAACCACTGGACAACATCAACGACTGACATCTCATCGCAACACTCCTTGCCGGCTGACAGATTCACTAACCCGTTACCGCCACACCTCCCACTCACTCTCAGACGACTTCAGCTTCCCAAAGACTCCCAAAATCCCCGTCATTTTTCAGAAATCACTGCTCAATTGCCCGCCTCAGCAGGTTATGAGTCATGATCTGCACCCGCTCATCCGGACCATGAGGCCGACTGTAATGCGACCACGGCAAAGTATGACCCGGCGGGTCACCAAGCGCCTGAGCCCACCAGATCGTCGCCGCATTAAACACAAAATTGCCCTTCGGACCCGGATAAATCGTCGCCGTCCACTGCTGCGGATTCACCCCGCCCTGCCACGCAGTCCCACCCGCCACGACCTCCAGACCAGCGATCTCCGCCGGCTGACCATGATACTCCCAGCCAATCAGCCCCGGAATCGAATCTCCATTCTTCACCCCAGCCCCCCGAAACATCCAGTGATCAGCCTTCGTCACCGTCCAGTCGCCGCCACCATTCACCGGCTCCACATTCCTCGCACCCATCAACAGACCCTCATCAGGGCCACGATGCGGAAATGGACCATGCTCACGCTCCCGCTGCACCGCGTAGTCGTTCTCGCCGCCGTAAGGTCCGCCGCGAAAGAATATTCGATTCGCCCGCCCGTCAGCCCCGGACCGCAATGGACTGACCCAGCAAACACTGTTGCCACTCAAAAACAGCAGGTCCACTCCCTCATCCCGCATCTTCGATACACTGTCAAACTGCCGCTGATCCCAGTACTCGTCATGACCAATGCTGATAAATGCACGGCACTTCAAACCACGATCCGGAGTCAGCATGTCAGAGTTCGAAACGTACGACACGTCATACCCATGCTGCTCCAGCCAGTAAGTCATCGGGAATTCATACGGCAAAAACTCGCCGGATCCCACTGTCAGCGGATCATTCACAACCGACGTAAACTGAGCCTCACGACCATACGGACGATCAAAGCTCACATCCGCCCACGGTCCCTGCCCACCCTTCGGATGAGTGTACACCGAATAATTGGTCGGCCAGACGTTGTACGCCTGCCACGTGTTGTCAGAACACTGAAACAGCACGTCCGCCGGACGTTCATCCTTCACAATGAAAATCACATAGCTCTGCCAGTACGGCTCATTGCCCTCAGGCAGCGTCGTCAAACGACCCAGATACACACCACTCAGCCAGTCACCCGGAATCGTCAGTGACACCGACGGCTTCCAGCGACATTCGTGCAGGTTCTTCTCACCCGGAACCGGGTCCGGCTGAGTCCCGCAGTCCACCCGCTCAATCGTCTGCATCAGTCGCGCACCACGCCCCCCATACCAGCCCGTTCTAAAAATCTCCAGACGAAATGCACGAGCCGGACTGGTAGACGCCATAATATCGATCGTTTCTCCAGCCAGCACACTCTGCCGAGAACAATAAGCCTCCACCGGAACAGACCGACAGCCGCTGCCCACAATCTTCACACGAGTCAGCTGCCAGTCAATCGCACCCGGCAGCGCATTCTCTCGCTGAATCCGATTCTGACCGTTCGCACTGTCAGAAAACAAACCCAGACAACCAACAAACAACACCACGGTCAATAAACCACCCAGTCGCACTGTCTTTATCAATCGACATACCATCGCTCTTACCCCCTGCGTCGTCCAGCACTCACAACCTCAGTCAGTCCACTCGTCAGCACCCATCAGACAACCCCGACACGTCCGGCCACCAGCCAGCCATAGCCACCTGCTACTTTGGTGGCAGCAGTCGAATTGCCTTCAAATCCAGCAGCGCCATCCCTGGCTTCTCAGGAGCCGTCACCATCAGCTGCCCGCGACCGCGATGCAAATCAATCGTTCCCGCCTCCCAGCGCCGATACTCATCCCACGTACCAGTCCCCGGCACACGCGCTGTCAGCAGCCTGGTCCCGGTCGAAAACCGAATCGGACTGCCCGCAGTGCCGTCGTCACACGCAAATTCCAGCTCCACACGCCAGTCTCCGCTGCGAGGCACCTCGAATGTCCAGCGAGCATAATCTTCTGTACTGCACCAAAAGCCCAGGTTCCCATATTTCCCCTCGTACACCAGACTGGGACCATAGATCTCCGCAGCAGATGCCGGCAACAGTATCGAACCATCCGGCTGCAGCTCACCGGCCACTGGCCGATTCCCCTCAAACTGCTTCCACGCAGCACCAGCCGACTGCACAAAGGCAATCACGTCCGCCAAATCCTGACTGCTCAGATCCCGCTCCAGCCCTTCCGGCATCAGCGATCGCTTCGATGCCGTCAGCACTTCCAGTTCCGCACGTGCCAAAGTCTGCTCATGCCCGTCCGGCCCCAGCAGCGTGATGGCATTGCCCGTCTCACCTCGCAGCATTCCCACATGCTGCACCCCCTCTGTCGTCACTGCCGTGTAGCTGAGAAATTTCGCTTCAACCGCGCGATTCGGATCAAGAATCGCCGTCAGCAATGCACCGGTCGAACGGTCCTTTAACGCTGCCAGATCCGCCCCGACTTCACGGCCAATACTCTGCAGCCTGTGACACGCTCCACATCGCTTCTCAAACACCACCGCACCCGCTGCCGACTGCCCGGTCAGACCCTCCAGCTGCTGACGCTGCTGTTCAACCACAGCCTCTCGGTCTCCATCACCACGCACCGACAGCACACGCTGTGCTCGCTCGGCAACCGCGCCCCGCCGATCACTCAACAGACGATCCCGCTGGGCCGCATTCAGATCCACCGCCGAAATGACACCGCCTTCAAGTCCCGTCAGCAGCCAGTCCACAGCAGCCGCTCGACTCAGCATGCCGTCCACAACCTCCACCCGCACAGCCGGAGACAATCCGCTGAATCGCTGCAGCAGCCCGGACACCGCCGCCTCCGCTCCCCGCCGCGAAATCACTGCAGCCGCAGCCTGCTGCACCTCCAGCGGTACCTGCGGCTGCAGCAGCTCCGCAAGCTTCGCCGGATCAACTCCCGCAGCATCCAAAAAACCCACACACCCGGCCCGCTGCTGCGGATCCGCCTGAGGATCCCACGCAACACCCGCAACGACCGCGCGAGCCGCCTCGAGCGCTCGCTGCAACTCAGCATCCTGCCCCAGTGTTACACCCTCAGATCCACCCATGACGGTCCTGACCACTGCAGACACCGCCGCGAAATTCACTCGCTCCGGTGCCACAGAAACACGCTCCATCAAATTCCTCAAAGGTGCAGCCAAAGTTGCACCCTGACCGAATTCCGCAGCCTGTGACAACAGAAGACCCGTCAGCTCTTCAGTACCGTCACCTCCGCGCGCCAGCACAGCCTCCAGAACTCCCCCGACGTTCTCACCCGTCAGCGACGTCAAGCCCGCACGCTGCACCCACTCGCGATCCGCCGCAGCCACCAGCAGACGTCCCAGCAAACCGGCCGCTGCAGTCCCCGGCACTTCACCCAGACTTAACACCAGCTGCTGCTGCACACGCTCATCCGGATCCGACTCCAATGCAGCCACACTCTGCAGCACAGCTTCATCACCACGCCTCAGTTGAGGCTCCAGCAGCTGCACTGCCACCGCCCGCACTCGCGGATCCGCATGACTCAGACCGGCACGAATCGCCAACAAAGATTCCGTATCCGCCCCCTGCTCAGACAGCATCGCCAGTGTCGCCAGAGCCTGCGCTGCTGGCGCTGCCGGTTCCCCTCCGCTGATTCGACGCAGAATCGCCAGGACATTCGCGTCCCCGGCCGCCTCCTGCTGCCGATGCTGCAGCATCCGCTGCGCCGCATCCCGCCACCAACCATTCACACTCCCCACACGCTCAGCAATCACACCTAATTCCAGTGTTTTCCAGTCTTTTGCAAAGAATTTGCGGTCCTCGGATTTTTCTTGACTTTCCCCGACCGGCTGATCCCCGCCACAACAGCCAACATCCGGTATGATCCTCCAGATCCGACCCCGATCACTGCCGGAATCCAGCGTCAGCTTCCGCTGATATTCCGCCGGAATCCACTCGGGATGCTCAATCACTGCCCGATACATGTCCGCCACCCACACCGCACCATCGGGACCCGTCCTGAGCATCGTGGGACGGAACCAGTTGTCTTCCGATGCCAAAAACTCTGAAGCCTGCTCGTCCGCAGCACGCACCCCGCGATACCCGGAACCGTCCGCATGCAGCACCAGACGCGAAACCAGATTGTGTACCGGCTCTGACGTAAATGCGTTTCCCTCGAACTGCGCCCCCAGCCACACATCACGGTAAATCATCGTACCGCAGGCCGACGTAAAACGATTGGCCGTGCCAAAATCGTTGTAACGATCCAGCGTTCGGCTGCGAGGAAACACTGGCGCCGCTCCCGGTACCTCAGACACCTGCGAAGTCACTCCCGCCAGTCGAGCATGCGGATTTCTTTGCACATAACGCTCCTCCAGCCGATACTGCCAGATCGGATTCGAATTGTTGTTGCCAAACCAGCTGCCGAAATCATCGCGCTCACGACCGAACTGCGTCGTACCGGCCACACCCTCTGCCTTGTTCGCATCGGGCTGAATCCGCACGTCACGACCACGCAGCAGAACCGGTGCACCAGCCGGTCCACCGCCTCCGGAATCCGCCACACCCGGCAACGCACCCAGCCCGGTCACCAGCCCGCCACTGTCACCATTCGCCAGATACAGCCAGCCGTCCAGCCCCCATCGCATCCCGTTCACTCGATGCTGCTGATTGCCCTCCACAAAACCCGCGTACAACGACTGCCGCAGATCTGCCACACCGTCACCATCCTGATCCTCCGCATAGAGCACCTGCGGAGCCACCGTGATCAGTACTCCGCCACGCCAGCACTGAATCCCATTGGGAAAGTCCAGCCCGTCCAGAAAGGTCACGGCCCGATCGTAGACAAAATCTCCGTTCAAATCCTCCAGCACTCGCACACGACCCGTCTGACCACCACCCGACGGATAATCGCCCATTTCCACAACCCACAGCCTGCCACGCTCGTCCCAGTCAAACGCCACCGGATCCCGGATCAGCGGCTCAGCCGCAGCCAGCACGGCTCGCAGCCCCGGGCGAACATGCAGCACGGCCTGCGACGCCTCAGGACTCTTCGGCGCAGGAAACTTCGCCTGCAGAGACTCAGAATAAAAATGCTGCGGCAACTGCTGCTGCACCGCATCGCAAATCAAATCCTCTGCCTCAGGTGCCAGTCGAGACGGACGACGATAATACAACATCGAAGAATCCACCTCGTACCCGCCCTCACGCAACAACCGCGCCGATGCGATGTAACACGGCACGTCGTTGCTGTATGCATTCACCCAAAGGCGACTGCCGTCGAACATCTCGTTCAGACGAATGCTGTAGTCCACCACCACTTCACCACCCAAAAACACCATCGCCAGATCGGCACCAAAACACCAGCTCTGCACCGGATAATTCGGAACGGTCGCCGGCACCGGCTGACCTGCCTCCAGCAGACTCAGAAAATATCGAGCCCTCGATCCGGTGACACCAGGCTGCGCTGCGTCTGCCTGCAGCTCCTCTTTCGTCGGCACACGCCCCAGCGGCAGATCGATGCGACTAAACTTCGCAGTCACAGCTCCGCTGATCCGCTGCATGCCACCCTCGGCATTCAGAATTCGCTGCACCTCCGTCGCCAGTGTCCGGCCGTGTACCCGCGCCTGCTCATGAGTTCCCCGCGGCGAGGGATTCGCATCCGCACCGCAGCCAATCGCCACCAATGCCACCGCTCCCGGAAGCTCAGCCTCCAGCATGTCAGCGGCAAATCCGGCCCAGTCGCCACTGATCTGATTGAATTCCCCCGTCTCGGTCGTGCAGTGACACGCGTAGTTCGCCAGCAGAGCAACCACCTTGCCGCCGGCATCACGAGCCGCCAGCAGCGGCACCCGCTTGTCCACTGGCCCGTCCGGAACCTCACCAAAACCCGTCCAGCGTCCGTCCTTCAAAGCCCGTCGGTTCATCGCAAACCCGGCCTCACCATACCCCAGATGCAGCGACGCCGGTACCTGCCGATCCACCGCCGCCAGTGCAGCCTGAACCAGCTTCTCAGTCAGCTCTGCCTCATAACGCGCCAGTCGAGCTGCATGGTCCTCCGGTACCTCCGCAAAAATATTCGGCGCAAAACCACGCAGCCACGGAGCCGAGTGTGAATGAGTCGAACTAATGGCGAATCGCTCACGCGACACCCCCACCCGCTCCGCAATGCGGCGATAAACCTCTTCCGTCATCTCCTGAGGCACCCCGCAGTTGTCAACCGTCAGCAATAACGCCTGCAATTGATCTCGAGCACCAATGGCCAGTGCACGTGCGTGAATTCGCGCGGCAGCAGACTCCGCCTCCTGCTGCCGATTGCCGTATCCCGTCAAACGCACGGGATAGTCCGGAGTCACATCGACGACGGCTGCCCCCACCGGCACCAGAGGCTCCTGCTCCGCAGCCAGCAGTCGCCGAGATTTTTCCAGGACCGCCGCCAGCGGTACTCGCACCAGCAAATCCGGCAGATTGGCCGTGTCCTCGTTCTGCCAGCACAGATGACCATCATGCACGAAGAAACCATTATGCGAACCGTCTTCTCGACGCAAAACCGGCAGCCCGAACTTCGCCGGCTGCTGCAGCGCCAGTGACAATGCCCGCTGATCCTGCTCAGACAACCCGGTCAGCACCCGCCGCTGCTCAATCGACCGCTGATGCTCAGCCAGAAATGCAGGCGGCTGCTCACGCAGCGTCTTCCCCCCACAGTACGCTGCATTCAGTCGGTCGCTCACCTCGCGGAAATTCAGGAACTTGACTCGCGGTCCATGAGTCGACACGGCATGATCTATCAGCTCAATAACCTGCTCCGGACGAATCCAGCCATGCGGATGAAATACCAGACTGAAACAACCCCGCTTCGCCACCGTCAGATCAATCGCCGCCTTCCAGTCATCTACCGTGACCGGATTATGCACGCCCTGCAAATGCTGGGCCGACCAGTCACTTGGCGCCAAACAGGGTATCTGCCAGCAATTCCCATTGATCACCCACGGATACGGATAGTTCTCGACATAGTTCACAAAGTGCTGCTGCAGGTTGCCACCAAACCGATTGCCCTTCGGCATGTACTTCAAAAAACGCTCCTTGCCGTCTGCGTCCAGCACTCGCTCCCGCGGCAACTCGGCATCACGAGACGTAAAGAACATGAAGACAGACGAATCAATCTGCAGATGTCGCCCGGCCGCTGTCGTTCCACCGAAGATCTCAGCAAAGAAACGCGGACTGACTGTATTCAACGAATCACAGCACGGTGTTCGAAAAGCAACCGGACGATTTCCCGGAATCTCCGCCATCCGATCAATGCAGCGCTCATACGTCGATCTGGCCTTCGCAAAATCTCCGCCCTGCAGAAGCGGACACGGATGATCGGCCGAATGACACTCGATGCTGACACCCTCACCCAGCCAGCTTTGCAGCTGCGGATCGTCCGGCTTCACGTCATTCGTCATAATGCTCAGACCAGCTCGACCGTCAATCTGCTTCAACCGGTTGAGCACAGGTCGCAGCCAGGACTCATACTTCGCCGGATCACGCATGTCGTCAATCGCCAGCACGATGACCGCCTGAGTCGTCTGATCACCAGCCCACTCGGGCGTCAGCAGCCGCGGTGATCCCGCATGCGGATGCCACGGACTGGCCGGATCAAGCTCCAGAGCACGCAGATCAGGCGGTTCGGCGGCCCATAGCCCGACAGCGGCCTGAGACAGCAGGCAAAACGACAGAAATGCCAGGGTCATCGTGCGATGTTGCATAATGCAGATCCGAACTGTAGAGAACGGCAGAAATTTCGGCGCCAGCCACGATCATAACGCGATCACCGCAGAAACGCACGTTCCAGACAGCTTGACGGAATCCTTCCGGCGGTACCCGAACACCCGCCGGCAGACCGGCTGATGACACCGAATCCACATGAACCGTCACCAGATCTCGGCAACCTCCCTCAAGCCGGTGGCAGTGTTCCAGCGAGAAATTCCTGTCCCCGCCAGACTGGACCGGATGGGCCGGCGTGTGAAGCGTAAGGGATTCGGGCGGGACCGAGGGCTGTTGGCAAATTCGAAATAACGACCGGGGAAACGCGGCGGCGACGGACACGCCCGCCATTGTCGAGGACGAGAACGCCGCTTGCGTTCACCTCCTTGTTCGCCGATCTTCAGCGGCTTACTCGCAATTCTCGTCACGCCGATCACGCATCATGCCGCCTGCGAGAATCCGCAATCTCCCAATAGCGAGCCGCCTCCTCGCGCATGCCCATGCGCGGCATAGCAGTTGCCCAGGTGAATCTCCACCCAGGCATTTGCGGGACTCAGGGCCTCCGCCCGTTTGCATACGTCCAATGCCTCCTCCAGATAATGGTTGCGTGCCAAAGTAATACCAAAAGCCGTAAAGAGCTTCGCGCATTCCGGCTCCAGTTGGGTAGCTCTGCGGTGCAGAGCCAGCGCGATCTTCTGCTGCTCCCGACATCGGCGCTGTGCCGTCTCAAACATGCCCACCAGTGCGAGAAGCAGCCAGCGCCTTGCCATGACCTCTGCACGACTCGCCAGGTGGTATGCTTCGATCGCGTCGGATTGCGAGGGTCAGCCATCCCGATGAGAGCCCGGCCAAATGGCATCTGCGGCCGCAAAGGAATTCTGTCACGACTGCGTGTGTCGTGATCCCTCTGCTCGTGCTCGCGAAACGGGGCATAGTAATCGCTGATCGGCTGCTCGGGCGAAGGGCAAACTTCGAGGTGCTTCAGGAGGAACCCCAGAAAACGGGGAACCGCATCGACTTCGTCGAGAACCAAAATGCTCTTCCGTTTTCGGTGGAGAATCGGCCAGCAGCCCTCATTCGTTGCCTCTTTGCCCAACGACGGGACGACAAAGACGGTTTTGTGCGGATGGTTCCCCATGATGTGCTGGCACTCTTCCGTGACATAGGGGGTCGGTAGTGGGCAGTCCATCAGCACGGCTGCAGCATGATCGGCAAAACCGAATGCCATATAACGCCAGTCATGTGCGTCATTAATTCGGAAGCACTCTCCGTGAATCTGCATATCGACCCCGGCATCGCCCGCCTGCAAGAGGCTTACCGTCCGCAGCGGGAAAGCGCCGCCATTCCCCATTAGAATCTCGTGCAACTCGATGGTTTGCTTCCCAAATCCCAGTACCAGGATGGTTCCCGGCAGCGACTGCCGTGCAACTTGGAGCAATCCAGTCATGGCCAGGAGAGCGCCAATTAGCAGCGGCAGGGGCGAATCAATCTGGGGCCACTGTCGCCAGATAAAGTATCCCCCAACAAGGAGGCAAAGCCATTTTGAAAACGCCGTTCCGCGATTTCGAGGTGCCGGTCGCCCAGCGATCCGAGTGAAGCGGCTGCACTTACGAAAACTCGCACGGCCAGGAACTCGCCGGTGCTTCTGCCGCGCTCCCAATCCCCACAGAACACCGTAACCACCAGTCAGCAGGCAAACCGCACAGGCTATGACACACAGTCGCCCCCACACTGATATTGCATTGAAGGAAGGCACGAACGCTTCCGTCGCATGAGCCTCCGCGATGTGCCGCACCCACTTAGTTCATGTCGGTGTTGGGATTCCTCGGCGAACGACGAGGCTCACCTGCCGGGGCCGGCCTTGCGGCCCCGGTCAGGTGCAGCGCCTGGTTCGGCGTGCTTCACTGTGAGTAGGGTTACGTTTGCCTGGCTGGCCCGAACGCAGAGGCAAACCGACGGCTCCGCGCGAACCGTCGCCAACACCTCGGCATCCGACATCTCTGCCGTGTCGAGGACGGGATGGTCGCATTCGCCACATGTGCGGTGCGGGGAGCTGGCGCGCGTGCCGAGCTGCTCCCATCGCATCCGCAACGGGCAATGAAGCACCTTGACCAACTCGCCCGAGTCGGTGAACAGCTCTTTGGTGTTGGGGTCGAACCTCATGGCGGCTCCAGTTTATCTACCCGATCCAGTGGTCGGCTTCGTGAATGACCTCAAAGTCAGTTCCGTTCCACACTGCTGGCCCGGCTTCGAGCCGCGGGTGAAACCCCTGATTGCCCCACACCGCCACGACATCCTCGATCAGGTCTTCCAACCACACTTCTTCCCCAACCGCGAGGTCGCGTGGCAGCAAGTACGCGGCGAATGGGTTCGGGAAATGGTACGGGTAGTACAGCGTGTAGTCGATCACCTTCTCGCCCCGACCCCCAAAGCGGCAATCACCCGACAGCTCGATTTCGCCGGTCTCGGGGTCTTGGAAGACGGCCACCATGTGGTGGATGTCTTTGCTCGGCTCCACCGCCTTGACGAGGGGCCTGAACCCCTTCCGGGCAGCCTCGTTGATCGCCTCCTTGGTGCGAGCCGTCTTAACGACGCGCCGGTTGCCGGGCGCGTCTCTCGGCTGGTCCGAAGGCGCGCTCAGTTGCCTGGAACGAGACGCCCCTCGGAGTCGGTCGAACATGGCCATCGGTGCCTCCTCTTTCGCCGAACGTCGCCGATCACGGGGCGGCGACAATTGACTCTCCATTTCAAATCCGCCCGACTTCGCCGTTCCCGTGCATCGGCTTGTTCGTCGGCGATTTCATCTATGTGTCGATTTCCTGTACTGATCTGGCATAAAGTCTAAGCGGTGTGCCTGACGCACCG
>JBJTPZ010000307.1:0-10270 GCA_046075365.1 Planctomycetaceae bacterium
CAGGCTGGCTTCACACCACCCGGAACCGACCGCCAGCCATGCAAATACAAAATCTTCACGCCAATACCCCTCATCCCCGCCACATCACTGAAAAACGCACCAGACACAACAATAACCAAACAAACCGCCATCACAACCCAGAGATTATCAGCGAAACGCTGCGTTCACCGCCGAAGCCCGCTCGGGGACACACCACTTTAGCTGGATCTGGTGTGGATCTGGGGACACACCACTCTGTGGGTCTGATCCGGGGACACACCACTCTGAACCGCCGTTACTGGCCTGCTCTCAGACCATCCCGGCGCAGCAGTGCACGGGCGTGCATAGCCCATAATTGGGGACACACCAGTTTAGCTGGACCTGGTGTCGATCCGGGGACACACCACTTTGGGAGATCCGGGGACACACTACCCTGAACCGCCGTTACTTGACTGCTCTCAGGCTATCCCGGCACAGCAGTGGACGGGAGTGCATCACAAATACCGGCGCATGCCGCTGTGCTACAAAAAGCTCACCCGCAGACTCGCGTCCGTGGCTCGCACTTGTGTACGCCCATCAACGCCCATCAGCGGTTCAAAAACCACCAGCTGATCCAGGCAGCAGCGCCGAGATTCAAAAGCCCCCTGCGGTTCCCTTCGCGGCTTCGCGTCTTCGCGTGAGTCCAATAGCCTGCCGACGCCCAGGATCCTGATTCGGGGACACATCACTTTGAAGCCCGCCTGGTACACTGAGTCGGGGGGGGCTGGCCCCCGGCATTCTTCCAAACAGCTCACCAAAAATTCGTCCTCCGTTTTCCAGCGCCTCCCCCAAAGACCAAACTTTGACTCCCGTATGACCAGAATTCCCGACGGGACCTACACGCGCTGGTCTCCAGATTTCCGTCGGTCAAAACGAATTTCACCAACGCCTTATTTCCTCCAGTAATCTCAATTCGATTTCATGGAGTTTGGGGCCGTTTTGAATAGTCTGACTTAGCAGCTCCGCAATCTTAACGGCGCAACTCCACGAGAGAGTCACGCCCGCACCACCGTGGCCATAGTTGTGGATCACTCGCCTGCCGCGCCAGTCCTCCATTTCGAGGCGCACGATGTCTCGCTTATGCCGGTAGCCCTCCATTGCGGTAAGCCGGAAGTTCGATAAATCACAGCCGGTCAGGCGGCGGATGATTTCGCGGTTCAGCGTTACGACTGGCTCGGGCACTTCGATTTCAGCACCGTTGGCATCCCCCGCCAGTGGCACGCATATGCTCCGCCCAGACCAGGTCTCTCCCTTCCACTCGTGCGGATTATGGCAGTTCTGCCACGATCGCAAATAAGCCGACTCCAATCTTGTGCCACCCAGCAACCAACCGTCGGTGCGCGGATAGAAATAAACGTCGGAGGGTTTCCCGTTGGGCCGAGAGTAGATCGACACGTCAGGGTAGTAGTTGTAGCTGAAGATTTCGCCTGTCGTTCTATTCCACGGGATGCTCCCAGCATCAGCGCGGACGAGAATGCCTTTCACAAAACGTGACCGCACCCGGTCGCCCGATAGATTCATCCCCCACGCGCCGCCGCAATTCACCACGATCGACGATTTCATGTTTTCCAGTGACAAACGATCCAGAACACGCCCGGTTTCCAACTCGCCCCCGAGATTGCGGTACAGCCCCGCGAGAAATGCTCGGTAACGAGGCATCTCGGCAAAGAGCGACTGGAAACTCCACCCGTAAATCGGCACATCCTCTGCACGGCGTGGTGCTCCCGGTTCACCGCTGCCATCGAGCGGCAAGGAGCGGTAGCCGACCATCCCTTCCGCATAGCCCGCAATCGGCTCTGGCCACTCATAAACCTCGTAATGCCGCTGCTTTCGCACGCCCGCCGTGCTGGTGAATTGCAGCGCCTCGAAGAACCGCAGAGTTGTCCGCATGTGCCAAGCCTCATCCGCGATCGACACGCTGTGGGGGATGATACTCGCCGCAGGGTATTGCGACGCAAACCGCCGCTCCCCCACGTGCGGTTGCGTGGCGTCATCTGAGTCCCCAAGCCAGTGGTGGCAGACAATTCGAGTTGGATGGCCAAGCAGTCGCAGAACGATGCCCGTAGTCACTCCACTCACCCCACCACCGATAATGAGGACTTCCCTCTTCACGCCGAACCTCGCTGTTCAGGTGGCAGCCCAAAACAGTCATGTACCAACGCATCCGCAGAGAGGTTCATTGGGTCAATCAGCATTTTGCTGCTACTTCCGCTTTTCAGAAACACCCACGGGAGTGACAACTCGGTGAGCCCGAGCACAACAGGCATGCCCTTAACATGATACCTCAACATACCACATAGCCTATTGAAAAGCCTGATCGGGAGCCTGATCGGGGACACACCATTTTGAACCGCCGTTACTTGACTGCTCTCAGGCCATCCCGGCACCGCAGTGCACGGGCGTGCACAATGAATACCGCCGCCTGCCGCAGTGCTGCAAAAAGCTCGCCCGCAGACTCGCGTCCGTGGCTCGCACTTGTGTTCGCCCATCAGCGGTTCAAAAACCACCGGCTGATCGAGTCCGCAGCGCAGAGATTCAAAAGCCCCCTGCGTTTCCCTTCGCGGCTTCGCGTGAGTCCAACAGTCGGCAAAGCCCCCCCGGCGGTTCCAGTTCAAATCGAGTACGAGTACTGTCCGCGTGGGCGGACTGAGTACGAGTAAGAAAAATACAAGAACCCCCCCAAAGAAAACACTCCCCTCGTACTCGTACTCAGTGAAACGGTACTCGTACTCGTACTCGAAAAACGCCCACAGCCCCACAGCCCCACCGCCCCACCGCCCCTTACACCCCTTTCTTCGCGGCTTCGCGTGAGACCACCTGTCTGCACCTGTGCTGCATGGATGCCGTTGCCACCCGCAGTGCAACAAATTGCACACCCCCGGACTCCTGTCCGCGGCTCACCTGACCGAACACCGAACACCGAACACCGAACACTGCCCTCTGCGTTTCCCTTCGCGGCTTCGCGTGAGTCCAACAGTCGGCAAAGCCCCCCCGGGCGGTTCCAGTTCAAATCGAGTACGAGTACCGTCCGCCTGGGCGGACTGAGTACGAGTGAGAAGAATACAAGCCCCCACAAAAAAACACTCCCCTCGTCCTCGTACTCAGTGAAACGGTACTCGTACTCGTACTCGAAAAACGCCCACAGCCCCACCGCCCCTTACACCCCTTTCTTCGCGGCTTCGCGTGAGCCCACCTGTCTGCACCTGTGCTGCACGGATGCCGTTGCCAACCGCAGTGCAACAAATTGCACACCCGCGGACTCCCGTCCGCGGCTCGCCTGCACACTGACCACTGCTATAATCCCCCACCCCCGTCCCCGCTCAATTTGACCGGCCCCAATCATGCCCCCCGAACCTGCACCCCCAAAACTCATCGACACCCTCGTGCTCTGGCTGGCCGAAGGCTGCTGGCTGGGCAGAATTCCCAAAGCACCCGGCACCTTCGGCAGCCTGTGGGGCCTGCCCATTGGCTGGCTGTTCTGGCATTTTCAAACGCCACCGGCATTCCGCGGACTCATCTGGCTGGCACTCTTCCTGCCCGGGATCTGGCTCTGCAGCCGCGCCGCTCGCCTGCGACAACGCAAAGATCCCGGCAGTGTTGTCTGGGATGAAGTCACCGCCTTCCCGCTGGTCTGGATCGCAACCGACTTCTCGTGGCCTGTCCTCATCACCGGATTCCTGCTGTTCCGACTGTTCGATATCGCCAAACCCTGGCCCGTCCGCCAGTTTGAAAAACTGCCCGGAGGACTTGGTATCATGGCCGATGATCAAATCGCCGCTGTCTACGCCGCAATCGGACTGCTGCTCATCTTCTGACCCGCCGCACGCCACGCATCAACGCAGCTGCACCAGCAAATTGGCGTCACGACTCAGCAGCCACCTGCCATCCACTCGCCGAAAGACAGACAGAGTATTCCCGGAACGCTCAATCGGACGGTCAGCACCCGGCAAAGTAATCGCGATCGCCAGACGGTTCCACAAATACGCCAGATCCCCCGCCACCACAACCTCCTGAATCTCCGAAACACTCTCAAACCTCGGCACAGCCGCTCCTGCCGGATGTCGCGCAATCGCAGCAAACTCCTCGCGATGCATCGGCCCCCTGCCAGGCAGCAAAAACACCACGTCCTCCGTCATCAGACTCAGAATCGTCTCCGCATCACCAGCCGCCGTCGCCGACAACCACCTCTCCACCACACCCCGAATCTGCTCTTCATCACTCTGCATACATCACTCCCTCCACAATTCGAATCCATTCGCGGTTCAAAAAATCACCAGCACTCTAATCCCCGACACGCACCAGCTTCTGGGCTCGCTTGCCAATAATGTCGCCCACGTAAATGTTGCCCCGCGAATCCAGCGCCATCGCATGCAGCCAGTTCACTTCCCCCGGCTGCTCCTCACCGTCACGGCCTTTCGGCAGGGTCCACAACTGTCGCGCCCTGCCATGCACATCAAAACGCACCAGCAGCTGATCCTTCGGCGGACAACTCAGCGGGGCTCCCGGATACGCAGGATCCTCACGCCACGGCATCGGCGATGCACCGCACACCCAAATCTCATCCTTCGCTGTCACCCAGAATCCCCACGGAATAATCACATCAGACCACGAATCCAGCAGCTCCCCCGCCTGACTGTAAATCTGCACCCGCGCGTTGTTCCGGTCAGCCACATACAGCCGACCTGCAGAATCCATCGCTATCGCATGCGGCAGACTGAAATCCTGCGGACCGTTCCCCAGCTGCCCCCACGCCTTCACAAATCGTCCGCCAGCATCAAAATGCACCACCCGGTTGTTGCCGTACCCGTCCGACACAAACACATCGCCGTTCGCCGCAATCGCCATGTCCGTGGGCTTGTCCAGATGAGTCTTGTCGTTGCCAGGCTCGCCCGGAGTTCCAATTGTCAGCAGAATGTCTCCGTACGGCGAGTACTTTCGCACCACATGCAGCCCGATATCCGCCAGCCAGATGTTGCCCTCACGGTCAATTTTGATGTGATGCGCAGATCCAATCGAATCTGCCCCCCACGCCCGCACCAGACGCCCCTCAGCTGAATACACCTGGATTGGAGGAACAGACCGAGTAAATACCCAGACCTGATCCTGTGCATCCACAGCCACTCCCGGCATCGCTGCCCACTCAAAATCTTTTGGCTTCTGCGGCCAGGCGGCATCCACCTCATAATGCGGACTGATGTTTTTGCGAGGGTAGGGGGGTGTCTTCCCCTTTTTCGCGATCTCCTGCTCCGGATTCGCAGCCGGACGTTTTTCCTGAGCCGCTGCCGTCAGCGACAGCAGTCCTCCCCACAAGACTGTCAAAACAGCCGACACAATCACCGCTGACATACACCGGCCCGATTTCCCCTGCATCTTCATCATCAGTTCAGCTCCGCTTCAGAATTGCGTGGATCCTGAAAAATCAACCGCCTGCAGCGTAACGGGTGTCACACCGGATTGCCACAAACAGCTGGATTCGAAACCAGCCTGAGTTGGCATCAGCCGCAATTTCCCGATACACTCCGACTACCGGCCCATTCGCGAAATTATTCCGGAGACACCCATGCGTATCGCTGCCCTCGCCAGCCTGCTGCTGCTCACCGTCACCGCCCCGGTTCTGGCTCAGCAAAAACTGGCCGGCCTGCCGTACCGCGAACAGCCGCACGAACGTCACGTTCTGGATGTCTATCTTCCAGAACAAAAAGCAACGGCAGCCAGACCGGTCATCTTCTGGATCCATGGTGGTGGCTGGCAGGCAGGGGACAAAAGCGATGTCGGCCTGAAACCCGCCGTCGCCGCCGAAAAAGGCCTGCTGTTCGTTTCGCCAAACTATCGACTGCTGCCCCACGTCTCAATGGAAGAACTGATCGACGATGTGGCTGCGGCACTGGGCTGGGTGCGTCGCAATATCGCCGCTCATGGCGGTGATCCCGATCGCATCATCGTTGGCGGGCATTCAGCCGGCGCACAGCTGGCCGCCATCCTCTGCACCGACGAACGCTGGCTGGCAAAATATGATGTGCCGCTGAAGTCACTGAAGGGCTGTATTCCTGTCGACGGAGATACCTACGACATTCCCAAAATCATCGCCACTGCCGAACACCGACAAATGCTCTACGGCGGCAAAATGTACACCTTCGGACATCGCCAGAAGTTCGGTAATGATCCCGAAAAACACGTCAGCTTCTCCGCGGTCACTCACGTTGCCAAAGACAAGCATATTCCTCCTTTTCTGCTGCTGTATTTCTCCGGCAACCCCGACACCGGCGCTCAGGCCCGTCGCCTCGCTGAAGTACTCGAAGTCGCCGGCATCCCCGCCAAAGCTTTCGGCAAAGGCAACACCAATCACAGCCAGCTCAACGATGACCTCGGCACCCCCGCTGATCCGGCCACCGTCGAATACCTGCAGTTCATCGATCGCGTGCTGAAATAATCCCCCCCTCGGCATTCTCTCTGCCCCGCTGCAGCACCAGGACGTTTTATGAACAATTCCCCTGGTTCAGCATCGCCCGATACCACCGCGATGCTCAACCCGGACAGTGTCAGCACCCTGCATCAGTCACTGTCCAGCCTGTTCGGCAATGATTCTTCCGCACAGCTCAGCCTGCTCTGCCAAAGTGCTCGCCTCCGTTCCCTGACGGTCGGCGAAATCCTGATGTCCGAATGGGAATCCGCAACAGAGGTCTTCGTACTGCTCGCAGGGCGCTGCGGGTTCTATACTCAGGATGCCGAACAGCGCCTGCGACTGATGGAAACCGTCGACAAACCGGGTGAACTGATCGGGGCTCAGGCATTTCTCGAAGGTCGCCAGTTTCGCAGTGCTTCTGTCATTGCACTCGATCAGTCATCCGTGGCTGTACTGCCCGGACAGCAGTTTCGCCAGTTGCTCAGTGCCAGCCCTGCAGCGGCCGATCAGCTCGCGTCCAGGACGATCCGGTACGCTTTGAATAAGCTCGGAGTGCTTGCGGAAGAGCTGGCACAGCAGGCCGACCTGCAGCGAGCACCGCAGGGGGCCGTCCGACAGTTCCCCGCCGGCACAACGCTCTACCAGGCAGGACAGTCTGCTGATACCGCATGGTTCCTGCTGGCCGGCGAAATTGCCCTCACACAGGCTGACAGCACACAGCCATCAGAAACCATTCGAGCCGGTCTGCTGTTTGGACAGTCAGACGTTCTGGCAGGCTGCCCGCGGCGTGAACACGCCACAGCCGTGACGGCCGTCGAAGTCCTCAGCATTGACGCACAGGTACTGCGATCCTGCCAGCAGCAGGGAGGGCGACTGGGCACAATCCTGACCGCCCTGACTTCCGCCCATCAGTTGCCTCAGCTGGGCACCGTTTATCGGTATATGGCACAGGTTGAACAGCAGCCCTGCATCGTCAGCGACTACACACAGCCATCCGGCAGCCGTATCCGCGTCCGTTACTTTCCTCAGCTGCCGCTGCTTGAGGCAACTCGTCAGGAACCCGCCACAGGCACCATCACGCTGGCTTCACCCGATCGCAGTCGACTACTGATCCTGACCTCAGGCGGCTGCCTCACGGGACTGACTGTACGCGGCGAATGGCAGCAGCTGCCTCTGGCCATGTCGCTGGTGCTCCGCGCCGGCAGTCTCGCAGACTGGCAGCAGCGCGCTTTTCAGTCGACCGGTGACCTGCTGCTGGAAAACGCTGCCTCACGCACCCCGGCCGGCGCAGAAATTATCTGTGCCTGCACTAATGCCACCGCTTCCATGCTGCGATCCGCCGCACGATCCGCCACCTGCGTCGAAGATCTCACCCGACTGACAGGTGCCGGCGGAATCTGCGGCGGCTGCCGCGCCAGACTGCCGCTGTTCCTCGGACAAATGGAAGTCTCACTCTGCAGACTGCAGCGGGAACCACTCGCTGCATCAGCCATCAGAATTCGCCTCGAGGCAATTGACAATACGCCGCTGCCGGCTGCCAAAGCCGGACAGTTCATCCGCGTCGAAGCACTTGTTGACGGCTCGTGGGTCGGACGCCCCTACACACTGACAGATGCCTCAGACACCGCGTATGAACTGGGAGTCAAACTCGAGGAAAACGGGTTCTTTTCAAACTGGCTCAATACGGCCCCAGCCGGGACCCTCGTACGAGTCCTGCCGCCGCAGGGCGATGTCTGCCCCGCACCCGATGATCCCCGCCCCCTGCTGTATGTTGTGGCGGGCATCGGAGTCACTCCGGCGGTTGCCGGCGTTCGCAAACTGGCCGACCGTCGCCCCGTTCATGTGCTCTACAGTTATCGCCAGGCAACCGCCGCCGCCTGCCTTGATGAGCTGCAGGCTGCTGCCGCTGCCGGACGGATTTCTCTGCAGCGACACTGCACCGCCGATCAGGGACGGCTGGACGGTCAGACCGTCCGTCGCGCCGCAGAAACTCTTGGTGCCGCTGAAGTCGTCGTCTGCGGTCCCGGAGATTTCAACCGGATGGTCCTGTCAACGCTCGCCGGAATGCCCGGACTCACGCTCAAAGCCGACAGCTTCGATCACCCGCAGCGCGGGGAAGGACTCCTGCTGCAGCCCGGTGGCTGGCGCCGCCCCGACTTCACACCCAGCAACCCCGCCGGACCACCCATCCCGCGCGGCTCCAAAATCCCCGCTGCACAACAGGCCGAACAGTTCCTCCGCGAATTTGACGCCGAATCACCAGGACGCTGCCAGCTCCACGAACGCATCCAGCAGGCCCAGGATGAACTGGCCGAAACCGGAGTCTGGAAAATGACCACCGAAGAGCTGGGGTTTGCCGCCAGAATTGCCTGGAGAAACGCTGAACGCTGCGTCGGACGACTCTACTGGAACGGACTGCACCTCCGAGACTGCCGACACCTCACCGAACCGGCACAAATGGCTGAAGCCATGTTCGAACACCTGCGGTTCGCCTGGAACGGCGGCGATCTGCGACCAGCCATCTCCGTGTTCTCACCCGGAACTCGTGACGTCCCCGGACCACGACTCTGGAACCCCCAGCTGCTCCGGTACGCCGGATACAGACTGCGATCCGGAAAACAGATCGGAGACCCCGCGCAGAATGCCGTCACGGAAAAAATCAGACAGCTGGGCTGGGAACCTGACGGCTCCGACTTTCAGCTGCTGCCACTGGTCATCCAGACCGCAGAACATGGCCCGCACATGTTTGAACTGCCCGCAGACTGCCGACCGGAAGTCCAGCTGACACATCCACAGCACAACTGGCTGCAGGAACGAGCCCTCAAGTGGTATGCCATCCCCGCCGTCTCTGACATGGCACTCGACGCCGGTGGTTTCCTGTATCGCCTGATCCCCTTCAACGGCTGGTATCTCAATACCGAAATCGCCGCCCGCAATCTGACCGACACCAACCGCTACAACCTGCTGCCGGAAATCGCCGAACGCATGGGACTGGATATCTCCAGTGAACGCACCCTGTGGCGTGACCGAGCCATGCTGATGCTGCACGAAGCCGTCCTGCACTCCTTCGATCGTGCCGGAGTCAAAATTGCGGATCACCACACGGTCTGTCACGAATTCCTCGAATTCTGCCGCAATGAACAGTCGGCAGGACGCGAACCCTATGGCAAATGGATGTGGCTCGTGCCCCCGTTTTCCTCCTCCGCCACCGTCCTCTACCAGGAACCCTTCCGCGACCGCGCCTGGAAACCCGCCTACTGCCCGCAAAAACCAGTCTGGTAAACCGCACCCGCCCGCACCCGTGGGCTCCCGCCCAATGGCTCGCCACTCCGCCCAATGCCCTCGTGCCCGGGCTCGAGAAGTCGCCGCGAGGGATTCTTTTTCGATTACGAGCACGAGCACCATTTCATTGAGCACGAGCACGAAGGAATCGCAAAAACCTGAGTGCCTCGTTTGTCGTCGTGCTCGTAATCGTGCTCGTGCTCGTGCTCGTGCTCGAAAAACACCCACCACCCACCACCCACTAATCCTCCCCTCGCCCCCGTGAAACGGGGGAGAGGGGTCGGGGGTGAGGGGGGCCCGCCACCCTGGAAAGCTGCCGTTCAGACGGTCAAAATCGCACTGTGCTCGGGCTGGAAAGCCCAAGCTACCAAAAGAATCACCCGCGGACTCCCGACCGCGGCTCGCCCGACCGAAAACCGAAAACCGCCCTACCCCCTCGGATGGCATTTCCGGTGCACCGCCTTCAGCCGACTGTGCTCAACATGGGTGTAAACCTGAGTCGTGCGGATCGAGGCGTGCCCCAGCATCTCCTGCAAAGCTCGAATGTCGGCCCCGCCAGCCAGCAAA
>JBJTPZ010000308.1:0-6197 GCA_046075365.1 Planctomycetaceae bacterium
TTCTGGCAGGCTCGCTATCGAGCTGTTCGCCTTCTGGATGAAATTGCAATTTTGTCCTGCGCGGTCTATGTGGATTTGAATCCGATTCGCGCAGCGATATCGGAAACGATTGCTGAAAGTGACTTTACGTCAGCTCAGAAGAGATTGCTGAACTTGCAGTCGCAGACCAAAATTCAGCAAGGCTCCGCTGGGTCGGACAGCAACGGTGTCACAACGACTGCTGCCGTCGGGAACGATCCTTTCGTCGCTCTGGATCTGCATTCGTCACAGCATCTGGCTCCTGTGGAACTGAACGAGCGCACTGGCCAGACCGGCACCGACGCAAATCGTGAGGGTGTGCGGTGCAGCAACAAGGGATTTCTGCCGATGTCGACGGGCCAGTATTTGGCGTTGCTTGAGTGGACCGCCGGCCAGCAGCGAGTGGCAAAACGAGGCAGAAAGCCGAAGTGGATCAGGCGGCTGTTCAAGCGTCTGGGAATTTCGGCGTCGGTGTGGAACGAACTGGTTCGCAATTTTGGCCGATTGTTCAGTATCGTAGCGGGCAAACCTGCGGTGGTGGACACTCACAAGCCACGATTCGGTGTGCATCGCTACAGGGCCCTTCCGTTGGCTCGCGATCTTCTGGCAAAAGCCTCAGCATGAATCTGCGTCCGCCATGAAGGGCTTTATTGCAGCCTGAGCCGGTTGCGGGACGATTTGGTCTTTGAAGCCTCTCTGACGCGCGGGTGAAGCGTTTATTTCGGGTGAGCCGCCTATTTGCGCCGCGCAGATTCCCCGAAACCCATGACAGCTGATGCCGTCTGCGGTGTCCTTTGGCAGCACTGCCGAACTGTGCATCTGGAGACTGCCGCAATAGGGTTCAACGAGGGCGTGTTTTTTTACAGTCCGTTGCACTCGGCACAGGCATCCACCGCATAATTGCGCGCCAGCACACGTGGCTGCGTGGCCCGTCGATGGCGTGGTTTAGCAACTGAACGCTGGTAATCAGCGCCCCGTCACTGCGGTATAGCCAGCATTGGGTGTTGCCGTGATTCTCCGCGTGGGGTGCGACGGGCGCGGGTGTTCTCCCGTAGAAAAAGTTGTGCCCCGGCCCGAACTCCCTCGCTCCAATCGGACGCACCGGAAACACGGTGCTGTGTCCCCGGTAACCTCCCCAGTGCTGTGTCCCAGGTAACTCGCACATAACTCGCGCGTAGAAAAAGTTATGCCCCAGCCGTGGCACTCCATCCGGAAACACTGGAAACCCAGTGCTGTGTCCCCGGTAACCGCCAAGTGCTGTGTCCCCGGTAACCGCCAATCGTAAGCACTGGGATCGCAGTGCAGTGTCCCCGGTAGGGCAGTGTCCCCGGTAGGGCACCGGTGACCGCCCGGTGCTGTGTCCCCGTCAACGGCGCGTCAACGGCCCGGTGCTGTGTCCCCGTCAACGGTGTCCCCCGCTAACAGTGCTGTGTCCCCGGAAACCCCGGAAACCTGTGTCCCAGGTAACCTCCAGGTAACCTCCCGCGTTGAGTGCTCGGGCTGGAAGGCGCGAGCTGCGAGTTACTCTGCGGTGTTGTCGGGTTCACTGTAAAGCGTCAGCAGGGGTTCATCGGCACCTGGCTGAGCTTCCGCTGCGGCTGCAGTGGTTGCTGGAACATACCGTCGAAAGATTCCAGCAAACAATCGGATGACGCTGCCAAACATGCCTGCCAGAATTGCTCCGCCAGCGTCGTTCAGAAACGTAAAGGCCAGCAGTGTCAGTGCGGCTGAACCCCACATCAGGCGAGATCTTAAAGGGCCTTTTTCGGCGGCTTGCCGCAGCAGTATTTTCCACTGAGCCTGATCGGTGGCAGGCGGGTCCGGTGACAGTTGCGGGGCAGTTGTCTGGCTGGTCTGCAGCACAGCGGTCAGGCGGGCGAGTTCGGGATTGTCGGTGCCGTTCCGCGCGGCTGACAGAGCCGCAGCGAGTTCCGGATCCTGCTGCATCGCCGCCACCAGGCCATCCAGCTGTCGGATTTCGCTGGCCAGCTGTTCCAGTTCGGCAGCGTTCTGCTGTTGCTCCTGCAGCGCCGTCTGCCAGCGCAGGTAACCGGGACCAAGAGCGACTATCGCGTACCCGACTGCTGCTGCGGTGAGTGCCAGCCAGAATGCCAGCGAGGCCAGAAACGAAGCGACCCCCGGACGAACCTGTGAGGATTCGTCGGAGGTCGGCGTTTCAGTCTGATCGGGATTCTGCAGCATCGGTCTGTTTCCGGGCCGCTGCCGCTGGAGATCAGCGGATCGTGCCCCCGTAAACGGCGGTGTCACCCAGGATTTCTTCAATTCGGAGCAACTGGTTGTACTTGGCAATGCGGTCGGTGCGGCTGGCAGAACCAGTCTTGATCTGACCAGTTCTGAGGGCCACAGCGAGGTCGGCGATGGTGGTGTCTTCCGTCTCGCCCGACCGATGGCTCATTACCGCCGTGTAGCCGTTCTGATAAGCCAGCTGCACCGCTTCGATGGTTTCGGTCAATGTGCCGATCTGGTTGACTTTGACGAGGATGCTGTTGGCAACACCCTTCTTGATTCCTTCCGCCAGTCGCCGTGCATTGGTAACGAACAGGTCGTCACCCACCAGCTGCACGCGCTTGCCTACTCTATCGGTCAGCTGCTTCCAGCCATCCCAGTCATCTTCAGAACAGCCGTCTTCAATTGAGCAGATCGGGTACTTGTTGGCCCAGCTTTCCAGCAGGCCGACCATGCCGGCACTGTCCAGTTTGCCACCGTCCACCGTGTACACTCCGGTCTTCGCATCAAAAAACTCGGTCGCAGCACAGTCCATGGCAATCTTAATCTGATCACCCGGACGATAGCCGGCCTTTTCGATGGCCTGCATGATGACTTCCAGGCCTTCTTCGTTGGTCTTCAGGTCCGGTGCGAAGCCCCCTTCGTCACCGACGGCAGTGCTGAGGCCTTTGCTGGCGAGTACTTTCTTGAGGTGGTGGAAAATCTCGACGCCCGCTCGCAGTGCTTCGCTGAAAGTATGGAAGCCCAGCGGCATTACCATGAATTCCTGAATGTCGAGCCCGTTGTTGGCGTGAGCCCCGCCGTTGATGATATTCATCATCGGGGCCGGCAGACGGTTGGCACCCACGCCACCGACGTATCGATACAGGGGGAGTCCGCTAAAGGCTGCTGCCGCGTGAGCGGTGGCCAGTGAGCAAGCGAGGATGGCGTTGGCACCCAGACGGGACTTGTTGGCAGTGCCGTCAGCACGCAGCATCTCGGCATCAACAGTTGCCTGGTCCAGTGCATCCATATCCATCAGGCAGCTGGAGAGTTCGTCGTTGACGTTTTCAACAGCCTGCAGCACACCCTTGCCAAGGTAGCGGTTCTTGTTGTCTGTGTCGCGCAGTTCGCAGGCTTCGTGAGCCCCTGTGCTGGCGCCAGACGGCACAGCCGCACGGCCCAGCGTGCCGTCTTCCAGCTCAATTTCCACTTCCACGGTCGGATTGCCGCGGCTGTCGAGAATTTCCCTTGCACGGACTGAGGAAATCAGTGAGGACATCAGAACAATGCTCCCGGAGTATGCGCAGATTGCGCCGCAGTGAAAAAAACAAATCGGTCAACCGCCCGCATAATATCAGGCAGCTGACCGACAGTCAGTCACAGCCGGACGTTCCCTGCCATTCTCGGGAAAACTCAGCTGAAGTCCGGTGCATCCACAAACAGATCGTCCAGTACTGCCCGGGAAGCGACCGTGCCCGGCAAAGTACTCGGCAAAGTCGTCAGCAGGGCCGGACTGGCATAGGCCCCGGTGATTTTTGCGATCTTCGTGCCACGCACGTCCTTTTTTCCGCCGGGAATGTCGTAAACCTTTTTATCCCAAAGGAATACATCGTCGGTCGGACGCACAAAGTACCAGACGTTACTGCTGGATTTGACCCACTTTGCGTCAATCCCCTGCCAGCCGTCCTGGGATTTGGCATACGTGTTCAGCTGCAGTGACGTCTTTGCCGCAAACTGCTTTTCGGCGTCCGTCAGTTCAGTTTCAGCCTCGGCCAGTCGGGCTGGATTCTCATGGAAGCGATCGTCCAGACGCCCCACGACTGTTCCGGTCGCCGTTTTTGAACCGTCCCAGCGAGTCAGGGTGCCGTCCGGAGTAATGAAGTACTGCTTGCCGTTTCCGCGCAGCCACTTTTCCTGCAGCCCGCCCCAGTTGGTGTTGCTGGCCGGAGCCAGTGTGAGGTTGAGTTCGCGATCGAGTTTTGCCGCCGCAGCTTTCAGCAGATCATCGTTGGCCGCACCACTGCCGGCCGCCTTCGCCTGCGTCAGCAGCTCCGGGCGAATATGGCACGAATCGTCGAGGATGGCGATACGAGTCCCGTTGGCACCGGTCTTCTTGTCCCACTCGTACAGCGAGCCGTCCGGTGTAATGAAATACCACTTGCCGGCCCGGTCCTTCACCCACTTCTCGCCCTTCTTGCCCCAGTTTTCGGAATAGAACCCGTTGCTTGTGAAGCCATAAGTCTGATCCAGCTGGTACGCCAGCTCGGCACTGCGGTGCAGCGGTTCTGCGGCTGGATTATTCGCGGTCCAGGCGCCGGACAAGGTATTTCCAACGGTAAACACGGTACCATCGGTCAAAGCCGGGAAGCTGGCAGGGAACTGCTTCTGGGCGTCATCGCTCTGGAATTGCAGTCGTCCGTAGCCGAGCGAATTGACAGTGATGGTGCCGATTTCAACTGGCACACCGCCGGGGATGCGCACCTTGACTGGCAGTACCTGATTCGGTGTGCCGCCCCAGACTTCCACTTTAAACCCGCGCCGCGGTGCTGCACTGCCGACGGGTGTCTGTGTTTCGTGGAAGATCACCCCCTGCAGTGCACCAGTGCCATACAGCGGAAGTTTCGTTTGCAGGCCATTCGCCGGATCATCGGAGACCGGCACAACAGCTGACCCAAAGCTGCCGGACAATCCCGTGCCCACAGTAATCTGGCTGCCGGCCACGACTGACGGGAACTGCGACGGAAAAGCGGCAAAGCCCTGACGTGCCGGTGCAGCGAATTTCAGCCAGCCGGTGCCAACGGCATTCGCCTGCACCTGGCCGATGGTCACGCCGTCAATAACTACGGTCTGGGTACTGCCGGGCTGCAGGTTGTAAAACTTCAGCTCAAACTTGCGCTTTGTGACGCTGCCTTCCTGCTCAGATTCGTATTCGGATTCGAGGGCCTGTCCGGCAGCGCCCGCGGCATTGGCAAACACGCTGGATTCAAATCGCTCATCCTCGTTCTCAACAGCCAGCTTGCCAGTCATCTCGGGCGACAGGCCGGAAGCAGCCGGTGTCAGTCGAATTGCCTGACCGCTCACCAGAGGCAGACTCAGGCCGTTTGGAAAGGGTGCCTCGCCGCCATCTTTGGGCTGAGTGCTGAATTTGAATTCCGCCAGACCCGTGGCAGGCACCGTGATTCGTCCCAGCAAGGTGCTGCCGACATATGCGTCGTAGCCGCCGCCGGTGGCGTTGTAGATGTTGAATTCCAGAGAATGCTGGCCGTCCTGCAGTTTGTATTCAGCTTTGGCAAAGGATGTGCCTGGGCCTGCCAGTACGGATTCCAGTGCAATGTCGGCACTGAGCAGTCGGCGGTCCTCAAGCTGTTCCGACTGCTGCACCACACAGACTGCCGTGGCGGACTGGCCGATCAGTGCGAGGGAACGACGAAGTTGCGAACGGCGACGGAAGTGGAATGAAAACATGGCAGGCTGTCCTTTCAAAGGTGACGCATGGCACAATCCGAACTGCTCAGACGGTCCGTGACTATAGTAAGGAAAAACGCCCGGTCAACTTTCGTCCGTGCTGAAAGAAAACCGTCTGTGAGCCAGCTGCAGCCCGGGCTTCCCGGACGCCAGGGATAAAAGTTCGACAGGGCCGTGAGACGGCGCGGTCGGCGAGCAAAAACTGAGGTTTTGGGCGGTAGCACTGTGCTCGGGCAGGAACGCCGAGGCAGCGCTGAGTCCTGCACGCGGCCATTCCGGTGCCGCCGATGACTCAGCAGATCACGCGTTTTCACCGCTGAAATTTGGCGTTGATTTCTGGCAATATGTCGTCAGGTTCGCCAGCGGCTTTGCAGAACCTGAGGAATCGGAGCCGATTTCCGTTGTGGAATTCTCAACACCAGCATTGCTGCTCTGCCTGCAGGTGCTGATTTTGAAATTCTGCGGCTGCACCTTCTAATACCGGT
>JBJTPZ010000309.1:0-2519 GCA_046075365.1 Planctomycetaceae bacterium
AAGGTGCGTATGCGTAGGCAGAATATTCCCGTGACCGCAGACTGGGCAGCCCAAACGGCGGATTCATTAACACAACTTCGTATCGACTCCGACACAGTTCGATGAACGCAAATCCCTGCGCGGCGTTGTTTGCGAAAAGCCGCCGCTGGAATCCGCCACTGTTTCCGGCCCGACCAGCGTAAGCTTCAAGAGCATCATAAATCCGCTGCTCAGCAGCCTGCCAGAACTGTTCGTCATTCAGTCCGCGGAGGTCAAACGTGGGTTGCTGCGGTTCAACGGGTTCGTCCTCCATGAACATCCGTTTCTGGCGTTTTTCGGACTGCTTCACCGCCAGTGCATGAGCTTCGCTGACTGCCGTGCGAATTTCTTCCTCGATTTTCAGCAGTGACCCCGCTTCACCGGCCAGGGTCATGCGATCAAAGATCCGTTCCAGCAAAAACGCGAAAGCCGGACGCTCGTCTTCCTGGAACTGCTGTTCAATAAATTCACGCAGCAGCGATTTTTCACCCGGCATCGGTTCTGCACAGACGATGTTGGATCGCAAAATCCGGGGCCGGTCGGACCACTTGGTTCCCAGCTGATGCCACGATCGCTGGGCGCGCAGCCAGATGGACAGGTTCGCAATCTGAGCAGCTCGCGGATCGATATCGATGCCGTGAATGTTGTGCTGGATGATCAGTCGCGGCACTTCCCGCAGAAATGCGGACTTGTCAGCGAACGTGGCGGCAAATGGCAGGAACGGGGCAAATGTGGCCTGAGCCTGCAGTGCAGCATGCTGGCCGCCGGCAATGTCCCAGGCTTCTTCGTAGATCACGGTCAGCAGATCAAACGCATACAGGCCGAAGTGCATGGAACCGCAGGCCGGGTCCAGCAGGCGAATTTCACGGGGATCCTTGAGCCCGCGATGCGGGATGTACACCGGCTGCCGCAGCAGCTCTTCCTGCGACAGGCTGGCCACGGCTGTGGATTCGGTACTGGTGCTGCTGTCCGGTGGGGTCTCGCCGGGCTGCAGGAAAATCTCGGTCGGACGGCGGACCAGATAGCGGCAGCGATCCCGCAGGGTGGTCTGACCGCCCGTCATTTCGTACCAGATGCGTCCCAGGGTGTTGTCGGTGAGGAATTCGACCACATAGCGCGGTGTAAAGAACTGGTTGCGGACGGCCAGTTCGCGGCTGTTTCGTGGTGCGGCCGATTCGGCGCGCATCTGTTTGCGTTCGGCTTCGTCGTTGTAGTACTGATAAACCCAGCCGATGGTTTCATCCTGGCCCCAGACGTCGGCCAGTTCTTTCTGCCGCAGAATTTCCAGCAGGTCGGTCAGGGCAGCGCGACGCGGCCATAACATGCTGGCGGAATCGCGGCGGTCGAACAGGACCTTGACTTCGACGCTGAGTTCGTCGAACAGGCATTCGAGGTACAGCCGATAGCCGCCGTCATCGAGGGCGGCCAGTCCGGGTGCCAGCCCGCAGAATTCCCTGAAGCCGGCCGACTGATCGCCTTTTGTGACGCATTCCAGCAGCATTCCGCGGGCTTCCAGCATCCGCAGGGCGACGAAGCGGTTCAGGAAGGTGAAGGCGGCTTCGCGGGTGTACTGCTGGACGGCTTCCTGCGGCGTGCGGCCACCGGCGCGGATATGATCGATGGCATCCACCAGTTTTTGGCGGGTGAGCACCTGTCGGTCGTTGAGGTGTGTTCCGGCCTGCGGCAGAATTTTGCCGCTGGCGAGGATGTCGAACGTGCCTTCCAGCTGTTCGGCGAATTCTGCTTCGAGGAGTCGGCGAATTCGCTGCGTGGCTTTCTGGAGTGCGTTCCGGGTTTCCTGTTCCATGGTTTCAGCCTGTTGTGTGCTTTGTCGTATTTGCCGGGTCAGGGTGTGCCGGTTTGAGGGGTGGTCTGCATTTGCTTTTCCACCGCCCGGGCGATTAAAGGTGCAAGCTGGCGAAGTCCTTCCAGTGGCAGGGCTCCGGACTGATAGAGCTGGTACCAAATTCGTCGCTGTCGGATGATCCGCTCATCATCGCGAATTGGCAGTGTATCGAGCGTGTATTGTGCAATTGCGACAAATTCGGGGGGGATTTGATTTGTGAGTGACAGCTGCAGATCGGGGAGACTGATTTCAAACCAGTCGGCACCCACGTGAAACGGATCCAGCAGCCCATCGATATCGCTCTTGCTGCTGTTAAGCCATGCTGACACGAAACGGTAGTTCGACCATTCATAGGCCTGGGCAGGGTCTGAATCACAGCTTACGAAGTGATCCACAGTGCCCTGGGGTTCATGCATCGCAGCGATTGAGCACAGGTTGCGGAATGCCGTCGCAAGTTGAGGGCGAAAGGGCGACCAGAAGTCACGGGGGCGCCAACGCTGGCCCTTCATCCTGACAGCTGGCTTTGGGTGTTTTGCAAGCCACTCGAGGCCTGGTTTTCGGCATTTGTCGTCAAACTCAGCCGGAGGTTCTGTGGGGGTGAAGCCGATCATCGCGTAGCCCCATACTGATTGCTGACAATCCAGCGAGGCCAGAA
>JBJTPZ010000310.1:0-8179 GCA_046075365.1 Planctomycetaceae bacterium
GCAGGGGACAGCCGCTGCGCCGCTGAAAAACTGCGGATTCAGTGATGGCTGAGCAAGTCGATCATCACTGATGGAGCGCAGTTCGCGAATGGTTGGCAGTCGCCAGTCGGAATATCCGGCGAGCGACAGTTGCTGGCAGTACTGCTGCGCTTCCTGCCAGGTCATGGCTTGTGAGTTTAGTTGCTGCTGCCACATCAGTCCGGTCACAGTATCAGTGACTGTACCGTTGCGATTGTCCGTGTATCCGGCCTGGGCGTGCGTTTGTGGCAGCAGAGTGCCGGCGGCAAGGGTTGCTGTGGCTGCCAGCACCTGTCGGCGTGAGTACCGTTGTGGAGGTCGCATGTGAGTCCTGGCGGAGAGCGTGTGTGGGCTGGAATTGTGATGAATTAGCCGCAGGTTGCTTTTCCTGACATGGAATCCGTGTTTCGGCGGCAGTTCTTGACAGAGTCGGGCCTGCGAATCACACTGGCGAAGGCCTGAAGGAGTGTTCATGCGCAGAGTGAGTCTCAAATTTTCAGTTTTTGTCCGCGGGCAGTTTTGGGCTGTCGGTGTGCTGGCTGTGTTTTTCGCCGTGTTTGGCTGGCCGCCGGGTGTGGTGGCGGGTCCGGGTGTGGTGGCGGGTCCGGGTGTGGGCGGGAAGCTGCTGTTGTCTGACGAGCGGGTTGCGCCCGGGTGGCCTCATTTTCGGGTTGCGTGGGTGCAGGATCATTCTGAAGGCAGTCGTGATGTTGGTGCTGCCGGAAACTCGCTGAAGCTGATGGTTTTCGACAGTGCGGATGGTGTGGGTGAGCGAGTGCTGCTGGGGAAGCTGGGGAATTACGCCCGCCCTTTGATGACTCCGGACGGCCGTCGCGTGGTGTATTCCAGTCATTCTGATCGCAGTGTGTGGTGGGTGGATTTTGCGGGCGGCAGTGCTCAGAAGCTGGCCGGCGGTTTTGCACTGGATGTATGGGCTGACGCGAAAACTGGAGCGACATGGGTGTATCTGGCGGACTGGGTGGGCAAGCCGGAATCATTTCGCCTGCGGAATGTGCGGCGAGTGCGTCTGGACGATCCGCAGTCTGAGGAGCCGGTGTGGAGTGACACTCAGATCAGTCCGGACAATTTTCAGCTGTCGCTGAGTGGTCGTCTGGCGGCGGGTGAGTTTCCGTGGCCGGCCGGCGGTGTTGCGGATCTGGAGACGGGCAAGTGGGTTCGGCGGGGTACCGGCTGCTGGGCTTCGATGGCGCCGGATGACAGTGGTGTCAGCTGGGTGTTTGACGGCCCGCATCGGAATTTGCAGATGTTTGCTCCGGGGATTGAGCGTGGCTGGAGTGTGCCGGTGAATACGGCACCGGAGCTGGCGGGGCATGAGGTGTTTCATCCGCGGTGGTCGAATCATGCACAGTATCTGGCGCTGACGGGGCCGTATCGTGTGAACGGCCCGGTCAATACGATTTCCGGAGGTGGTCCTGAGGTCGAGATTCAGATTGGTCGGTTTGGTGGCGAGCTGACCAAAGTGGCAGAGTGGTTTCGAGTGACTCGCAACGACCGGGGTGATTTCTTTCCGGACGCGTGGTTCGAGGGTGGCGAGACTGCGGTGCTTGACGCGGCAGCATTGCGTGCATTGTCAGTATCAGTCGCAGCGCGGCCGGTGCAGCAGTTGCGAGTGCAGGTGCGGTGTGCGGAGGCCAGTCGTATTCCGGTGGCTCGCAGCATTCTGCCTTACCGCAGTGCATTGGTGGTACATCGTTATGACGTGGTGGGGGTGGAGGCGGGTGAGCTGGCGGAAAAGCAGATCCTGATTGCTCACTGGGGAATTCGCGATGGCAGTGTTCAGCCGACCGCGCGGGTGCGACCTGGTCAGACACTGACGCTGACTGTGGAAAGTTTTGAGGAGCATCGTGAGCTGCGTGGTGAGCGGCAGATAATGGATGGCGCGTGGACCGGGATTCCGCTGTTTTATGTGGTGAGTGGCAGGAAGTAGTCTGCGTCTGTGGCGGATGCGGGGAAGGTTGTCGGCTTGGTATTCAGTTCGCATATCTTTTTGTTTTATTTTCTGCCGCTGGTGCTGCTGCTGTATTATGCAGCGCCGGTGCGTGGCAGGAACATCGTACTGACGCTGGTCAGCTATGTGTTTTACGGCTGGGCCAATCCGCTGTTTGTGCTGTTGATGCTTGTGTCGACGCTGCTGGACTATGTCTGCGGGCGTGTGCTGACAGCGGGTTTGCCGCGGGATGTGGACGGTGGTTTGCCGCTGCTGCCGGCGGGTGTGCGTACTTTTTGGCAGCGGGCAGCGCTGGCTTGTTCACTGCTGGGTAACATGGCGCTGCTGGGATATTTCAAGTACTGGAATTTTGGCGTGGAGGTGTTGCAGGAGGCAGCATTGCGGTGGGGCTGGACATTGTCCGAGGCGGGGGCAGTGCCGCGAGTGGTGTTGCCGCTGGGAATCAGTTTTTACACGTTTCAGTCGATGAGTTACTGTATTGACGTGTACCGCGGCGAGGCGCGGGCGATTCGCAGTCTGTGGGATTTTTCCTGTTTTGTGGCGATGTTTCCGCAGCTGGTAGCCGGGCCGATTCTGCGATTTCAGGATGTTGCCCGGCAGTTGCAGCAGCGCAGGCATTCACTGGAGCGACTGTCGCGCGGCATCTGCTGTTTCAGTCTGGGGCTGGCGAAGAAGGTGCTGATTGCGGACTCGCTGAGTTCGTCGGCTGATTTTGTGTTTGCGGCTGATGCTCCGTCGCTGAGCGCAGCGTGGCTGGGCGCAGTGGCGTGGGCGTTCCAGATTTATTTTGATTTCAGTGGCTATTCGGATATGGCGATGGGCCTGGGCTGGATGCTGGGTTTTGATTTCTGTCCGAATTTTGACAGTCCGTATCGTGCGGTGGGGATGGCTGATTTCTGGCGACGCTGGCACATGTCATTGTCGGGGTGGCTGCGGGACTACCTTTATATTCCGCTGGGAGGCAATCGCGGTGGTCAGCTGCGTACTGTCCGCAACCTGCTGCTGGTGATGCTGCTGGGCGGGCTGTGGCATGGTGCTGCGTGGACGTATTTGGTGTGGGGACTGCTGCACGGGGGACTGCTGCTGCTGGAGCGTTTGCTGGTGCCGAGTTTGGGGCGAAGGCGGCAGTCTGCCGAGTTCAGTTTTCCGGTTCGTGTGTTGCTGATGGCGGCGACATTCGCAGTGGTCTGTCTGACGTGGGTGCCGTTTCGGGCGGATTCGCTGCGGCAGGCGGGCCGGCTGCTGTCAGCAATGCTGGGCTGTGGTCAGCGGGATGGTTCGACACTGGTTGTGGATGCGGTGGTGCGGCAGCCGTGGAATCTGCTGCTGCTGGCGGTCGCGGCTTCCGTCATCTGGGGGGCTCCGCTGCAGACGCGACAGTTTGTGGCAGTCATCAGTGTGCGGCGGGTGCTGGTCTGTCTGGTGCTGCTGTGGCTGTCGATTTTGCAGCTGACGCTGCAGGAGCAGCAGCCGTTCATTTATTTCATGTTTTGAGGTGCATTCCATGACGGGGACAGCTGACGAGAGCGACCAGGGCTCGGGCCGGGGCGGGGGGCTGTCACGGTGGCTGGCGACGGTCGGATTTCTGCTGGCGGTGGCCGGTGTGCCTCTGCTGCAGCTGATTGTGGATGTCCGAGCTGGCGGGCCGACGGGTGATGGGGTACCGCAACTGGCTGGGCTGGGTGCTGTTTTGCAGGCGGTGCCTGAGACTTATCGGCAGTCGGAGGGAACGATGACTGAGCGGTTGTTGCTGGTGAATCAGGAGCTGCAGGCCGGACTGCAGGATTACGAGTCGGGGCTGAGTGAATTTACCTGGCTGCGACGTCCGGCGCGTCCGCTGCAGCAGCTGCTGGATGCGGGGTTTCGGCGTGGATCCGGGCAGGTGCTGGAAGCCCGGGGTGGCTGGCTATTTCTGAGGTCTGAGCTGCAGTCACTGGCGGCCGGTGGTGTTCGTCATTTTTCGGGGCGTCGCGATCCTGGCGCCGGTGGGATGGCAGCGGAGCTGGTGCGGGATCCGCTGCCGGCGATCGTCCAGTTCCAGCGGCTGCTGCAGCAGCGGGGTGTTGAGCTGCTGCTGGTACCGATTCCGGCGAAGGCTGCGGTGTGTCCGGGGGGTCTGCTGTCGGCGTTGAGTTCCGGTCAGCGGGTGGATGTACGGCTGGGTGAATTTCTGACGGAGCTGACGGCAGCGGGAGTGCAGGTGGTTGATCTGCTGCCTGAATTTTTGCGGGCTGCAGACCCTGAAAGCCTGTACTGTCGCACGGACAGTCATTTAAGTGGCACGGGGATTGGCAGGGTGGCGGAAATTCTGGCGCGGGAGCTGCGGTTGCGGGGACATTGCGGATTACGTGCCGGAGTCCCGCTGCAAGTGGAGACTCGTGAGGTGCAGATCACGGGAGATTTGGCGCGCATGCTGGATCCGGAGACGCAGCGTCGTGAACGGCTGCAGCTGGAATTTGTGACCGATCCGGTGACCGGTGCGGCACCTCCGGGGGCAGCGTCGTTTGCGGCATTCCCTGAACCGCCGCTGCTGCTGCTGGGAGACAGCCACGTGCTGGTCTATGATGCCGCTGATCTGCATGCGGTGGGGGCGGGGCTGCCACAGCAGCTCGCGCGGTCAGTGGATGCGGGCATTGAGACGCTGGGAGTGCGCGGATCCGGCGGCACGGGTGCCCGCCGGCTGGCACTGCAGCAGCCGGATCGACTGAGCAGTCTGCGAGTGGTGGTGTGGTGTTTTGCCGCGCGGGAATTTACGGAGTTGCCTGAGGGCTGGCCGCTGGTGGAAGTGCCTGATTTCCGAGATGTCCGGTGATCGTCTGTCGGATGGCTTCACGGCAAACAGCGCAGAAGCCTTCGTCTTTCCGCAGCGAACCCATCCAGCAGTCCTGTTCCGGTCGGAAGATCCCTTTTTGCACATAACCGCCGCCTTCGAAGGCGCCCACGAGCTGTTTTTCTGAAGCTTCCGGCTGCGGCAGCACGGGAGTGGGAAGTTCGACTGCAGGTGACAGCAGGTGTCGCCACTTGAGCGTTTCCCGATTCAGATTGCGAGTGATGTTGGCTTCCATGGGTTCCTGATCATCCGGGTACATCTGGTTATAGGCGACGTTTCCGGTGTATTCGTCTGCCAGTCCTGCAAATGAGTGGGCGAACTCGTGCAGGAACACAAACGGGCTGTTGTTGTGTCCGGTGGTTGAGATGCAGTAGTCGAGGCAGACGGCACCGCCGCCGTAGGTTTTGCTGTTGGCAAGCAGTACGACGGTATCGCTGGGAACCTGAGCGGCCATGCGGTGAATCATGTGATTTTGTTCAGACAGCAGATAGCGATCGAGATCGAAGATATTAAAGGTGGCTCCGAGGTTTGTGTTTTTGTAGATGCGGCGATGCGGTTCGTCGGTGCCCTGTTCGGGCGACGGTCGAAAGACGCCGCGAATACTGATTCGGTCCCGGAAGTCGCTGTAGGGGGGCTGGTTCATGAGGAAGTCTGACATCCGCTGCACATCGGCTTTGAAGTCTGCGGCCTGTTCGGCGGTGTAGCCTTCGGAGAGGAAGGTGATGTCGAGGCTGTTTTGGGGCGGGCCGGCGATTTTCAGTTCGTGAATTTCGTCCTGCAGTACGGATTCGCTGCGGATGTGCAGATCATCGGGCTGGATGGTTGTTTCGAAAACCGGTTCATACTGGTAGTTGCGGCTGCGTTCTTCGAGTACCAGTTTGACGGGTGCTTTGGGCCGGGGGAAGCGGACGACGAATTCGAAAGATCGCCGGATTTTTTGCGCAGCGGGAGTTGTGGTGGTGTATTCGCTGAAGAGTGTATCGAGAGATCGCTGGCAGATGAGTCGACCGGTGGCGGCGTCATAGAGGCGTGCGCGGGTGCTGCACAGTTGTCGGGCGGGCACGAGCAGCGCGGGATTTTCCGGCCAGCAGGGTTCTTCAAAGATTTCCTGCAGGGCGATGCTGTGTTCGGTGGCGTGCCCGGCAACGACAAATTCCAGCCGCAAAGCGCGGTCTTCGAACCAGTCAGCAAAGGCGACGGCAGCGTTCTCGGGCGGCTGAGCTGACAGGGTTTCTGCGCAGACACAGAATGTGAGCAGCAGGCAGGGCAGCAGGGAACGCATGGCAAGGAGTCCAGGAAGCAGATGAAACGGGCTGGCAGAAAAAAGTGGCGATGCGGGCGGGGCAGTGCCGGCCGCTGGATTCTGAACTGCCTGGTGCAGGAACACAAGGTCCAGGGGGAGTCGGCATGCATTGCTCTGGAAATCGATTGTGAGTGAATTTTCCGAAGAGAGGCAGCGGATTTCCCGGCTTCGATAGTCGTCCCGTTCCGGACAGCCTATGATAAACGCGGAGGGTATCGCAAATGGCAATCAGCACGTTCGACATGTTTCGCGTGGGTATTGGTCCTTCCAGTTCGCATACCGTTGGTCCGATGCGTGCGGCCGGGATGTTTGTGCGTGCCCTTGAGTCGCGGCAGTTGTTGTCCAGCGTGGTGCGAATTGAAGTGCGGCTTTATGGATCGCTGGGGGCGACGGGGCGAGGCCATGGTTCGGACCGGGCGGTGATTGCCGGTCTTTGCGGTGAGCTGCCTGAAGAAACGTCTCCTGAGGCTGTAGATCGGCTGCAGCAGCGTGTGGAATCGCATGGTGATCTGCAGTTGTGGGGGCAGCATCGAATAGAGTTTCATCCGGCGGGTGATCTGTTATTTTTGCATGAGTCACTGCCGTATCACCCGAACGGCATGCAGATCCGGTCGTATGATGCTGCCGGGCAGCTGGTTTATGAGCGGACCTATTATTCGGTCGGCGGAGGATTTGTTGTTGATGAGACGGCGGCGGGTGGAAATCGGATTGTGGCGGATCGGACGGAGCTTGCGTATCCATTTTTCACTGCGAATGAATTGCTGCGGCACTGTGAGGCAGCGGGTTTATCAATCAGCAGTCTGGTGCTGCGGAATGAGCTGGCGTGGCGGAGCGAGTCTGAGGTGCGTCGGGGCTTGCTGCATTTATGGTCGGTCATGCGACAGTGTGTGGAGCGTGGCTGTCGGAACGAGGGCATTTTGCCGGGCGGTTTAAAGGTTCGTCGGCGTGCGCCGCAGTTGTATCGGAAGCTGCATGCCGAGAAGGCAGCGGCCGATGCCTTTGCCAGCATGGAGTGGGTGAACTTGTGGGCAATTGCGGTCAATGAGGAGAATGCGGCGGGCGGGCAGGTCGTGACAGCGCCGACGAATGGCGCGGCCGGCATTATTCCGGCGGTGCTGCATTATTATCATCACTACTGTGCTGGTGCTGATGAAGACGGTACGGTGCGATTTCTTCTGACTGCCGGTGCAGTCGGCATGCTGTTCAAGATGAACGCATCAATTTCCGGGGCGGAGGTCGGCTGTCAGGGCGAGGTGGGAGCGGCGTGTAGTATGGCGGCGGGTGGTCTGGCTGAGGTTCTTGGCGGGACGCCGCAGCAGGTGGAAAACGCGGCCGAGATTGGCATGGAGCACAACCTTGGTCTGACGTGTGACCCGATTGGCGGGCTGGTGCAGGTACCTTGTATTGAGCGGAATGCGATGGGAGCAGTGAAGGCCATCAATGCAGCGCGACTTGCGCTGCGTGGAGACGGCAAGCATTTTGTATCGCTGGACAAAGTGATTCGTACGATGCGGGACACGGGTCGCGACATGAATGCCCGGTACAAGGAAACATCACGCGGCGGACTGGCTGTGAACATTATTGAGTGCTGACCGGCGGGACGCAGTGGCGGCTGATGCTGTGCAGCTGCAGTCTTGTCACTGTTCACGGGCCGGCCTGGGGTTCGAGTCTTTGCGGGGGAGCTTTTTGTTCGTCTGCGGACAATCGCGACAACGCAGTTAACGCCCGGTGCCGAGAGTTCGGCGGTCGGGCGTTTGGCGTTTATGGCGAGTTGTGGCAAGGGTTGTCGTCGATTCCGGAGGAAGCCTCGGCGCTCTCTGTTTCGAGAGAGACCCACCAGGCTCCGAAAGGTACCCTCAAGGTTCCTTCCGCACCCTCGAATCTCGGTCGCGAGCTCTCTGACTCTCTCGCCGTCCGACCGGAAACAGTTAACAGGCTGGTTCCTTTCGGGGCCTGCTTTGTTGTCGCGAAATAGCCCGCATTGTCCCTCGTGACGAATACGGTCCCCCCGAAACCTATCTCGCTCCTACGAACTGCCAACGTTCCGGGTTGTCACGGT
>JBJTPZ010000311.1:0-4470 GCA_046075365.1 Planctomycetaceae bacterium
TTCAGCCTGAGGGCAGTTCGAAGCCTTTGCGATGTTCGCGAGCCAGCAGGGTGGCGGCGGCAGGATCGCTGCTGATCTGTTCTGTTTCCGGGTTCCATTCGATGGTTCGTCCCAGTCGTGCTGCGATGCCTGCGAGGTGGCAGGTCGAGAGTGCTCGATGGTGGCTGAACACGTCTGAGACGGGCTGTCGACGATCACGGACGGCTTCGAAGAAGTTGGTGAAGTGGTCTGTGAGCGGTCGATCGCCGTAGATTTTTTCGAGTGTGCCGTCGGGCAGCGGCTGTTGTTTGAGATCTTCGTGTGGTTTGCCGGTAATCCGGCCGCGATTGACGAAAATGCGGCCCGCCGTGCCTTCCAGCAGAATGCCGTTGTCTCCGTCGTGTCGAATTTCGATTTCGATGCCGTCGGCAAACTGAGCGCGAATCAGGAATTCGGTGGCGGTGTTGTAGCGGGTCGGGTCGACGGGGTAGCCGTCGCGAAATTCAACCGGGTGTTTCACATGTTCCGGGATCACTCGGACGGGGCCGGTGTCTGTTTTTCCGAGTGCCCAGGTGGCGATATCGACGTGGTGTGCACCCCAGTCTGTCAGTTTTCCGCCCGAGTATTCGTACCACCAGCGGAATTCGTAATGGCAGCGTGACCAGCTGCGTGTTTCGCCATTATCACCGGCGAGCCAGCGGAATTCTTTTTCGGGAGCAGGTCCCTGCCAGAGGTTCCAGTCGAGTGTTGCGGGGGCTGCGGCGACGGGGAGTGTGGGGCTTTGTGGTGCTCCGCCAATGCTGCAGGTAGCTTTTTTCAGTTGTCCCAGTCGACCGGTTTGCGCCAGTGCGACGGCTTCGATGAACTGTCGTTCGCTGCGCTGCTGGGTGCCGATCTGGACGATGCGTCCGGTGCGGCGGCAGACGTCGCAGATCAGGCGTCCTTCGGGGATGGTGAGGGTCATAGGTTTTTCGAGGTAGACATCTTTGCCAGCCAGCATGGCTTCAACGGCCATTTTGGCGTGCCAGTGATCGGGCGTGGAGATGTGTACGATGTCAATTTTTGGGTCATCGAGCACAGCGCGGTAGTCGGCGTGCTGTGAGGGGGCGGATCCGGTCCATTCCCTGACCAGGCCGGCAGCCAGTTCGCGGCGTGAGGCATCGGCATCGCAGACCGCGGCGTAATCCGTGAACCGTCGAAAATCGGGTGCTGAGCCCCACGGGCCGTCGATGCCGGTGGCTTTCTGGCACCAGCGGCTGCCAGTGCCGATGGCGGCGGCAACGGGGCGATCGATGGCTTCGCGGAATCCGGCCGCCCGTGAGCCTCGCGGTAAAATCACGGCTGCTGCTGCGATGCTGCCGAGCAGGGCGTGGCGGCGAGTGAGTCCAGTCTGTTGTGCCATGGCGTGGGTTTCCGTTGGTGTGGGTGTGGGCGGGGTGAACTTTTTCTGCGAGTTTTCGGGGGCTGGTCAAAGCATAACGCTGCGGCGGGTGAAGTGCCAGCGGCCAATATTGAGGTGTGTCTGCGGGCACGGCGACCCGTTGAACACTTGCAATCTGCCGTGCGATTGTCGAGGGTATGCGGTGTTGACGGGTAATTTTGTGGTGTTGCAGGGGGCCGGCGATGAATCGGGTATTGATTTGCTGCAGTGTCTGGCTGCTGGTGTGTGGCATGTCCGTGTCGGCACAGCAGCCGGTTGCAGCGGTGTCGGCTCGATACCAGGTGCTGCTGCTGAATGGTGTGGTGCATCGCGGCGACGGCAGTCCGGGTGTTGCCGGATCGGTTGGCATTCGCGAGGGCATTCTTAGTCTGCTGCCGGCCGATACAATGGCAGATGCAGATCAGAAGATCGACTGTCGCGGCCTCGTGATTGCCCCGGGGTTCATTGATTTGCACACGCACAGTGATGAACCGCTGCTGGACCGCAGGACTCGCGGCAGCGTCAATTACCTGATGCAGGGCTGCACGACGATGGTCACGGGCAACTGTGGTTTTGGCCCGGTCGATACGGGCAAATTTTTGGCTGAGATTGATCAGTTTGGTGCGGGCACCAATGTGGCGCATCTGATTCCGCATGGCAGTCTGCGAGCGGAGGTGATGGGCAAGGTCAATCGGGCAGCGACCGCTGATGAACTGCAGCGAATGCAGACGCTGGCTCAGCAGGCCATGCAGGACGGGGCGTGGGGCATGTCCACCGGGCTGATCTACATTCCCGGCACGTTTACTCCGACATCCGAGCTGACGGCCATTGCCGGCGTTGTCTCGCGGCATGGCGGAATTTACGCCAGTCATATTCGTGGTGAGGGTACAGAGCTGCTGTCCAGTATTGAGGAAGCACTGGAGATTGGCCGGGGTTCGGGCTGTCGTGTGCATGTTTCGCATTTCAAGGCCAGCGGTCGCCCTTCGTGGGGCACGCTGCGGCTGGCCATCAGCCGGATTGAGGCGGCCCGTGCTGGCGGGCAGCTGGTCACGGCCGATCAGTATCCGTATACGGCGTCCAGCACATCGCTGGAGGCGACGCTGTTGCCGGCATGGGCGCGTGAGGGTGGCCGCGAGGCACTGGAGAAGCGACTGAATGATGCGGCTGAAGCGGCAAAAATTCGCCAGGACGTGCTGCAGAAGCTGGCCACTGCGACGCGGATTCAGCTGGCGTCCTGCAGCTACAATCGCAGCTGGGTCGGTCGATCACTGGACGAAGTCGCGCAGCTGGAAGGACGCGAGGTCTGTGATATTGTGCTGGACATTGAACGGCATGGCGGGGCGTCGGTGGTGAATTTCAACATGAGTGAAGAGGACCTGCGGCTGGCGATGCCTTTGCCGTGGGTGGCGACGGCCAGCGACGGCGGCTCGAAGATTCCCTCCGGAACACAGCCGCATCCCCGTTCTTTCGGTACCTTTTCCCGCAAGATCGGGCGGTATGCGATTGAGGAAGGGGTGTTATCGCCGGAGGCTGCGATTCGCAGTGCGACGGGTTTGCCGGCCGAAATTCTGGGGCTGGCGGATCGCGGTCTGCTGGCGGATGGTCTGGCGGCGGATGTTGTGGTGTTTGCTCCGTCGGAATTTCGCGATCGGGCCGACTATGACAACCCGTGGCAGGTTTCTGTCGGGCTGCGACATGTGCTTGTAAACGGTGTGTTTGCGGTATATGACGGAATTCCGACCGGGGCGCTGGCCGGACGATCTTTGCGGAAGGCTGCCGCTGCTGCGAAGTAAGCCGCACCGTGGTTGCGGGCTGCCGATTTGAACCTGACTTCATCGAGCGAGGGCTGTGTCATGCTGAATCGTCGTTGTCTGCTGCAGTCGGCAATGCTGCTGCCTGTGGGGGCTCTGGCTGCGGGACGTGCTGCGGGTGACTCGTCCGCTGCCGCTGCGGTGCGAACAGCTGTCATTGGGCATACCGGTCGCGGCAATTATGGGCACGGCCTGGATACGATGTGGCTGCAGATCCCGGAAGTCCGGATCTGTGGGGTTGCTGACGCCGATCCGACGGGCCTGGCAGCGGCTGTGAAGCTGCTGCGTCCTGAGCAGTCGTATGCGGATTACAAAACCATGCTGGCTGAGCAGCGGCCTGACGTGGTGGCGATCGGGCCTCGGCATGTTGACCAGCACCGCGAGATGCTGCTGGCTGCGATCCGGCACGGAGTAAAGGGCATTTACATCGAAAAGCCATTTGTCAGGACTCCGGCGGAGGCCGACGAAGTGCTGCAGGCAGCAGCGGCTGCGGGAGTGCGGATTGCGGTGGCGCATCGCAACCGTTTTCATCCCGTGCTGCCGGTGCTGCAGAAACTGCTGACGGACGGCGTGATTGGTCGTGTGCTGGAGTATCGGGGGCGTGGCAAGGAGGATGCTCGCGGCGGTGCCCTCGACCTGTGGGTGCTGGGCTCGCATGTGCTGAATCTGGCCGCGTATTTTGGTGGTCCGCCGCAGGCCGTGAGTGCTGTGCTGCTGCAGGATGGTCGACCGGTGCAGCGGGGAGATGTGCGGGAAGGTGCCGAGGGCATCGGTCTGCTGGCGGGAAATGAGCTGCATGCTCGATTTGAGCTGCAGTCCGGAATCCCGTTCTTCTTTGATTCGCTGCAGCATGCCCGTCGTCGGGACACTGCCACGGACCGACCGGCTTCTTTTGGGCTGCAGATTATCGGTACGGAGGGCGTGATTGATTTGCGAGCTGATCAGCATCCGCTGGCGTCAATTCGTCCTGGCAGTCCGCTGGATCCTGACTTTCGGCAGGCACAGGTGTGGCAGCCGATCAGCTCAGCCGGCATTGGCCAGCCGGAGCCGGACGGGGATCTGGCCGGGAAGCTGGCGTCGCAGGTGTTGCCTGGCAAAGACCTGCTGGCGGCCATTGCAGAGGGACGGCAGCCGCTGTGCGACGGTGCTCAGGGAGCGCAGACAACAGAGATGATCTGCGGCGTTTTCGAATCGCACCGTCAGAACGGCCAGCGAGTCACGTTTCCGCTGCAGACGCGAGTCAATCCGTTGTCGCTGCTG
>JBJTPZ010000312.1:0-2791 GCA_046075365.1 Planctomycetaceae bacterium
GTCCACCACCTTCACCAGACCATCGCGACCAATCATCAGATTTGCCGGCTTGATGTCCCGGTGAATCAAACCAGCCGCGTGAGCCGCCGACAGACCTTTGGCAGCCTGAGCAGTCATGCGGCACGCCTGCTGCCACGGCAGGCGACCTGTACGCTCAGCAAGCTCAGCCACACTGCCCCCCGTCAGCAGCTCCATCACCAAATAATACATCCCCTGCCACTGATCAATGTCGTAAATCGAAACCACGTTGGGATGACTGAGCCTGCCAATCGAACGCGCCTCACCCAAAAATCGCTCCACCGCCGACGGTGCTGCTGAAAATTCAGGAGTCAGCACCTTGATCGCGACCTCCCGCTCAATCAGACGGTCAAAGCCGAGGTACACAGCACCCATCCCGCCACGACCCAGCTCTCGGCGAATCTCGTACTTGCCCAGCAGCCCGCCCACAGGCACCACTGCTGCACCCGCTGCAGTAACTGCCGCCGCGCCCTGCTGACCGGGAACTGCAGCCGCCGCCAGCGTGGCACCGTCAGGGACGATCCCGGACAGAAATGTCGTCGGAGCAGTCGCTGGGGAATTGTCACAACGGACAGGCTCGCCAGCCCCGCCTTTTGTACTTTCCCCACCAGCTGTTCCACTTCCCGCTGACACTTTCAACCCCTCCCAAACCACTGAACACCCTGAACCCAGTCTCCTCCTTAACACTTCCGCCTTTTACAGAACAGCCCCCACACCCAAAATCCAGCCAAAACACCACGATTTCTCTGGCGGAAACCTGAATGTTCCGGCGACTGCAAATCACCCCCAGTAAACCCATCTATACCTGACCTTGCAGTCAAACACAGCCCCACAAACCGTCCCAAAACCCGCAAATATCGCATAGCAACTTCTGTATTCCCGATTTCAGGATTACCTGCGACTCGATTTATCGCCCCCTTTTCCATAGTGAAAAAACTCGACAAAGCCGCAAAAACGGACGCGATCCAGCAAATCGCAAACGCAAACTTCCCAAATCAGCTTGCAACCCAGTTCCGTTCACGGCATTTTCTGGAAGAAATCTCGCCAAACAGACTCAAACAACCTATTCTTCCGTCGTTGGCAACTCGCTGCAGCAGACTCAATCTTCCCCGACGTTGCTGATCAACTCCGCATCGAAGCGGTCAGACACATATCCGCAGAACCACCCAGACAGCGTAAAACTGTCCGTCAGGCACTGCTGATTCCGTGGCTGGTTCAGAAGGGATGCTGCAGAAAGTTTGGGGGGGGGTGTCCGCCCCGATTTCGTTCAGTCGGCGTTTCTGTTCAAAAAGAGAGAGGTACACATGAAGGCGTTTGCTGTTGCGGCCCTGATGGGTCTGGGACTGCTGGTCGGTCAGCTGAGCGGCCAGGAAGCGGCTCCAAAGCCGGTTGCTGAAGGCGAAGCGATTCACCTGTTCGAACACGTGAAGTACGTGGACCTGCACGAAATGGCTCCCTGTGCAGTGCCCAAAATCATTGAAGTCAATGATCCCTGCGCCTGCGAATGCAAGTGCGAGTGCTGTGATCCATGCAAGAAGGCCTGCAATGCCTGTGATGCCTGCGGCGAATGCTGCGAGCAGAAAAAAGTACACATCCAGATTTGCATTCCGAAGTGCTACTGCGAAGAAGAAGTGATCTGCCGTCGCGATGGCGATCGCCTGCGTTACGAATACGGCGAATACGCCGTTGACGTACGCGTCCGCAAGGGTTACATCGTTGTGGATTATCAGGACTGAGCCATCTGGCGGGCTCACTGCGCGTCAGCCCGCAAAAACTCAGCAGTCGCTGAACGGCAGGCCCCGCCTGCCGTTTTTTTTTGCCCATGGAACCCCGCCAACAACGCCGCTCATACCACCTTCTCAGCAGGCTCGAATTGCTGAAAACGCCCCAATGCTGCTAACATCCCGGCGGATCCACACAAAACCTGGCTCAACTTTACGCTGGACTGACCGTGGCAGACATCGAAAACAGCAGCCTGATCTTCTACGACGGCGTTTGCGGCTTCTGCAATCATTCCGTCAACTGGATTCTGCAGCGCGACAAATCCGGCCGATTCCTGCTCGCTCCACTGCAGGGATCCACAGCCGAACAGCTGCTGAACCCCGAACTGCGCCGCAAACTTTCATCCGTCGTGCTGCGACACAATGGTCGCCTCTGGACACACTCTGCTGCCGTCTGCCGCATCCTGCTGCTGCTGGGTGGTTTCTGGGCGGTCTGCGGGGCATTACTGTGGCTGATCCCCGCACCACTGCGCGATCTGGGGTATCGCGCAGTCGCCGCTGTCCGCTACCGACTGTTCGGTAAACTGGATGCCTGTCGTCGCCCCTCACCCGCCGAACGTGCCCGCTTTCTCGACTGATCAACTCTTCCCTGTTCCAACAAACGGAATGCCGCATATGGCCCACATTCCCCGCCACAGCACAGTCGTCGCTCGAATCCTGTTCAGCCTGCTCAGTTCGCTTTTCGGCACCACCGCTGCTTTCGCCGAGCTGAAAATGGAGACACTGCAGATCACCATGCGTGATGGTATTCGGCTGGCCACCGATGTCTGGCGCGATGACTCAGTCTCGCAGGCTCCCGTTGTTCTCATCCGCACCCCCTATGATCGCACACGCCAAAAGGAAGCGGCCGCACGCTGGGTGCAGGCCGGATATGTCTTCGTCGCTCAGGACTGTCGCGGCACACGTGCCTCCGAAGGCCTCCTCGCCCCCTACAATAACGAAGGACAAGACGGTTTCGACACAATCGAATGGATCACTCGCCAGGCCTGGTG
>JBJTPZ010000313.1:0-8343 GCA_046075365.1 Planctomycetaceae bacterium
CGCACCACCTTCTCAACTCCCTCAGCCGGACCGGCCGGATTGAGCTGCAGCCCGGCTCCGTACTCGGCAAACCAGTCCCCGGTCCACTCCGCCGCATTGCCGTGCATGTCAAACATGCCCCAGGCGTTCGGCTTTCGCAGGGCTACGGGGTGCGGGCGAGTCCGGCTGCGAGCCGTCTGGCGCTGCATTTCATCATAGTCGCTGTAAAACGTCAGCACACTCTCGATCGTCTCCAAGCCACTGTTATAACTCACCCACGCAAAATCTGTGAGCAGCCGCACGTCATTGCCAAAACAGTAGTCGTCCGTCCCACCCGCGCGACACGCATATTCCCACTCCGCTTCTGTCGGCAGGCGATACCGTCGCCCAGCGGCCTGTTCACCCGGCAGCGCAGAAAGTCGTCGACAGAAATCCACAGCCGCATACCAGCTCACGGCATGGTAAGGATGATTGTCCGGCAGCTCTTCACCAGCCCGAACCTTCGACTGCAGCACCTCATGATACTGCTTCACTGTCACTTCCGTTGTCCCCATGTAACAGGGCTGATCCAGCTCCACCTGATGCAGCGGCAACGCAGACCAGTTCTTCAGCCGGCTGCTTTCAGGAGCATCTGCGGCTCCCATCTGCAGGCTGCCGGGAGTCAGCAGTGTCAGAGTCATCCCAATGGAATTCTGCGGCTGCAGCAATGAATCACGCACTGCAGACGGCAAGCACTGCAGGTCTTCCCGTGACATTCGAGACAACGCCTGCTCAAGCGAAAACGGCAGCTTTCCCAACAGCGCCCGCAGTCGTTCACAGCCCACCGCCGCCATGGCAGCATCGCGATTGCGCACTGCCAGCAGGACATCTCGTGACAGCACGGCGGAAATTCGCCCCTGCGCATTTGCCAGTCGCCCAGGATCCGCCCCCAGCTCAACGGCCGCCGCCAGTTTCAGCCACGCCGCTTCCGTATTGCCGGCAGTCAGCGCACTCTCAAACTGGTCCAGCAGTTCTGACGCAAACTGATCTCGGACCTGCGACAACGAACGATCCAGCAAGCCGCGACGGCCCAGTGACTGAAAACCTTCCACTGCCAGCTTAAGCTCACCGGCTTTACCGGACTGCGCCGCAGCCAGTGCTCGTTTCAGCAGCACATTGCCGGCTCGCCCCTTAAGCGAAGCCTGCATCTCTGCAGGCAATCCAAAGCCCGCACCACCATCCAGTTCCGGAATCACAATCTCTGCCTTCAACCCACCACCGCCAGCCTCCAGCTGCGAAACCATCCGGTCAGCAATCGCTGACGCCAGCTTGTCCTGACCGGGCAGATCAGGAGTCAGCAGAGCAGCCGTTGTCAGAACATCGAAGGCCCCCGAGTAATTGCCGGTCTGCGACATCAGGTCAGCCATCAGCTGCAGCGATTCACACCGCACTCGCCGCACCTTCAAATCCACACCGGCAGGATCAGCAGCCGACAACACATCCTGCATTCCCGCCAGATGTCGGATCGCCTCTTCACGCCCCCCGTCACTGCCCGCAGCCAGCAGCTCCTGCACGCGAACACGTGAAGCCCGGTCCAGGTCATCAGCCAGACCGCCACGATCAGTGCTGTTGGTCTGTTTGAGAAGCTTAACTGCACCCTGGTAGTCGCCAGCCACCGCCGCCGACAGAGATTCACCAAACAGCCCTGCAGCAGCCTTCGACTTCGCCGCAGCTTCCTGCGCTCTTTCGGCCACTGCCGCATCCTCCGGCTGCTGCTTCAGCACTTCCGGACCATTCATGCCTGCTTTCAGCAGCGATAATGCACCCACCAGCAGACCCAGCAGCAAAATCACCGCCACCAGCTTCGATGAGCCAGCCGGGGATTTGACGCGAGTTCGACTGCGCTGCAGCCGCCAGATTCGATCTTCCAGATCCGCATCACTCAAACCATAAGATTTCAAAGCGTCAAAGTAACGCCCCAGCTCCGGACAGGCCGACAGCTCCTCCTCACCACGCTGGGCTCGACCAAAGGCTTCACGAGCCGCTGCCTGAAGATTGGCAAGGTACAGGGACTGCACCGAAATACTGGTGATTTCCGTCGACTTCCGCCCTTCTGACATTGTCCGCAGGAGCTGCGAAGCCTCCTGAAACTGACACCGCGCATGCAGATTGCGAGCCTTCAGCAGCAGACCGTTGACCAGTGCCGGATCAAGCTCCCGACGACGCTGCGGCACCGCTTCACCAAACAGCCCGCCGGCGTCGGTCGGACCAGAATCCGCCGCGCGTTCCACAACAGAACCGGCCGCCGCAGAAGCCCGGTTTTCGGCAGCAACTGGCGCTTCACCCGCCAAACTGGCGGACGCTGAATCTGCATCCAGCTCAGCCGTCAAATCGCCTGCCGTCAGCCACTGAGCAGGTCTTGCACCCAGCGAAAATTCTGCACCAATCACATCGAACACCGAAGAATTCGGAAATGCCGGATCCTCCAGAACTCGACCGTCCAGCTTCTGACCGGCCACGCGCAGCAGAGCTTCCTGTGGAGCCGCTTCAGATTCGAAAACGGTGATCGTGTCACAACATGGGCACAGCATTTCGCCGCCAGGCTCAAGCCCCGCCAGGTCCACAACAGCGCTGCAGGACGAACAGATCAGTCGCATGATCAAGTCACCTTTCTACGCTGAGACCCCGGAAAATGCCGATCCGCCACCCTTACGCTAGGTCAAAATTCAAAGCCAGGACAACGATCCCCGCAGAAATCCTCACCCAAATTCCCCGGTCGTGCACAATCTGCCGACTGTAGGTGATTCAGCGACATGCTGCCAAAGTGCAGCATTCCGCTTCCGCCACCTGCACACTCAGCCAGATTTTCCGCCCGGTCAGCCCGTTTTCCGCGTGCATCTTTCTTCACCAAATGTCAGAATCCAGAACCTCCCGGTAAGTTTCCCCCACTGCGAAATTCCCGCCATGACTCGGAACCCGGCATACCTGCCAATGCTGCTCGCTGTACTGCTGGCCGCCGCAGCCCCGGCGGATTCGGCACTGCAGGCGTCGCCGCAGCAGAACACGGCGTCGCAGTCTTCCGCACTCTACACTCAGCACATCCAGCCTCTGCTCGCAGCCAAATGTGCAGCCTGCCACGGAGCCCTTCGTCAGGCAGCCGGACTGCGACTGGATCACGGACTGGGCATCCTCAAAGGCGGTGACTCAGGCCCAGCCGTCATCCCCGCTGATGCCTCCGCCAGCCTGTTGCTGCAGCGAGTACGCTCAGACGATCCTCAGATCCACATGCCCCCCGCCGGCGAAGGCGAACGATTAACTGCGCAGCAACGGGACCTGCTCGAACAGTGGATATCCAGCGGAGCCGCTTTCCCGCCCGCTGAAGCCATCCCCGCCAGTCCTGCTGAATGGTGGTCCGTTCGCCCCGTCACTCGCCCCGTCGTCCCGCCATCCGCTGATCCCTGGATTCGCAACCCCATCGATGCCTTCATTGCCGCCGCTCAACAAACTCAGCAGCTTACACCCGCGGTCGAAGCCAGTCCGCCGGTCCTGCTGCGCAGACTGTACCTTGATCTGCTCGGACTGCCCCCCACGCCGGCAGAACTCAGAGCCTGGCTGGCCGATCCCGCCCCCGATCGCTTCGAACGCAAAGTCGATGAACTGCTGGCACACCCGGCATACGGACAGCGCTGGGGACGCCACTGGATGGATGTCTGGCGGTACAGCGACTGGTATGGCAGTCGTGGCATCAACGAAATTCGCTACAGCCAGCGTCACATCTGGCGCTGGCGCGACTGGATCGTCGATTCACTGAACGCCGACAAGCCCTATGACCGCATGATTCAGGAAATGCTGGCGGCTGATGAAATGGCGGCCGATGATCCGGCAGCACTGGCTGCAACCGGGTTCCTCGGACGCAACTGGTACAAGTTTGATCGCAATGTCTGGATGTTCGACACCGTTGAACAAACTGCTCAGGCCTTCCTCGCAGTCACCCTCCGCTGCGCACGCTGCCACGACCACAAATTCGATCCGCTGTCGCAGCGCGAATATTATCAGTTCCGAGCCTTCTTTGAACCACACGATGTCCGCACTGATCCGCTGACCGGCAATCTGGCCACAGAAAAAGATGCCACGCTCGGCGATGTCCTCCGCGAGGGCGTATCGCGAGTCTACGACCGGGAACTGGAAGTTCCGACGTGGGTCTTCCAGCGCGGCGATAATCGGTTCCCAGACAAAGACCACCCGGTCAGCCCGGCCGTGCCCCAGTTCCTTGGCGGAAACGCCAGCGTGCAGACCGTCAGCCTGCCCGTCAATGCATGGTATCCGCACCTGCGCCCCGCCGTTCTTACCGGCCTGCTGAACACCGCCGATCAAAATATCAGCACCGCCGAACAGACACTCGAACAGGCCCGTGACAAGCACACAATTGCTCGCCAGGCAGTACTCGACCGCCAGCAGCAGCTGTCAGAAACAGCAGCCGCCACGGATCCCGCCAAACCGGAACCCGCAGCCGAACCGGTCCTCGCAGACAACTTCCGACAGCAGTCAGCAGCCTGGCAGGTGGTGTCAGGTGACTGGGTCTGGCAGGATGGCGTCCTGCGGCAGCCGGCCGTCACCAGCTTCGCCACCATTGTCGCTCAGCCCACCCTGCCACGAAACTGCCGCATCCTGGTTCGCTATCGCACGCTGCAGCCTGGTTCGTATCGTTCCGTCGGCTTCAGCTTTGATTACGTGGATCAGGGCAATTCACAGGATGTCTACACGGCCACCGGTGATGCTTCACAGACCATACAGGCCTTTCATCGCAGCCAGGGGCAACAGCATTACCCGGCCGCGGGCATCGTCAAAACAATGCTGCAGGTTGCCCAGGAAGTGACTGTCGAAGCGATCGTCCGCGAACAGCAGCTGACACTGCTGCTGAACGGTCAGCAGCAGCTGCAGTATACGCTGCCGCTGGCTCGCCGTGACGGTCGACTGGCACTGTGGGTGCATCAGGGCAGTGCCGAATTTCTGCAGGTGGAAGTCCGCCCGCTGATTGCATCGCTGGCTGATCTGCAGGCTGCGGCAGCTCAGGCTGACACTGCCGTCAAGGCTGCTGCCGCAAACCTCGACGCGGTCCGTGCAGAACGCGAATCACTGACCTGCCGCATCGCTGCAGAACAGGCTCGCTGCGGCACTGCCACCCCGGCTGACGCACAGTCACTGGCAGTCACCGCAGCGCGAGCAGAAAAACTGGCCGCTGCCGCTCGCACCCGCACTGAACTGGCCTCCGCTGCCGATCCGGCCAAAATCACTGAGCTCCAAAACACCGTCGACAGACTGCAGCAGGAGGCAGAAAACGGCGGACAGCAGTATACACCACTGGGGCCCGCATTTCCGCAAACATCCACCGGACGAAGACTGGCGCTGGCCAACTGGATCACCACTCCGCAGCACCCCAGAACCGCTCGCGTTGCCGTCAACCACATCTGGCTCAGACACTTCGGTGAGGCCCTCGTACCGACCGTCGCCAACTTCGGGATGAACGGAGCACAACCGTCGCACCCGGAGCTGCTGGACTGGCTGGCCAGCGAGTTGCAGCAGAACGGCTGGCACATGAAGCAACTGCACCGCCTGATTGTCTGCTCTGCCGCCTGGCGTCAGGCCTCGATCAATCCCCGCACGACCGAGCAGGATCCCGGCAATCGCTGGCTCACACGCATGAACCCGCGACGCATGGAAGCTGAAACAGTCCGCGATTCCCTGCTGCACGCAGCGGGGCTGCTGGATCTGCAGGCTGGCGGCCCTGAGATCCCTGAAGGGGATGTTCAGACTGTCATGCGACGCAGCCTCTACTTCCGCAATACCCCCAACGAAAAAGCCACACTGCTGGAAACCTTTGACGCCCCCAACCCGAACGAATGCTACCGTCGCCAGTCCAGCGTTGTCCCCCAGCAGGCCCTCGCACTCATGAACAGCGGACTGGCACTCGATGCGGCCAGACACCTGGCTCAGCAACTCACCACTGCTGCGGCTCAGACAGACAGTCCAGACACCGATCAGACGTTCATTCACCAGGCATTCGAAACCATCCTGTCCCGGTCACCGACCGAACAGGAAATAACCGCCTGCCGGCAGTTTCTCAGTGAACTGCCACAGCAGCTGCAGACAGCTGACGAAACATTCCCGGCCGGCCCTCAGACCGCACAGCGTCAGCCATCGCCGGATCCGGCACAGCGCGCCCGTGAAAATCTGCTGGTCGTACTGTTCAGCCACAACGATTTTGTCACGATTCGCTGACTCTTTCGCACATCAGTCACTTCAGGATCCACTTCCATGCAATACAACAATGCCCTGCGACAACCGCGTCGCACCTGCCTTGCGGATCTGGGCATGGGAGTTACCGGGATGGCGCTCGGCAGCCTGCTGGCCGGCGACGGGATCTCACGCAGCAGCGCCGCTGAATCCAGCCGCACACGACCCGCCAAAGCGCGCAGCGTCATCTGGTACTTTATGCTGGGAGGCACCAGTCACCTGGAAAGCTTCGACTACAAACCGGCCATCAACAAATATGCCGGACTGACCATCGATGAATCTCCCTGGCGTTCCGCTGTCCTTGACTCGCCTTTTTACCGCAAAAATGTGCGTGACTTTGCCGGCACGCCGCGCGCCCTGATGGCTCAGCTGTACCCGCTGCAAATCGGCTTTCAACGCCGCGGACAGTCGGGACTGCACGTCAGTGACTGGTGGCCGCATGTTGGAGCCTGTGCGGATGACCTCGCTGTCGTCCGATCCATGTGGACCACCGACAACGACCACGCCGCTCAGCTGCAGTTCCACACCGGTCGCCATATCTTCGACGGCTTCCACCCGTCCATCGGATCGTGGGTGCACTACGGCCTCGGATCACTCAACAGCAACCTGCCCGAATTTGTGGTCATGGGAGGCGGTCCGGGAGACTGCTGCGGGGGCGTTGGAGCACACAGCGGCAGCTACCTCGGACCCGAATATTCCGGCATCCCCCTGTCCACCGATCCCGCCAGCCCGCTGGCCTTCGGCACTCCGGGTCCCACCGTCAGCAAGACCGAACGCCGTAAACAGCTGCAGCTGCTGCAGCAGCTAAACGGCTTCGCTGCTGTGGAATATCCCGACGATCCCGCCATGCGAGCCCGCATTCAAAGCTACGAACTGGCCTTCCGCATGCAAATGTCCGTTCCGGAAGTCGTCAGTCTCAGCCAGGAGACACAGCAGACCCAGCAGCAGTACGGCATTGGCAACCCGGTGACAGATCGAGTCGGGCGGTACAGCCTGACCGCGCGCAGACTGGTGGAACGCGGCGTCCGCTTCGTGCAGATCTACGACGACGGCTGGGATGCCCACTCACAGCTCAAACAAAACCACTCCACACGCTGTGCCGCCGTGGATCAGCCCATTGCAGCACTGCTGCAGGACCTGAAACAGCGCGGACTGCTGGACGAAACCATCGTCGTCTGGGCCACAGAATTCGGACGAACCCCCGGCGCTGAACGCTCGGACGGTCGCGACCATCACCCCTATGGCTTTTCAGTCTGGATGGCCGGCGGCGGAATTCGCGGCGGAGTCGTCCATGGAGCCACCGATGAAATTGGTTTCCACGCCGTGGAAGATCGACACTACGTCACTGATCTGCATGCCACCCTTTTGCAGCAGCTGGGGCTGGACCACCGCAGCCTTGAAATCCCCGGACACAAACGCCTCGAAATCGACTTCGGTTCCCCGATCGAAGCAATCCTTGCCTGATACCGCAGACACACCGACCGAAAGGAAACTCGCCGTCTGCAAAACCACCGCGGACAACCGCCAGCCAGAACAGCTCTGCCGCAGCCCGCCTAAGTGGCAAAAAGGACTTTACGAGCACGATTACGATTACGATTACGATTACGAGCACGAGCACGAGCACGAGCACGAGCACGAGCACGAGCACGAGCACGAGCACGATGACGATTACGAGCACGAGCACGAGTGGGATTTTTTCCTGTCCCACCGCATGAGTGCTTGTCAGCGTTCATTCGCGATTCAAAAACCGCGGCAGGCCCAGCCACTACAGCGATCACACCCGCGAACTCCCGTCCGCGGCTCGCCTCGCCGAACACCGAAACCTGACCACTGACCACTGTTCGCGGCTTCGCGTGAGACCAACCTGTCTGCCGAGTACCCATGCGAAAGCAAATACGGCATGGGCTAAATCACTCTCTCACCCCTCACCCCCGTCCCCTCTCCCCTTTCAGAGATCGTGCAGCTTTCAGGTGTGTATATTTTCTGATTTTCTTGCATTAAGCATGAGCCTTTCGAGGCGGAGCAGATTCTGGGAAAGAAAGAGCAGGCCGGTTTCGCTACGAACACGGTCGAGACCTCGACCATGGAATC
>JBJTPZ010000314.1:0-1484 GCA_046075365.1 Planctomycetaceae bacterium
GCACAACGCTGTCGTCAGCGTCCGGCATCCGCCTGCTGGCCACAGCGGGGGCAGCGGCTCCGACGTATTCGATCTATGCCCCAGGGGCCGGCTCTGCCATCACACTGCAGTCGGCTCCCAATCAGACAGCCGATTCAGAATTCCGCATCGACAGCACAATCTTCGCGGCCGGCAACATCACAACTCAGGCCAGTCCAGTCGGCAACACCGTCAGCAAACTTGCGGTTTCCGCCTCTGGAAAACTGGAAAGCCAGTCAGGAAACATCAGTGCGAGTGGCGCTGAATCAATCACCGTTGACGGTTCCCTGCTGGCGTCCACTGGTTCCATCAGCGTGATATCCACTGCCGACACGGTCGTTGGCTCGACAGGACAGCTCAACGCGCAGGCTGCGATCAGCATCACAGCCGGGGCTGATCTGCAGGTTGACGGAAATCTCGGCGGCCAGACCGCCCCGCTTTCTCTCACACTGCAAGCCGACAGCGGCACGATCAGCGTCAATCCCGGCACCGGACGGCTCAGCTCAGCACGCTCGGTTCTGATGGATGGTCAGACCGTGCACTTTGACGGAGTCCTGCAGACAGCTGCCGGTACCGCAGATGCAGATGATTACGAAGTCCGAGTCCTTGCTGATTCGCTGCGGCTCACCGGCAGCTTCACCATCAACGGCTCTCTCGAAATCCGCACAACCACAACTCCCGAAATCTACAACTTCACCGCCACTGCCGGCGGATCTTCCAGCCGCATCCTGCTCGTTTCGGACGCCGACCTGAATGTCGGTCGACTGACGCAAAACAGTCAGTCGAAATGGATCGCCCAGACAGCCAGCCTTGCAGCTCCCCGCAGCGTCACTTTGCAGGCACCCACCGGCGTTGTTGTCGTCAATACTGGCTCTGCCCTCACCTCGACCGCCAATAACAGCACCGTATCCGTCACGTCAGCCGGCGTCCAGGTCATCGGTGTGCTGGCTGCCGGTGCGCAGGTTGCCAGCGACGGAACACTCGCCTGGACCGGCACGGACGGCGATATCTCCCTCGTTGCAGGACAGATCGCCCTCGGAGGCATGGGTGTGTGCCCCTGCGGGATTCAAAGAACCCGGGGCGGCTCTGTCCAGGCTTCCGGAGACATCGTATTCCGCGCCACAGGAGACGGACCGCTCAGCATCATCAGTATCAACTCCCTCAGCTTCGTCGGTACCCTGCCGGACGGCTCAGAGTCTCTTCCAGTCGTCTCCGCAACACCCTCCATCTCGCTGCTGTCGGATGGCGACATGGAAATCCTCGGTATGCTTGACGCAGGCGGGGCCGGTGGCGACCTGCTGCTGGACGCCTCCGGAGCCATCCTTATCGACTCATTGGTCACGGCCAGCGACGCCTTGAACATCAGCAGCAGGCTCACCACCGGAACCTCCATCACGGTGTCCCAGCTGACGCTATGGACCAACGCACAGGGCCAGCTCCTGAATGAAAACGGACGTACTATTGAC
>JBJTPZ010000315.1:0-2569 GCA_046075365.1 Planctomycetaceae bacterium
GGCTCAATCAGCATCAGCGTGTCGTCAAACTGCACGTCACCTTCACCCACCTTGAAGCCATCGTATTTGCCGGCTGTCTGACCATAGGCGGTGCCAAAAAAATCAGCCGAACTGGCACCCGTGTGAATGGCTTTGGACAAAGAATCGCGGTTCCGCAGCCGTGGCAGATACAGGTAACGCAGCGAATCCTCCCAGAACGTCATGGCGTTCACGGCAGATTTCCCGTCCTTCCAGTACAGATCCTTCAGCTTCGCCCGCAGATGAATCGGTGACCACGTCGTGATCACCAGTTCATTTTCCAGACAAATCCGCTCGATTTCATTCCCGGCGGAGGCGTTGGTGGTGGTCAGCGGAAACGCCTCCACTTCCACCTGGGGATTCGTGGGATTGTTCTGCACCGGACACAGCAGCCACCTGTAGCATTCCCGAGCGGCTCGCGGCACCACTTCTTCAGCTGATGCCAGCTCCTTTTCTGCCTGCTTTTTCTGCAGCAAATCGATGTTCAGCCGACCTTCACGGACATCTTCCACAATCGAATTCCACGCCAGAGCCGTGCGTGCCACATCCCGCAGGCGACCAAGAATGGACATGTCGGGAGCCAGAAAGATCAGGCGATTGCCCCGATAACGGGGCTTATTGCCGTTGTTGCGAACATAGTCCAGCACCGCTGCGGTGGCCGTGCGAGCGTCGTCCCGCGAATGCCAGTGCTCTGGTGACAGCACCACCAGCCGTAGATTGCTGTCGTCCGGCACATCCCCGCTGGGGGTGAAAATATGGGTGCCGTCAAACAGCCCGGAACTCCCCAGCATCTTCTTGATGGAATCCGCAATCCTGCCGCGAACGTCGCTGGCATCGTCAAACCGCCGCTTGCGATCTTCCATCTCCCGCCGCAGGTTGGCACGTGTGTCGAACCAGAAGCGAGTGGTGTCCTGAGCCTTGTCGCCGGAACTGTTCAGGTAATGCAGGCGATCGGACAGCCGGTTCAGCGCGTCCACGTAGATGGCAGACGTCTGACCGGGCTGCAGGCAGCCCAGCAGCACGCGAGCGCGATCGAGGCCACGAATGCCGGTATTGCCTGCTACGGACGACGGTGCACTGCCAAGGAACAGTGTGCGAGCCACGCGCCGGGCTGCGTTAACCTGACCGAACCGTGTTTCCTTGTTCTCCAGCTCCGTCGTTTCCGCCCGGTCACCGTCGATGTCCTTTTCGACCACCGCATCCCAGCCGGCCGGCAGGTAATAGGTCAATTCATTCCGCGAACTGCCGTCATACAAAGGCAGACTTCCCGGCATGATCATCAGGTCTTTATTGTCTGCCTTCCACAGTCGGAAAATGACCTTGGCCATCAGCTTCAGCACGCCGCGGGTGCGCTGGAATCCGTCAATGGTCGTCCAGTCTTCGTACAGCCGATCAAAAATCTCGGGGTGAATGGGATAGGCCTGCACCAGGCGGTCAAGGTACCGGCCTTCCTGAGTCTCCGTGGGCAGCTTTGCGCCTTCTGCGACGTAGCCGTCGGCAAAGGCCCGACAGACAGCATCGCGTGTCTGAGCGTCCCGCACGGGTTCAAACAGTCGCCGCCGCACAATTTCAAAGGCTTCTTCCGTAGCCACCGGCTTCCACAAGGCCTGGACACGACCGAAGGTCTTTTCCAGTGCTCGCAGGGCAGCGACCCCTCGCTGGCTGCCGGCTTCGATTTCCGATTCCGGCAATGAGGCCAGCACTATCGCGTTGGGCACCAGTTTGGCAGCCTCCGTGAGTGCCTGGATGAACGACAGGTTGCTGTCGTAACTGCCGCCACTGAGTGTCTGGCCGTCTGAGAACTGGCGAACGTAGGCCACCAGTTCGTCGATGAGCACGACGCAGGGTGCGTACTGTGCCAGCAGCTCGCGGAGCAGATCTTTGCCGGGCGAGGTTCCTGTGGCGTCGGCTTCCTTGAGTGATGCCAGTCCTTCACTGCCCCCCAGCTGCCATGCCAGCTCGCCCCAGAGCGTCTTAACGGTGGTGCGGCCGTGCTTCCATGGCTGACCCGGAGCGTGGGCTGTGCCGTCCAGCACGGCCACGCGCGCCTGTGGCAGATCCATCAGACCTGCCTGCTCGATCAGCGACGGGACTCCGGCGAGATCGGACAGGCCGCATTTGCGAGTGGCGAGGTGATAGACGGCCAGCATGGTGTGCGTTTTGCCGCCCCCGAAAGCCGTCTGCAGCTGAATCACCGGTTCGCCACCTTTGCCGCAGAGACGCTGCGCGACCTGAGTCAGCAGCAGTCGCATGCCTTCGGTAATGAACGTGCGGTCGTAGAAGGCGGTGGCGTCCTGATATTCAGGCGTGGCCTTGCCGGAATGGACGGCGGTGATGTCGGCAGCAAACTCGGACTGCTGGAAGGTGCCTTCAAGAACGTCCCGGTGTGGGACGGCAATTTCACGCCATGGTTTCATGGATATTCCCTCAATCCTCAAAGAGTGTTCGCTGTGAAGCCGCGGGCGACTGAGCGGCTGCGGTTTCGATGGCCGACCAGGACGTCACGACTTCGTTGTAGGCTCGGGCATCGTCGGCCCAGTTTTTGCGTTCG
>JBJTPZ010000316.1:0-7141 GCA_046075365.1 Planctomycetaceae bacterium
TGATTAGACTTTTACTCCTCCCCACGGGTCATCCCCTAATTTTTCAATATTAGTGAGTTCGGTCCTCCACGCAGTCTTACCCGCGCTTCAACCTGCCCATGGGTAGATCACCGGGTTTCGCGTCTACCGCCGCCGACAAAATTCGCCCTATTCAGACTCGGTTTCCCTGAGGCTTCAGTCCTTAAGACTTTAACCATGCCGTCGACAGTAACTCGCCGGATCATTATGCAAAAGGCACGCCGTCACACAACAATGTGCTCCGACAGCTTGTAAGCGTGTGGTTTCAGGTCCTTTTTACTCCCCTTCCGGGGTGCTTTTCATCTTTCGCTCGCGCTACTTTTCCACTATCGGTCGCCAGAGAGTACTTAGCCTTGGGAGATGGGCCTCCCAGCTTCAGACCGGGTTCCACGTGACCGGTCCTACTCGGGGTTTCTCACGGAGTCTGATCAGTTGTCGGATACGGGACTATCACCCCCTGTGGTGCAACTTTCCAGTTGCTTCTCCTAACCGTCAGATTTGTAACTCCACATGTGAGCCCCACAACCCCGCCGGACATGCCGACGGTTTGGGCTGTTTCCTTTTCGCTCGCCGCTACTAGGGAAGTCGCTCTTGCTTTCTCTTCCTGTGGGTACTTAGATGTTTCAGTTCCCCACGTTCGCTCCGTTAGCCTATGTATTCAGCTAACGGTAATTCGGGAATCCCAGGATCAACGCTCGTTTGACAGCTCCCCCAGGCATTTCGCAGCCTTCCACGCCCTTCATCGCCTTCTGGCGCCAAGACATCCTCCACACGCCCTTATATATCTGGCCAATTTGATCAATCGCCACGACATATACACGATTCTTTTCTACAGACTTAAGGCTTTCGCCCCAAGCCCTTCGCTCGGAAACGTTTACAGATGCCACTTAGACTTCATTAGATTGTCAAAGATCAGTCGCAAAAGTCAGTTCCCCGAAGGGTTTTTTTGCGAGCGGGGGACTATACCGGGCTTTAAGGCCCCTGTCAATCCCACTGTCGAAGATTTTTTATTTTTTCTTCTTCAGTACTGGAGACGATCGGGATCGAACCGACAACCTCTGCCTTGCAAGGGCAGCGCTCTCCCAGTTGAGCTACGTCCCCGAATCACGGCCGATAGTCCATCTCGGCTTCACAGCACCCAGAACACAACCCCGTCAGTCACCCAACAAGACTGCCTTCCCAGACACCGTTTTCCACCAGTGTACAAGCTTCGCATTTCACAGAACCACCAAAAGTGGCCCCAAAAACACCAAACCAGTACCAGTGGGCGTACGTGGACTCGAACCACGGACCTCAGCTTTATCAGAGCTGCGCTCTAACCATCTGAGCTATACGCCCCGAAAGCTGTTTCCAAATTCGGGGGCGGACATCCTGCCAGCTTTTCGCTCGATTGTCCAGTCTCCGGTCGCCTGTTTCTGCGAGTTTTCCTAAGAGTGCGAGCAAAACCGGACTCGCCGGTCCCACCCCTTCTCCACCCTTCCTCTCAACCCCCCGTTTTCAGGCCCCCTGTTTATCGACGGCTACCTGCTCCCCCTTGAGCCCCCTTTGGGCTTTTCATCAAAATTTTCCCAGCACTCCTCCAGCACGCCCCGCCACGCCCGCCACCACGCTCCCCCTGCTCATTTGCCCGCCCGCATCCGTTTCGCCACACTGCCGCACACGACTTCGCCACAACTCGTCCCCGCAGCCACACGCGTTACCAGGGCCCGCAACATGACACCCAACTGCCACACACCGATTCTGCTTTGCTGCTGGCTCCTGCTCTGCATCCCGCAGTCCGCCACAGCAGCTACGGCAGCCACAGCCACCACCAGCCACCGCCCGGCCGCTCGCCCCAATGTCCTGATGATCGCCATCGACGACCAAAATGACTGGATCGGCTGCCTCAACGGACACCCGCAGGCCCGCACACCACATATCGATCATCTGGCCCGGACAGGCACCCTCTTCGCCAACGCCCACTGCCAGTCTCCACTCTGCAACCCGTCACGCTCCAGCCTCCTCACCGGCCAAAGACCCTCCTCCTCCGGCGTCTACGGACTGGCCCCGGCACTCCGTGACGCCAGCACGCTGAAAGAACGCACCACACTCCCGCAGTACTTCCGCCAGCACGGATACTCCACGCGCATGGCAGGCAAGATCTACCACGGAGCCTACGGCAGAAAACAGTCCGACAACGAATTCGATGTCGTCGGTCCAGCCTCAGCCGTCGGCCCGCGACCCGCCAAACCACTCGTCAACACCCCCTCCCGGCACCCGCTCGTCGACTGGGGCACGTTCCCACACCGCGACGAAGAAAAAGGAGACTACCAGCTCGCCTCATGGACCATCGAACAACTGCAGCAGCAACAACACACCCAGCCGTTCTTCATCTGCACCGGCTTCTTCCTGCCTCACGTGCCCTGTTATGTCAGTCAGTCGTGGTATGACCTGTTCCCCGATGACACGCTGCAGCTGCCACAGGTTCAGCCCGATGATCGAAATGACACCCCTCGATTCAGCTGGTACCTGCACTGGAAACTGCCCGAGCCGCGTCTGAAGTTCCTGCAGGAACAGCAGCAGTGGAAGAATCTTGTCCGCAGCTACCTCGCATCCACCGCCTTCGTCGATGCCCAGATCGGTCGCATCCTCGATGCACTCAAAAACAGCCCCCACGCTGACAACACCATCGTGGTACTCTGGTCAGACCACGGCTGGCACCTGGGCGAGAAACTGATCACCGGGAAAAACTCGCTGTGGGACAGATCCACTCGAGTCCCCCTGATTTTTGCCGGCCCTGGCGTTCAGCCTCAGGCCGTCTGCCACGAACCCGCAGAACTGCTCGACATCTACCCAACCCTCGCTGCTCTCTGTGACCTGCCCGCACCCGCCGATCAGGAAGGCCACAGCCTGCTGCCGCAGCTGCAAAATGCAGCCACACCGCGTCCATGGCCGGCCATCACCACCCACAACCATGATAACCATGGAGTTCGCACGCGCGACTGGCGCTACATCCGCTACGCCGATGGCTCCGAAGAACTCTACAACATGCAGCAGGATCCCCATGAATGGCAGAACCTTGCCAGCAGCCCCGCACACGCCAGTGTGCTGGCCGAACACCGCCTGCTGGCTCCACCACACAGCCGACAGCCCGTGCCAGGCAGTCGCGATCGCATCCTGCTTTATGACCGAGCCAGCGGGAGCCTGAACTGGGAAGGCAAAGACATCGCACCAGGCGCCCCCATTCCCGAGCTTGAAGACTGAGCGGCCAGCCAACATGCAGATCCACCGACTGACCGCTTTCCATGTACCCATCGCCCTCCGCAAACCGGTGCGACACGCATCCTTCACGCGGGCGGACAACGACACACTGCTGCTGCGTTGTGTCCTGCGAGACGGCAGCGTCGGCTGGGGCGAAGGCCTCCCGCGCACCTACGTCACGGGCGAATCCATCGATACAGCATGGCACCAGCTGGCTCACACCAGCCTGTCCGCACTCGCAGATGCACGCTTCTCGACGCCCTTCGACGCCGCATACGCCGTCAGCCGCCTGCCGCTGCACTCCGCTGATGACAACTCGCAGACAGTGCACCGTGAATGTTTCGGGAATTCCGTCCGCTGCGCTCTTGAACTGGCCCTGCTTGATGCCGCCGGACGCAGCTGCGGACGATCACTGGCTGATCTGATTCGCGAACAGCCGGAATTCACCGACATCTCACAGTTCACCTCTTCCGTCAGGTACAGCGGAGTCATCACATCGCAGTCCCCGGCGGCCCAAACGTTGTCAGCCCTCAAAATGCGGCTGTTCGGGTTTGAGCAGGTAAAGGTGAAGGTCGGCACCGCCGAACTGTCCGATGCCGGTTGCCTCGCACGTGCCCGCACAATCCTCGGGCGTCACTGCGGACTGCGACTGGATGCCAATGAAGCCTGGCACTGCGACAACCTGCGGCAACAGGTCGAACCATTGCTGCCATTCCAGCCACTGTCGCTCGAACAGCCGGTGCCCCACACAGAAGTCTCGGGCCTGGGCGAATTAAGACGCCAGTTCCTGCAGCCGGCCGGCCTGCCTGTGATGCTCGATGAATCCCTCTGCTCCGCCGCAGACGCACAGCGCGCCATTGCCGGACAGTGGTGCGATGCCTTCAACATCCGACTTTCGAAGTGCGGGGGGATTCTGCCTTCACTGCAGCTGGTACAGCTGGCCCGCAAACACGGCATCCGCTGTCAGCTGGGATGCCAGGTCGGAGAAACCGGGATCCTGTCGGCCGCCGGACGACACTTCGCCTGCAGCGTCTCAGACCTGTGGTTCCTCGAAGGCAGCTTCGACCGATTCCTGGTCCGCGATCGGCTGACGGAACAGGATCTGACCTTTGGCCGAGCCGGGCGCGCATTTTCACTGCTGGAACCCGGATTGTCAGTGGCTGTCGATGAATGTCGAGTCCGCCAGCTGGCAAAACGATCCCTGGAACTGCTGCCTCGCTGATTATTCCAGACATTCCGGGCAAATCACGCAGTCCGCAAAATCCTGGCAAAACACAGAGGAGCGGATTTGACTAATGGAAATCCCGCACCGCAGAATACTGCCTGTCCGCCCAGGGCTCCTGTGTGTACCGCATGATGCGGGCACGGCAACACCTCACCCGCCGTTATGACCGTCCTGGCATTTCCGACCGCGCCGCCTTTGGCGGTCGGTCAGAACAGGCAAACTCAACCGGCCCAGTCCGCTGTTTTTCCAGTCGCAAGGAGAAATCTGATCAGACTGCATCTTGCGGGATTTCCCCCGCTGCTGTTTGATGACCGGGTTGGCGGACACAGCCCCTGAAAATCCGCAGCAGCCGCGTGCGCGACGCGGCCACCTGTGCAGACACTCCCGTACCACTCATGTGCTTCCTCCTTCCTGCAGAAAGGCTCAGCAGGCATGTCCAGTTTTCGTCGGAACCGTGGCAGAAGGTCATCTTCTTTTTCAGTCCGCCCTTTTGGCGAATCTCTCGAAATTCGCAGCCTGCTGTCAGGACTGTCGGTTGGCAAACCCGGCCTTGATGTGCCGCAGCCTGCCCCCTCCCAGCCCGATCGCGTCCCCAATGAACTGCTGGTGCAGTTTAAACCCGAGGTCAGCCGACTGCAGGCCAGCCAGATCGTCGCATCGTTCGACATGGAAGTTCGCTCCTTTACCCAGACCGCTGCCATGCAGGCGTCGGGCCAGGGACTGCTGGTTCGAGTTGGAACGCCGGCCAGTGCCCCGCAGCAGCAGTCCATCAACCGGCTCCAGCAGCATCCCCGGATCGCATTTGCTGAGCCCAACTACATCTATTACCCGGACTACGTCAGCAACGATCCTTCGTACACCGATGGCAGCCTGTGGGGTATGTACAGCAATGACAACCCGGCCGCCGGACCCGGCGGCACAACCAACCAGTTTGGCTCCGCCGCCGAACAGGCCTGGCGCGACGGATTCATCGGCAACCGAAGCGTTTGCATCGGGGTTATTGATACCGGGATCCAGCTGGACCACCCGGACCTGGCTGCAAATATCTGGGTAAACCCCTTCGAAATCGCCGGAGACGGTATTGACAATGACGGCAATGGCTACGCCGACGACGTTAACGGCTGGGACTTTAACAACGATGACAATTCCGTCTACGATGATCCCTCCGATGATCACGGCACACACGTCGCCGGCACCATCGGCGGCACGGGAGGCAATGGCACCGGAGTCGCCGGAGTTAACTGGAACGTTAACCTGATCTCAGCGAAATTCTTCGGCGCCAATCCTGCCACACTGGAAATGGCCGTACGCGCCTTCGACTACATGACGGACCTTAAAACCCGTCATGGCATCAACCTGGTTGCCACAAATAACTCGTGGAGCGGAGGTGCCTACGCACAGTCCCTGCACGATGCCGCTATCCGCCATGCCAGAGCCGATATTCTGCTGGTCGCTGCAGCCAGCAATCGGTCCGCTGACAACGATACCGCACCGCGTTATCCGGCCAATCTCAACACCGCAACAGGCACGTCCACCGAACCCGCTGCTTCGTACGACGCAGTCATCTCAGTCGCCTCTCTCGACAGCAATGGTGCCCTCTCCGGTTTCTCCAGCTTCGGAGCAACCACTGTGGATATTGGCGCTCCTGGTGCCGGAGTACTGTCGACGGTCCCCGTCAGCAGCTATGCCTTCTTCGACGGGACATCCATGGCCACCCCGCATGTGACAGGTGCCATCGGCTTGTACGCCTCCGTACAGGCCGCCACACAGCCTGCTGCTTCCATCCGTGCCGCCATTCTGAACTCCGCTGTTCCCACCACTTCACTCAATGGCAAAGTCGCCACCAACGGACGCCTGAACGTCTACAACGCCATTCGCAGCTCCAGCTTCATCTACCTCGACAAAAGCGTCTACCGATCCACCGGTCTTGTGACAATGACTGTCAGCCACGCTGCGGCCAACACCAGCACCACCCTGGTAAATACCATCACTGTCAATATCGCCAGCTCGACGGAAACGTCACCACTGACTGTTACGCTGACTGAAACAGGCGTCAACACCGGAATCTTCGCCGGCACCGCCCAGCTGGCGCCCGGAGCTGCCATTCCGGATTCGCTGCTGCAGGTCGTGCACGGTGACACGATCATCGCCACATACACAACCCTCGAACTGTTTGACTACGCTGTTATCGATGACTTCCCGCCGATCATCAGCAATCTTCTGGCTGCACCAGCATCCAGCACCGCAGACATTACGTGGGATACCGACGAACCAGCCGATGAAATTGTCAGCTACGGTACCAGCCCTGGATCACTCAATCAGACGGTAGGCTCACGAGCATTCAGAAACCTGCATGCCCAGAAAATCACCGGACTCAGCCCCAATACTGTATACTTCTATCAGGTGTTCTCCACTGACGAAGCCGGTAACACAGCAACATCAAAGATTGAATCCTTCACCACTCAGTCTGCTCCGGACATCCTGTTTGTCGATGATGACGGGGGAGCATCCTATGAACGGTTCTTCGATTTCGCTTTGCAGGCGAATCGCGTTGCATACGATACCTGGAACGTCGCCTCACTCGGCTTCACCCCCTCCGCTGCCGACCTGGCCAACTACAAAATGGTCATCTGGAATACCGGCTACGATTTTTCGTCA
>JBJTPZ010000317.1:0-41414 GCA_046075365.1 Planctomycetaceae bacterium
CGGGCATCGCCACCATCACGGTCACCACCCAGGCCGTCGGCAGCTTCAATGTCACCGCAGCCTACTCCGGCGACACGAACTACATCTCATCCACCGCCAACTCCTCCTACACGGTGGCTTCCATCAACTTCAGCCCGCTGGCCAGCAACATCATCCAGCGCGGTTCCAGCCTCACCCTCCTCGCCGACATCACCCCGAGCACCGATTCACGAGCCAACGCGCCCCTGGGTTCCGTCAACTTTGTGATCCCGGGAACCACCGACACCCTGGTTGCCTCGGTTCCCGCCGCGCAGGCCTCCAACGGCCGCTACACCACAACCATCGACACAGGAAACCCGGCGTTCAACCTGCCCGTCGGCGCCTACAACCTCGTGGAATTGTTTGACCTGTCGTCCGGCGTCGTCGTAGCGGGCGTTTGGTGAGAAGGAGTGGTTATAGAGTGAGCCGAATCCGAGCGCGAGTGCGACGGTACCGCGGCCGTATTCGAAGACGTACTGTGAGAGGAAGCTGCCGTGTTCGCATTCGAGTACTTCTTTGGCGGGGATCACGAGCAGCGGGACGGTTTCGAAGACAGTTCCGGCCGGGATGAGCTGTTTTGCAAAAACGCCGCGTCCTTTGCCTTTGATCCGTTTGACTTCGATCAGTGTGGAAGCGGTGAGTTTCATGTGGCTGGCGGTTTGTGAAAGTGGAGAGCGGGGTTCTGGAAACTGACGTGACGGCGGAGCATGCTCGTGAATCTGCCGAGAAAATCAAGATCACGGGAGTAATTCTGCGGGTGCAGCGGATCTGATTTTCGCGAAAGTCGGCACTCGGAAGGCCGTTGGATTTTTTCCTGTGGCGGGGTTTTCGCTACACTATCGCAGTTTTGCGCCGCAAAGCCGAGTCGAATTGCAGTTCAGGTCAGGAAGGGCAGGAAGGAATGGCTGGACGTCCGGGAAAACTGGTGCTTGAGAACGGTCAGATTTTCACTGGCGAGGCGTTTGGGGCCGAGGGTGAGGTTGACGGCGAGGTTTGTTTCAACACCAGCATGACGGGTTATCAGGAGATTCTGACGGATCCCTCGTATACCGGTCAGATCGTGACCATGACGTACCCATTGATTGGGAACTACGGGATCAATTCCGAGGACGTGGAAAGTCGCGGGTTGTTTCTGAAGGGCTTTGTGATTCGCGAGTTGTGTGAGATTCCCAGCAATTACAGGTCTCAGGAAAGCCTGGACCATTATTTGCGTCGCAACCGTGTGATTGGTTTGCAGGGGATTGATACTCGGGCACTGGTCCGCCTGCTCAGGACTCAGGGGGCGCTTCGAGGTGTCCTTTCGACTGTGGATCTGGATGATCAGTCGCTGTTGCGGAAGGTCGCTGCTGCTCCGGGTCTGGTGGGCCGGGATCTGGTGCGAGAGGTGATGCCGCAGTCAGTATCTGGCTGGAGTGAGGGATTGACGGAGCTGGGCCGTCCGTCGGATTTTGTGTCGGGTCTGGGCACCTCTGGTGGTCCGCATGTCGTAGCGATTGATTACGGGATGAAGTGGAACATCAGTCGATATCTGCGTGATCTGGGGTGTCGAGTGACGGTTGTACCGGGTTCAGCGACGGCGTCTGAGATTTTGGCATTGCAGCCGGACGGGGTATTTTTGTCGAATGGTCCGGGGGATCCTGAGCCATTGACGGGTGCGATTGAAACGATTCGCGGGTTGTTTGGGAAGAAGCCGATTTTCGGGATTTGTCTGGGTCTGCAGCTGCTGGGTCTGGCCTTTGGGGGTCGCACCTACAAGTTGCGATTTGGTCATCGCGGTGCGAATCAGCCGGTTTTGAATCGTCGTACGGGCCGTGTCGAGATCACATCTCAGAATCATGGTTTTGCAGTCGATGCGGCCAGTCTGCCGGACGATATTGAGGTGACTCACATCAATCTGAATGATCAGACGGTGGAAGGCATTCGTCACAGGACTTTGCCGATTTTCGGGGTGCAGTATCATCCTGAGGCGGCAGCGGGTCCGCATGACAGTCATTATTTGTTCACTGAATTTCTCAGTCTGATGCAGGGTGAGATGGCGGGAGCGACAGCCTGACGCTGGTGGGCGGCGTGGTGGGCAGGTTGGATTTAACGGTGTTTTTTTGACAGCGGGACTGGCGGACTATGGGACTGGAACGAACATTGATTTTGATCAAGCCGGATGCTGTGCAGCGGCGTTTGATCGGTCGCGTGATTACTCGGATTGAAGACAAAGGTCTCAGCATTATCGGACTGAAGCTGCTGCATGTGACTCCGGAGATCAGCCGGCTGCACTATGCGGAGCATGTTTCGAAGCCATTTTATCCTGAGCTGGAATCGTTCATTACATCGGGGCCGCTGGTGGCGCTGGCTGTGGAAGGGCCTGAGGCGATCACAGTGATGCGAACTCTGATGGGCAAAACGAATGCTCGCGAGGCTGTTCCGGGTACGATCCGGGGTGACCTGGGTGCCAGCCGTCAGATGAATCTGATTCATGGCAGCGACGGTCCGGAGAGTGCGCAGCGGGAGCTGGCAATTTACTTCCGCAGCGACGAGCTGGTGTCTGCTCCGACCCTGCTGACTTCGGTGCTGTGGGCGAAGGAAGAGCAGTAATCTGCAGTCTGAGCGGGCTGTTCGGCGGTGATCATCGCCTGTTTAAACCGTCCCTTTTGCGGGGGCGGTTTTTTTGTTTTTCGGGTCAGGGGGACTTGTTTTTTGGGGCTGGCCTGCGAAGGTTTGAGGGGTGTCTGTTGGTCGGCCGTTGGTCCGCTGGTGCTCAGATCTTGAGCCCTGGGGCTAATCGCGGGTACAGTTTGCGAAGTGTGTGCGGATTCCTTTTGGGAAATGCGGGCAGGCGATGGCAGAATGTTCGGTCGCATAGCTGGTGTCCTGCGAACGGTGCTGGTGGCTTTGGTGCTGCTGTGTCTGCTGGGTTTTGCGGCAGAGCTGTGGCTGCGGGGCCGTGGTTTCCCGATGCGCACGATCAGCAGTCAGGTCAGTGATTCGCTGCAGACATTGCTGGAACCATCGTCTTTGCATCATCACAGTCTGCGGGCTGTTGGCAGTATTCGTGTGGAAGCGGCAGCGGGCCGGCCGGCAGAGCTGCGGGTTACAGCCGGCGGATTGCGCGGGGCGGCTCCGGCGGCTGAGAAGACTGACGACGATTATCGGATTTTGGTGCTGGGTGACGAGCTGGTGCTGGGGGCTACAGTGGCAGAGCAGTCGACGCTGCCGCAGCGTCTGCAGCAGTTTCTGTCACGAGTGACTGAGATGCGTCTGGAGGTTTTGAATGCGGGTCTGCCTGGTGACTGCCCGCAGCTGGCGCTGCTGCGTTATCAGCATGTGCTGCGTGAGCTGCGACCGGATCTGGTGATTTTGCATGTGGACATGTCGGATATTGGTGATGATGCGGTCTACCGCAGTCTGCTGACCGGTGGTGAGTCGGGTGAGGTGTGTCAGCACCCGGCGCTGCGTCCTGTGTCTGTGGCACCTTCTCGTTATGTGCAGTGGCTGCGGGATTCTGCTTTGGCGGGTTGGCTGCTGAGTCGAATGCGTCAGGACGGGGCTGAGCTGCTGGCAATTCGTGCTGAGTCGTGCGGCCAGCAGGATTACGGCTGGATTATGGATCATGCGGACAACCTGCAGCTGCAGATCCGACATGCACTGGCTCCGATCGGGGAATTGCGGAAGTGTGTGGAGGCTGATGGTGGTCGTCTGCTGGTGACGACCTGTCCGGTGGTGTGGCAGGTGGTGGAGGGCAGTCATTGTCCCCAGGCGACTCGTCGCTGTCGGATTCGCGGAGCGACTCCATTTCGCAGTCGGCTGCCGTTTCAGTCACTGGCGGCAGTTTGTGCGGAGGCAGAGGTGCGTTTGCTGGACAGCAGTCCGCGTTTTTTGAAGGACGCTGAGCCAGCGCGTTTGTTTGACAGTGAGCTCCCGACGCTGTCGGAGCGGGGTCTGGCGTTTTATGCGCGTCTGATTTCAGACTACATCGTCGCGAATCCTCCGCAGCGCTGGTAGGTGGCTGTCAGCGGATGGCCGTCAGCAGTGCGCGGCGAGGTGCCGGGCAGCCTTCGATTGTGAGTGCGGGGTTGTCGGGGTGCAGGAAGTCGGGCAGTGATTCGAAGGTCATCCACTCTGTGCTGCGCTGTTCCTGGGTGGTTGTGACGGAGACATCCAGCAGTTCGGGATTGCGGAATCCGGTTCGCAGCAGCCAGCGGATCAGCAGATCTGCGGAAGGGATGAACCAGACATTGCGCATTTTGGCGTAGCGACCGGGGGGCACGAGTACGGTGTCGGGGCCGCCTTCGACGACAAGTGTTTCAAGAACCAGTCTGCCGCCGGGCCGGAGTGCCGTTAGCAGCAGCTGCAGGTGTTCGATCGGGCTGGACCGATGGTAAAGGACTCCCATGGAGACGGCGATGTCAAACAGTGCGGGTGCGGCAGTGAGGGCGTCGTCGGTGAGGGGCAGCAGAAAGTGGGGCGTATTTTCCGGGGCGTATTTGCGGAGGAATTCGAACTGCATGACGTACAGCAGAAAGGGGTCGAATCCCAGCACCATTGAGGCTCCTGCCGCCAGCATGCGCCAGCCGTAATAGCCATTGCCGCAGCCCACATCAACGACTCGGCAGCCGCGAAAGTCGATGCAGCCGGCCAGTCGATCCCATTTGAGATTTGATCGCCATTCGGTATCGATGTGTGTGTTGAAGAAGCGGAAGGGGCCTTTGCGCCAGGGGTGCAGAGTTTTCAGCAGTGCGGGCAGTGCGGCTTCGTGTTCGGGGCTGAGTGTTCCGGTGACAGCGACGGCGTCGGCGACGGTCTGAATGCGGGCGTCCGGGCAGTCGGGCAGTTTTGCCCATGTTTCCGACCACAGTGGCAAGTGTCCATTGCGTCCGGGTGCGATGGCGGCGGCAGTCTGCTGGCTGAGCATGGTGGCCCAGTCATGGTGCTGCAGTGATTCAAGCTGCCGGAACAGGGGCTGTGCGTTCAGGAGTGCTGGCGGCATAGCCCTGTCAGACGCCTCCCAGCTCGGTGGCTCGAGCTACGCGTCCGATTGCCAGCAGGTAGGCTGCAGTTCGCAGCGGTACCTTTTTTTCTGTGGCAATGGTCCAGATTCGATTGAAGCTGCGAGTCATGTATTTTTCGAGTTCTTCGCGGACGCGGCTGAGATCCCAGCGGAAGTACTGCTGGTTTTGCACCCATTCGAAGTAGCTGACGGTGACTCCGCCTGCATTGGCGAGGATATCGGGGAGTACGGGGATTTCACGCTGGCGGAAGATGGCATCAGCTTCGGGGGTTACGGGTCCATTGGCTGCTTCAATGATGAATTTTGCTTGTACATCGTGCGCGTTCTCGGCGGTCAGCACATTACCGAGTGCAGCGGGGATCAGCACATCGGCGTCCAGCAGCAGCAATTCTGCGTTGGAGACTGGTTCGCCACCGGGAAAACCGGTCAGTGTTTTTTTGCTGGCCGAGTATTCGAGAGCAGCCGGGATATCGATGCCGGCCGGGTTCACGATGCCGCCATTCACATCCGAAATGGCGATAATGCGGGCTCCGGCCTGGTGCAGGCAGGAGGCTGTGTAGGTACCGACGTTACCAAAGCCCTGGATGGCAAAGGTGCTGGTTTCGGCAGTGCGGTTGAAGCGGCGAAGGAAGGCGAGTGTGAGATTGGCGACACCTCGGCCCGTTGCCTCTTCGCGGCCTTCGGCTCCATAGAGGTCCACTGGTTTGCCGGTGACGCAGGCGGGAGCGAACCCGTGAAACTTTTGGTACTGGTTCATGATCCACGCCATGGTTTGCGAGCTGGTGCCCATGTCGGGGGCTGGAATGTCCTTATCTGGTCCGAACAGATCATGAATTTCATCGACGAAGCGTCTGGTCAGTCGTTCCAGTTCGTCTGTGGAGAGATCTCGGACGTCGACGCTGATGCCGCCCTTGGCGCCGCCGTAGGGAATATCAACGACGGCAGTTTTCCAGGTCATCAGTGAAGCCAGCCCGAGCACTTCATCGGCGTTGACTTCGTGGTGGTAGCGGAGTCCGCCTTTCATGGGTCCGCGGGCGCTGTTGTGCTGCATGCGGTACCCGATATAGGTGGCGATTTGTCCATTGTCGCGGCGAATGGGGACCTGGACTTTGATTTCGCGTTCGGGAGTGACCAGCAGGTCTTTCATGCTGTCTGAGAGCCCCATGATAGAGGCGGCTTCTTCGAAATACTGCTGAGCGGCTTCGAAAGCGGACTTCATCGGGCAACTTTCTGGTGATTGGCTTAGTGGCCCGTGGGCCGAGCAGCGTGTGTTTGATTTTTTTGGTGAGTGTGTGTCTGAGCTGTCCGGGGGCACAGAGATGGTGCAAAACCGTCCTGTTTTTGCGGGCTGGTGTCCGGTCAGGAAAGTCCGAGCCATGAGTTGTCTGTTGTGCGGGTATTGTCTCACTCCGGGCTCGTTTTGTCACGGGATTCCCGAATTCAGGGCCGGATAACCTCGTGAGTGGTCCTGGCGAGTGCGGTTGAGTTCTGGTGAATTCCGGTTGAGACTGCGTGCAGTTCGGATTTTTCCTCGAAAAGCCCCGGTTTTTCGATGGACTGTCGCATTGGAAGTCCGATGCGATTAAGATCGGGGGGTGGTGGCCGGACTGCCTGGCCGCCCAGACTGCCTGTTCCGGGTGGGTTGAAGAATGCACCGCAACCTGTCTCATTTACTTTATTTCATCAAAGTGCTGCTGTGTTGTGTTGCGGCGGTGGATTCTGTTGCGGCCGACGACGCGGCTGGGCTGCGTTGTCTTCCGGCGCAGATTGTGCTGTCGGGTCCTGAGTCGGCGGACCAGATTGTGGTGTTGCGTGGTGAGGGTCGAACGGCCACGGATGTGACTCGGCAGTGTCGTTTTCAGCTGTCTGATCCCGGAGTGGCTCTGATCAGTTCGACCGGCCTGATTTCTGCTCAGCGTGACGGCATGGCTGTGCTGACGATAGAGCTGGGTCAGCAGCAGATGCAGGTTCCGGTTCAGGTGCAGGCGGTTGCGCAGCCGTCCCCGGTCCTGTTTCGTCAGGATGTGCTGCCAATTCTGACTCGAGCGGGCTGCAATTCGGGTGGCTGTCATGGCAAGGCGGAGGGTCAGAACGGATTTCGGCTGAGTGTTTTTGGTTATGATGCTGCCGGGGATCATGCGGCGATTGCGTTTGAGGGGCGTGGTCGGCGAGTGTTTCCGGCGGCTCCTCAGCAAAGTCTGTTTCTGCAGAAGGCGACGGCCGGGATTCCGCATGGTGGTGGTTTGAAGATCGCGGCTGGTTCACGCTGGCATCAGACACTGCTGAGATGGATGTCAGAGGGTATGGTGCTTGAGCCTGACAGTGGTGACTCGGTGCAGCAGATCATGGTTGAGCCGGCAGAGGTATCGTTGTCAGCGAAGGGTGTGCAGCAGCTGCGAGTGACAGCCCGGCTGACTGATGGTCGAGTGCGACCGGTAACGGCTGAAGCCGACTATCAGTCCAATCAGGACGGGATTGTGACTGTCGACCGGGAGGGTTTTGTGGCGGCGACGGAAGTTCCTGGTGAGGCGGCGATTCTGGTGCGATATGCGGGGCACGTGACGATTTGCCGGGTGACTCGTCCGCGTCAGGCGGGTCAGTTTCAGCGTCCTCCTGAGCACAACTTCATTGATGGGCTGGTCTGGGACAAGCTGCAGCAGCTGAATATTCAGCCGGGCGAACTGGCGGGTGACGCGGTGTGGCTGCGTCGTGTGTATCTGGACTGCATTGGCACATTGCCGACGGCTGCCGAGGCGAGGCGATTTCTGGACGACGGGTCATTGGACAAGCGCGATCGGCTGGTTGCCGAACTGCTGCAGCGTCCTGAGTATTCGGACTACTGGGCGCAGCGCTGGTCTGATTTGCTGCAGGTTGACAAGGACACGGTGACGCCCGAGGGTGCTGTGGCGATGACTCGCTGGATCCATTCCCGCATCGAATCGAACGTGCCTTTTGACCAGTTTGCGAGGGAGGTTCTGACGGCCCAGGGGTCAACCTTGTCGGAATCTCCTGCGGGGTTCTATCAGGTTCAGGAGACTCCTGAGAAGCTGGCTCGAGCCGTGAGTCAGTTATTTCTGGGTGTTCGTCTGGAGTGTGCGCAGTGTCATCATCATCCATTTGAGAAGTGGGATCAGTCGGACTATTTTGGGTTTGCGGGGCTGTTTACCGGAGTGGATCGCAAGGCTGCTCCTGGTGGCGGTCAGAAGATTACGGCGAAAGCGGGTGTGTCGCTGAAGCATCCGCGTACGGGTCTTGACGTGGTGCCTCGACCACCTGGAGCGACGGACTGGCAGCTGCCGGCTCAGGGCGACTGGCGTCGGGGTGTAGCGGACTGGATGACGGGTCCGTCGAATCCGTTTTTTGCCAGGACTCTGGCGAACCGGATCTGGGCTCATTATCTGGGTCGTGGGCTGGTTGAGCCGGTGGACGATCTGCGGGCCACGAATCCGGCATCGAACGAACCTTTGCTGGCGGCTTTGGCGAAGCATTTGCAGGAAACGGGTTATGATATCCGGCGTTTTACGGCGACGTTATTGAGTTCGCGGGTGTACCAGCTGAGTGCTCGTTCGACACCGGAGAATGTTCTGGATGAGCAGAACTATTCGCATGCGTCGTGGAAGCCGCTGCCTGCTGAGGTGTTGCTGGACTGTGTGTCACAGGCCACGGGTGTACCGGCTCAGTTCAACGGCTGGCCGGAGGGTTATCGAGCAATTCAGGTGTGGGACAACAAGCTGCCTTCGGCATTTTTGGAGGTGTTTGGTCGTCCGCCGCGTCAGACGGTGTGTGCCTGTGAGCGGGGTGTTGAGCCCAGCATTGCTCAGGCGTTGCATCTGATGAATTCTGAAGAGACGATGGAGCGGATTCACAGTCGTACTGGCACTGCGGCTCGTCTGGCTGCAGCCCAGTTGTCTGACGAAGCGGTGACAGAAGAGTTGTATCTGATGACGTGCAGTCGTCGACCGACTCAGGCAGAGCTGGAGCTGACGCGTCAGGTGTTTATGGAAGCGGGCGACCGTCGAGCGGCGATTGAGGATCTGCTTTGGACGCTGCTGAATTCCCGTGAGTTTGTGTTCAATCACTGAGTGGATTGAAGGAGAGCATGATGGCCGGATATCTGAAGACTCGGGGAATTCGCCAGTCGGACGACTTGTTGCTGCAGCGGCGACGGATGCTGAAGTTGGGCAGTACGGGGTTGCTGGGCGGGCTGAGTCTGCCGTTGTTGCTGCAGTTGCAGGCGGAGGCAGCATTGCCGGTGGCGGCCAAAGCGAAAGCCTGTATTTTTTTCATGCTGGAGGGCGGGCCCAGTCACATTGATATGTGGGATCTGAAGCCTGATGCACCGGCGGAAATTCGTGGTCCGTTCAAACCCATTTCGACGTGTGTCCCGGGGACTCAGATCAGTGAGTTGTTGCCGTTGTCGGCGGGGATTGTGGACAAGTTTACGATTCTGCGATCGCACAGTCACAAGGACAATGCGCATCAGACTGGTCGGCACTGGGTGCTGACTGGATATCCGCCCAGTTTTGCCGACGGTCAGGCTCGTGGGATTCCGTTCAACGAGCTGTATCCGTCGATTGGTTCGATTATTTCGCGTGAGCTGGGTCCTCGTGGCGCGGTGCCTCCTTATGTTGAGATTCCGAACGGTCTGGGTCCGGGTGGTCCGGGATTTTATGGTGCGAAGTATGGACCGTTTACGATTGACAATGATCCGGTGCAGGCCGATTTTCGGGTTCGCGATCTGGACATTCCAGGTCAGGTGAGTGAGGAGCGTTTTGCGAGGCGTCAGCGACTGTTGCAGGGTGTGGAGCAGCTGGGGGCGGGCAGTGAAGCGGCGGGTCGGGCTGAGATGCTGCGATCTTATTATGAGAAGGCTGTGGACCTTGTGACTTCCCCGGAGGCTCGGCGGGCTTTTGATCTGCAGGCGGAAGATCACAAGGTGCGCGAGCGTTACGGGTTCACGTCGATTGGGCAGTGTGCACTGATGGCTCGTCGGCTGGTGCAGGCCGGATGTCGTTTCATTGGTATTGATCATGGCAGCTGGGATACTCATTTTGACAACTTCACCAGCCATGAAAAGACGCTGGTGCCTCCGACGGACCGAGCCTTGTTTGCTTTGCTTTCGGATCTGGATGAGCAGGGCATGCTGGATGAAACTTTGGTGGTGATGATGGGTGAGATGGGGCGGACTCCGCGAATCAACAAGGATGCCGGTCGTGACCACTGGTCGCAGTGTCAGACGGTGATTCTGGCTGGTGGTGGAATTCGTCGGGGGGCGGTGGTGGGGGCCAGTGATGAGACGGCCAGTTACCCGACGACTCAGCCGTACGGCATTCAGGATTTGCTGCGGACGATTTTTGGTTTGCTGGGTGTGGATGCGGACCGTATTTATCAGACTCCAGTGGGCCGACCGGTGCAGATTGTGAATGGTGGTCATCGGATTGAAGAGCTGCTGGCGTAAGAGCTGGCGAGCGGTGGAAGTCAGGGTATGTTGAGAATTGGATTTGCCGGGCTCGACTCTTCTCACTGTACTGCGTTTAGCCGGATTCTGCTGGAGGGTTCTGCAGCGGGTCTGCCGACGGAGGCGCGGATTACGGCTGGCTGGCCGGGCGGTTCAGCTGATTTCCCGATGAGTCGCGATCGGGTGCAGGGTTTTACGGACGAGATGCGTGGTCTGGGGACGAACATCACGGAGTCACTGGACGAGTTGCTGCAGCAGAGTGATGCGGTAATTTTGGGCAGTGTGGATGGCCGTCAGCATTTAGGTCTGGCGGAGCGAATTTTTGCTGCCGGCAAGCCGGTGTTTGTGGACAAGCCGCTGGCGCATGATCTGGCTGATGCGGCGCAGATTGTGCGGCTGGGGCGGCGGTATGGTACTCGCTGGTTTACGGCTTCTGCGCTGCGATTTCAGGCAGAGCTGCGGGCTTGTCTGGAGGAGCTGCGTGATGAGCGAATTGCGGGTTGTGAGACCTTTGGGACGTTCCGCGAGGGGCCGGGTCATCTGCAGCTGGCGTGGTATGGAATTCATGGACTGGAAGTGCTGTATGCGGTGCTGGGAACCGGTTGTCGGGAAGTGCGGCGAGTGCGTACGGCGGCCGGTGATCTGACGACTGGTGTGTGGGAGGACGGCCGGATCGGAGTGTTTCGTGGGCTGGCTTATGAGCAGCAGGCGACGGGCTGGGGTTTGACGGTATATGGTGATCAGTCGATACGGCAGCTGCGGTTACCGGCGGAGTATGCTGTGCTGGTGCGTGAGATAGTGCAGTTTTTTGCGGGCGGAGCGGCACCTGTATCAGAGGTTGAGTCGCTGGAGTTGTTTGGGTTTATGGAGGCCGCCGATATCAGTTTGTCGGCGGGCGGAGCAGCAGTTGGTGTGGCGGAGTGTCTGAAGAGGGCGGGTGTATGATTCGATTGCTGCTGATTGTGCTGATGTCGGGTTGGTGCGCTGTTGCGGGGCTGCAGTGTTGCGGGGCAGGGGACAGGCCCAACTTTGTGATCATCTATGCAGATGATCTGGGTTACGGCGATCTGTCGTGTTATGGGCATCCGACAATTCGGACTCCGAATCTGGATCGCATGGCGGCTGAGGGGATGCGATTTACGGAGTTTTATTCAGCGGCCGAAGTGTGTACTCCCAGTCGTGCTGCGTTGCTGACCGGTCGTTATCCGGTGCGCAGCGGCATGTGTCATAATCGATTTCGGGTGCTGCGGAATAATTCAGCGGGAGGATTGCCGCGGGGTGAGACGACGATCGCTGAGCTGCTGCGAGTCGGGGGATACAGGACGGCCGCTGTGGGCAAGTGGCATCTGGGCCATTTGCCTGAGCATTTGCCGCCGCAGCATGGTTTTGATCGATATTTTGGGATGCCGTATTCGAACGACATGCTGCCTTCTGCGGATGCGCCTGCGGGTCGGGGCAAGTTTTTTGTGGAGCAGAATGATTACTGGAAGACGCCGCTGATTCGGGGCACTGAAGTGGTGGATACGGCTCCGGATCAGCGTCTGCTGACTCGTCGCTACACTGAGGAGGCGGAGCAGTTTATCAGGGAGAGCGATGACCGTCCGTTTTTCCTGTATGTTGCGCATAATTTTCCGCATGTGCCCCTGTTTGCCTCGGCCGAGTTTCGGGGGAAGAGTCTGGCGGGGATTTATGGTGATGTGGTGGAGGAGCTGGACTGGAGTGTGGGGCGTATTCTGGATGCGCTGCGATCCCGGGGCCTCGCGGAAAATACTCTGGTGGTCTTCAGCAGTGACAACGGGCCGTGGCTGATTTTTGATTCGCACGGAGGTACTGCCGGGCTGCTGCGTGACGGCAAAGGATCTACGTGGGAGGGCGGCATGCGGGTGCCTGGCATAGCGTGGTGGCCGGGCAGGATTCCTGCCGGTGTGATTCAGCGGGAGTGGGCGTGTACGATGGACCTGCTGCCAACGATCGCTGGTCTGAGTGGTCAGTCACTTCCGCAGGTGACACTGGATGGCACCGATATTGCTCCGCTGCTGCTGGGGACGGGCAGCGTGGAGCGGGATGCTTACATGTATTACCGCGGAACGACTCTGTATGCCTGTCGTCGCGGGCCCTGGAAGGCTCATTTTCTGACTCAGACAGGTTACGGTGTTCCGGAGCCTGAGCGGCATGATCCACCGCAGCTTTATCAGCTGCGGGTGGACCCTGGTGAGCGCTGGAACGTGGCGTCCGAGCATCCGGAGGTGCTGGCTGACATTCAGGCTGCGGTGGATCGCCATCGGGCGACATTACAGCCTGTGGAGACACAGCTGGAGGCTGTGGTGCCTGTTCAGCCGGCTGCTGTCCAGCAGTGACCTGGACGGCTATTCCAGCGGGATTGCGACGGGGCGATCGGCCGGCATTGCTGACTTTCGGCTGGTTTTGTCGGAGGTTTTCGGTCGCGGTCCGAAGTTCAGATCACCGGTCGAGTTTTCTTCGTTGAGTGTTGCTGCGTTTTCTTCGGAGTCGGGCAGATTGTCAGAGTCGTTTAGATCTTCGGAGCTGAGCAGTTCGTCAGAGCTGATGCTGGCTGCCGGGGAAGATTTTTTTGTCTGCTGAGTTTTGGCGGCCGGTTTTCGCGGTGCCGGTTCTTCGGTCAGGTCCAGTCCGCCGGCTGTGCTGGCTGCCGGCCTGCTGGCGGGTTTGGCGGATCCGCTGGAGGGCAGTGAGAGGTTGCCGCGGAGTCTGGGTGCAGGTGCTTTTCCGACAGCGTGTACGACCCCGCCGGCATTTTCAGTGTTGTCGGCTGTCTGCAGTGAGGCCTGGCGTACGCTGTCAGCCGGGCGACCCAGAAATCGAGCGGCGATTCCTTCTCTGAGAGATTTACGCACGTGCATGACGGTTTTGTCCTTCATGGTGCATGAGATTTCGTCGATGACCCATGCCCCGCCTTCCCGTGCGAGGGTAACGGTGGTGGTATTGCGGGTGCCGAGTTCAACAACGGCTGTTTGCGGTGACTGCCGAACTGAGTGAACGGGCTGTTTCAGCAGTTGCGGGAGATTGTTGAGTTCCTCGGGAAGTTTCCTGAGATTGCTCCAGACGAGCCGATTGAAGTCGCTGGAGGTCATTTTGCGGACGGTGTCGATATCTTCGGCCTGCCATGCGCGGGCGAAGTCGATGATGGGCACGGAGACCAGCAATTGAGTTTTGAGTGAGGCGACAGCGAGGTCAGCGCCTGGGTACTGCAGATCTGTGACGACCAGTGAACCGTTTTCGTCTTCCATGATGATGCTGCAGAGTCGTCCTTCGTCCGACTGGAACTGCAGTTCGGTGGCGGATCCTGTGGAGTTTGTTTCGATGAGTTCGAGGTGTCCGCCGGGAATGGCATCGAGCGGGAATTCGGCGAGCCAGTCCTGATCAATGCGGCTCCAGATACCTTCATTGAGCTGTGCGGAAGAGACCTGTCTGAGGATGGGCAGGTCATGTTCGTGCAGTGCGGCGATGAACAGCATGGCGCGAGCGGGGGCCGTAAAGGCAGCTCGCAGGCTTCGCTGTTTCTGGCTGCGCTGGTCGTAGAGGGTGACATCGGAGACGAGGAAATCTTTTTCGACGTCGGCGAGTTCCATTTTTTCGCTGGTGGTATGAGTCGACGTATCGGCGGATTCCAGATCCATGCGAACGACGTGGTCTGGTCCTGGCATGATCACTGTCAGTTTGCCGGCGAACGACTGAATCTGCACGTTATCGGGGGCATGTTCTGCTGGTGGCAGATGAATGGTGGACAGGTCGCCGATTCGCAGTGAGCTGTCGAAGAAGCGTGGTTCGCTGACGGCCTGCAGCTGTTCCAGATCTTCGTGGTTGTAGGCGTCGAGGAAGCTGGTGACGGCCAGAATGGCGCGGGCCTGTCGCAGAACAGAGCCGGGATGGTGATCACCGCGGCTGTTTCGCAGGCTGTTGCGATGTTCGATATCAGAGACTTTCCAGCGGTCTTCTTCGCGAGCGACCTTCACGAGGAAGTAGCCATTTTTGGCGGGCAGTTTGCCGACTGCATCGGTGTCATTCATTTGAATTTCGGGGCGACGAGCCATATCCGGGGAGTATTCGGCGAGGATTTCTTCAGTGAGATAGACTCGCCATGATTCCGGGAGAGCGTCAAGTGATGAGGCCATTTCGGTGGAGACGGCCTGCAGGACTTCATCGCGGCTGCCTTTTTCCCAGATGCCGAGGAATTCGCGGAGTGTGATCAGCAGGTCCATCAGTTCGACGGCGGATTTCGTGGAGCGAGTTCCTTTTTTCTGCTGTCGCAGCATGACGTCATCGATGACCCAGCGACCTTTGACGGGGTCTTTGACGAGGATGAACTGGTATTTGGTGGTTCCGGTTTTTTCCCTGGCGACGGTTTCGCAGCGCCCTGCTTCGACTTCGCTGCTTTCAACGATTTCGAGTTCGCCTTTGGGCAGTTTGAGGATTTCGAGATCGCGGAAGGAATCGGGTGCACGGAGTGCCGAGTTTTCGAAGCGTGTGGAGACCGTGCGACGGAACTCGGCTTCTTTGTTTTCGTTGAGGGAGGCAGAGAATTTCGAGATGACTCGCAGTTCGGTGCCGTGTTCGAGGATATCCGGCTTCTGCATGAGCCCGGACCATGTTTCTGCTCGGAACAGGGAGGTCGTGCAACCGCTGGTGCAGGCAAGCAGGCAACTGAGGGCTACCAGAGCGGAAGTATTCAGGCGAAGCTGGGTCATGGGAAGACTCCTGCATTGCTCCGTGTTGGCGGCAGCGCTGCTGTGTCCGATCGATGAAGGGAGTGGGAGGGGATGGATCAGGGAAATCCGGAGTCGGAAGGGAAGGGGAGGACCGATCGTCGGTTGTCGCAGTTCGCGGTCGGGCGGTCAACAGCCTGAATCTGTGAAATTACGGGTTGATGTAGTGGTGTTGTGGCGGTTGCTGCGGGGATCGGCGAAATTCGCATGCGGCTGATGGCAGTCGGCGAATTTCGTTTTTTTGTTGAGTGTCTGCAGGCAGAAACTGCCGACAGTCGGCGGATATCGGGGGAGGCCATTTTTCGGATTAATCCGTTCATTCGTGCTCTGATCCCTCTGGAAAACCCGCAATTTTTGCAGAAGAACTGGATTTCCCCGGGCAAAAACTTCATAGTACGGGACGTGCCGGTCTGGAAAGATGGCATTTTGGTGGTGATTAGTCAGCGGCTGCGACGGATTCTGCAGTTGCTTTTTTGGGTGTGCTTCCAGATGTTTCAGGGATTCGAATCATCTTCAGGAGCGGCGCAGATGCTGCATGTCGACCGCACTTTTGACGTGCTGATAACCGACGATAACGCGTCGTTCCGTCGCGTTTTGCGCGAGGTGCTTGAGGATCGTCCGTTTTTGCGGCTGCATGAAGCGGAATCCGGCGAGCACGCGCTGGAGGTTGTGACGATCCAGCGAATTGACATTGTGCTGCTGGATATGCACATGCATGTGCTGACGGGGCTTGAGACGCTGAAGGTGCTGAAGCGTCTGGATCGACTTCGTCCCTGCATTTTGATTACGTCGGACACCAGTGACGAGCTGCACCGCGATGCTCGTGAGGCCGAGGCATTCTCTGTGTTGCGGAAGCCTGTGCCGCCTCGCCAGTTACTGCAGACGGTATCCACGGCGCTGGCAACGGCTTATTCTGCCTAGTTGTGGCTCACGATTTTCCGGCCCTGGCATAGTCCCGGAAAATCGCGGAATTCTGTACTCTGACCGTAACTTCTCACGGCGCAGCTGGACTTTTGTCCTGGGCGTCTGCCTGCAGGTGTGTCTGTAAAAAGGGTTGCGTATGCGGTTTCCGGGCAGGTTTTGCGCTGGTCTTGTGGTTGTGTTGCTGGCGGGATGTGAGCAGCGGCCGGCTGCTGTACCGGAAGCTCAGGCTGCCGCGACAGGTGGGGCAGCGACGGAGGTGACATCTGCGGCGGCTGCGACCGAGTTTGTGAAGCCTCCTCTGACGGACGCGGAGATTGCCGAGGGCTGGATCAGTCTGTTTGATCAGAAAACGCTGTTTGGCTGGCAGGTGCCGCAGACCAGCAACTGGCGGGTTGAGGACGCAGCGATAGTTGTGGATGAGGGTGAAAAGAGTCTGTTGCTGACACCATTTCAGCTGGACGACTTCGAGCTGCGGTGTGATTTCCATTTGTCTTCAGGCGGCAACAGCGGAATTTTTCTGCGGACGGCGGATCAGGCTGCTGATCCGGCTCGTGATACTTACGAGCTGAACATCTGTGACAGTCATGCGACACACCGGACCGGCAGTCTGGTGGGGCGTGTGGTTGCTGAAAATGTGCCGGCAGTTGAAGGTGCGTGGCATAGTTTTCGGGTGTTGTGTGAGGGTTTGCGAATTCAGGTCTGGCTGGATGGTCAGCAGATTTTGGATTTCACGGACATGTCCGAGTCAGCTCGCCGCACAGGTCGACTGGGTCTGCAGATGAATCAGGGTCGAGCGGCCTATCGGAATGTGTGTGTACGACCGCTGCGTTTTCGCAGTCTGCTGAACGGCAGTGATCTTTCAGGCTGGAAAGTTGTACCGGGAAGCCAGGCTCAGTTTGCGGTGAAGGACGGGCTGGTTCATGCATCGGGTGGCCCGGGATTTTTGGAGAGCGAAGGTCAGTACGACAATTTTGTGCTGAAGGTTTCGGCCAGACTGAACAAGCCGGGTTTGAACAGCGGAGTTTTTTTTCGGGCGCTGCCGGGAACGGAAAAAACGCCGTCGAATGGGTATGAAATGCAGCTGCACAACGGCATTCAGAATGGGGATCGGGGTCGTCCTGCGGATGCGGGTACGGGGGCAATTTTTCGTCGCGCAGCGGCTCGGTATGTTGTCGCTGATGACGGCAGTTTTTTGACGGCCGTGCTGATTGCGGACGGCGACCGATTCTGTTCGTGGGTGAATGGCTATCAGGTGGTGGACTGGCGCGATGAGCGTGCCGACAACCCGAATCCTCGCCAGGGGCGCAGTCTGCAGGCTGGTCATTTCAGTCTGCAGGGGCATGATCCGGGGACTGATGTGGACTTTCAGTCGGTGGATGTGCATGAGTTTGTTGACTGAAGGCTGACTGCAGTGTGTCGGCCAGTATTCGGAATCACTGGTTCGGGAGGGGCAGGGAACTGCATCAGTGCAGACGGGGCGATAATCTGCGGCAGCATTTCTCTGTCCTGTTCTGATGGAAAGTGATCATGTCGAATCAGGTTGAAGCCAGTATTTATGACTACCCCGTGTACTACGACCTGTTGTTTGGTTCGGACGTAGCGGCCGAGTATCGTTTTCTGAAGGCCTGTTTTCAGAAGCATGCGGGGTGTGATGTGCGGTCGGTGTTTGAGCCGGCCTGTGGCACCGGTCGTCTGCTGATTAAGCTGGGTCGGGAGGGCTACGCCGTTTCGGGCAATGATCTGAACCCGAAGGCGGTCGAGTTTTGCAACAAGCGGCTGGCGAAGTACGAGTTGCCTGAGACGGTGGTTGTGGGAGACATGTCGAAGTTTCGTGTGAAGACGAAATTCGATGCTGCGTTCAATATGATCAACACGTTTCGTCATCTGGCCACTGAAGAGCAGGCTTTGGGGCATCTGCAGTGCATGGCTCGCGGGATGAACAAGGGTGGTTTGTACGTGCTGGGGATTCATCTTGAACCGACGCTGTGTCAGCCGATGCAGGAGGAAGCGTGGTCAGCTCGGCGTGGCAATCTGGTGGTGAATTCGTACATGTGGTCGAAGGGAATTGACCGAAAAACTCGTTTGGAGCATTTGGGTTTGCACGTCGATGTGTTTACTCCCACAAAACGTCTGCGGATTGTGGATCACATGGAGTATCGGACGTATAAGCATGCGGAGTTTTTATCTTTGGTGAAGCGAGTGCGTGGTCTGGAGATCGCGGAGACGTACGACTTTGGCTACAACATCAAAAAGCCCTGCAGTGTGAACGGGCGATCAGAAGATGTTGTTTTCGTTTTGCGTCGTAAGTGAGTGAGCGAGGAAGCCGGGATTGAGGCAAATCGGGCATTTCGCTAGATATCGGGACTTGGCAGTGGGTGTACAGGCAGTCTGAGATCAGCAGTTTTGACCCGAGGGGTTGTTCCATGTCGGTGATTTCCCGCGGAATGGGCGTGTTTTCGTCATCCGTGCTGCTGTTGTGTTGTGGGGTGGTTGTTTGTGGGCAGGACGTGCAGCGGATTCCGGCGCATTCGGCGTTGCTGGAGGTCGTGCGTCGAGTGCCGATATCGACGGAGGTTGCGGGTCGCATAGTGAGTGTGACACCTTCTGATGAGGGTGTTTTGGTGAAGGCTGGCGACGAGATGATTCGGCTGGATGATGCGGTGATTCAGGCCGAGGTGAAGCGGGCGAAGGTCGAGCTGGATTTGCAGACAGAGATTGAGTTTGCGAAGGTTTCTCTGGAGGTTGCGAAGGCTGAGGAGCAGCAGAAGAAGGAGGCCAATCAGCGTCGTCCGGGAGCATTCAATCCCAGTGAGATTCGTCAGGTTGAGCTGGAGGTGAAGAAGGGTGATGCATCACTGCGGAAGGCGGTGGACGACAAATTGATTCAGGAGGCTGATCTGCAGATCAAGCAGGCGCAGCTGGCGCAGTACACGGTGAAGGCACCATTTGACGGTCTGGTGACTTTGGTGAAGGTATTTCCGGGTCAGAACGTGCGTCCTGGGGAGCAGGTGCTTGAGTTGACGGACATGTCTGTGCTGCGGGCGCAGGTGAAGGTTCCGGCGAGTCTGCGGCGGATGTTGTTTGTGGGTGATCAGGTTGAGATTCGGGTTGGCGAGGCGAAGCCTGTGGCGGGTGCTCGTCCGGTTCAGGGTCGACGTCCGGGTGGCGCTTTGTTTGAGGGCGAGTCGTCCGGGGCGGCTGTGCAGGCTGCTGATCCGGCTGAGTTTTCGGCGTCTGAGGTGCAGGTTGAGGATTCTGAGGACAGTGTGTTTCTGGGTGAGATTCGTTTTATTGATCCCGTGCTGGACAACATCTCGGGGACTCCGATGACCAAGCTGAGCGTATTTGTTCCGAACCGCCAGGATCAGCATGGTCGATATTTGCTGTATCAGGGCATGCCGGTTACGGCAACGGTTTTAGGCAGGTCTCGCAACTGACAGCGGTTCTGCGGATCCGTTGCGGCTGGTGTTGCTGAGAGTTCTGATGCAGTTGGGGGTTCAGCAGTTATGAGTATCGGCGGCATGATGGCTTCCAGCCAGCGTCCGGTCCCGCTGGAGAAGCGGCGGGATCTGGTCGTGGCCCGGATTGATTATCTGGGTGTAGGCTACGAGGTGATCAAGGATCCGATCGCGCTGAAGTATCATCGATTGCAGCTTGAGCAGTATCGGATACTGGAGCTGCTGGATGGCAATCGCAGTCTTGAGCAGGTGCGTGACGAGCTGAAGCGAGAGTTTCCGGCGCTGCAGATCACATTGAGTGACATTCAGCAGCTGATTACAGATTTGCACAAGAAGGGTCTGGTGATCAGCAATCGAGCGGGTCAGGGTGCGGCGGTGATCCGTGAACGCCGGAAGACTCGCAAGGAGAAAATTCAGCAGACGCTGATGAGTCTGTTGTCTCTGCGACTGCCTGGCTGGGATCCTGAGCGGACGCTGCGAGCGATGCAGCCGTGGCTGGCGTGGATGTTTCATCCTGCCTGTGTGTCTTTGTGCATGCTGTTTGTTGTGTCGTCATGGCTGGTACTGGGTGCCAATCTGGAGGAGTTTCGCAGTCGTCTGCCGGAATTTCAGAGCTTTTTCGGGTGGCCCAATCTGATTTATCTGTGGGTGACTTTGGGACTGGCCAAGGTGATTCACGAGTTTGGTCACGGACTCAGTTGTGTGCATTACGGGGGTGAGTGTCACGAGATGGGGGTTATGCTGCTGGTGTTCAGCCCCTGTCTGTACTGTGACGTGACGGACTCGTGGATGATGAAAAACAAGTGGCATCGCATCATTATTGGTGCGGCCGGAATGTATATCGAGGTGATTTTGAGTGCGATTGCGATTTATGTGTGGTGGCTGACCAAGCCGGGGATGCTGCACCATCTGGCGCTTAACATCTTCTTTGTGACAACGATTACGACGGTGATTTTCAACGCCAATCCTCTGATGAGGTTTGACGGTTATTATATGATGAGTGACTTCCTTGAAATTCCGAACCTGCGGCAGAAGTCTGAGAAGCTGCTGCGGGAGGCATTTTCCTGGTATTGTCTGGGAATTGAATCTCGTCCTGACCCGTTTATGCCTGAGACGGGCAGGGCGTGGTTTGTGACCTATGCGATTGCAGCCTGGTGTTATCGCTGGGTGGTGCTGGTTTCCATCAGCCTGTTTCTGTATACGGTTTTGAAGCCGTACGACCTGCAGAGTGTGGGTGTGACGGTACTTATGTTTTCCATGGCGGGGATCTTTTTTGCCCTGTTTCGCAGTATCTGGCAGATCATTTCCGCTCCGAGGACGGAACCCATGAGTAAACCGAAGATTGCAGTGTCTCTTGCTGCTGTGGCGGTGGCTGGCTGGCTGGCTGCCACGGTTCGAATTCCGTGGTATCATGAGGCGGCGTGTGTGCTGGAGCCTCAGGGAGTGGTTGTCGTTCCGGCTCCGATTTCCGGGCGGATTGTGCGACCGGCGGAGTATGGGGAGTGGGTGCGTTCTTTGCGGCAGCTGGAGCAGCGGGCTCGTGCCAGCATGGTGCCCATCAGTGAGCCGGGTGAATCGGGCCGGCTGGCCATTGATCCGCAGCGATTAAGTCTGCTGGACGGGATGCCGGATGAGCACGAGTACTCGGTGATGCCGGGCAATGGTGATCGGGTTGAGTCGCAGTCTGTGCTGGCTGTGATGGAGAATCCTGATGATTTGAAGCGTGAGGATGAGCTGCGGCGGCGAGTGAGTGAGCTGGTGCTGCGCACTGAGAATTACGATCGCTATCGCAATCTTGGCGACGACGGTTCAGCCAGTGATACGCTGGCTGAAATTTTGGAACTGGAGCAGGTGATTCGCGAGCTTGTGAAGATCAGTCCGCACCGAGTTGTCAGGGCTCCGGCGGCCGGTACCCTGGTGGCAGCTCGTCGCATTCCGGAGCAGCCAAAGACCGAGCTGGATCAGATGAAGCTGGCCTCATGGAACGGTACTCCGCTCGACATTCGTAACGCTGGCTGCAGTCTGGAAGCTGGTCAGGAGATCGTCAGCATAGCTCCGTCGGAGAAGCTGCAGGCGGTGCTGTATATTGACCAGACGGATCGCGGGGCGCTGCCGGAATCCGGTGATGTGCAGATTAAGCTGGAGCATTTGTCGGATATTACGTGGCTGACGAGGGTCACGAGGCTTTCTCCGAAGGGCGAAGTGGTTGCTCCGGAAAACCTGACAACCCGCTTCGGTGGTTCCATGGCGACTCGACCAGGCCAGAGCGGTCAGGAGCAGCTTGCCAGCACGGCGTATCGAGCGATTGCGGAGCTGCATTTTGATGATCCGGCGACGGCAGCGGATGCAGCACTGATGAAGCCAGGCATGCGCGGACATGCTCGATTCATGGTCGAAGATCGCACACTGGTGGACTGGGCCAGTTTGTACTTCTTCGAGACATTCCGCTTCCGTCTTTGAGTCTGAACCCGGCTGTTTGCTGCAGAGCGATGTTTGACGGGACAGTGGTCCTGTACTGGCGGATCAGTCATTGTTTCAAAACGACTGAATCCTGGCATCAGCAAGAATCGCGAGTGCATTGGCCAGGAGTCGTAAATCCGGCTGAATCTTGTTTCTCAGTTCCGCGCGGAATTCGGCGATTTTCGAGGGATCACAAGAGTTTGATCCTTCGTTGATTTGTTCGGCCAGTGGATGCCATTTGGCTGTGAACCAGCGGATACGAGTATTGAGGAAGATCGAGATCAGCGTCGCTGCGTTGGCGCAGTCAACTCCGTACTTTTTCATGCCTTCGCGAGACAGCGGGAACAGCTTGTAGACGCTTTCCAAAGCTGTCTTGCTGTTGCCTTCATGATCTTTCAGTTCCTGGACGGTGATGCGAGTCACCAGTTCGATATAAATGTCCCATGCGAAGGCTCGGTCGGCTGCATGAGGTGACCAGAATTCAGTGAGCCGTTCATCATCGATGACGGTTTTTTCCAGATCACTGAGTTCCCAGATCTGCAGCCACGAGCGCCACGTTCGAGCCGGCATGACATCGAAGGGATAGCGACGGGTGCTGAGGTGAATCAGTGACGGACTGGAGTTTGTTGCCGCCACATTGTCAGGACCAGAATTGATGCCTGGTTCGGGAGCCCAATTCAAGCCGTCAGCCTGTCGCTCCAGATGCTTGTCTTCGATTCGAACAGGAACAGTGATCCGTCGCAGCAGGCGGCCGTCCATACCGCGAGTCAGCAGAGTGTCCTCGACCGTGTGGTGTACCAGGTCGCCGATATGAATCCGCCGCGACAGCGTTCCGACGTTTCCAAAATTGAGCATCCCTTCCTTAGCCGTCACCTGAGCTTCAGTGTTTGTGGGGACGGCATCTGTCAGGCTGTCTGACTGAGCGATGTCGAGTCCGCAGGCATGGGCTTTAGTCACCATCCAGTTCAAAGTGATGTAGGAGCGTTGTCGATTCGGTTGCTCTTTCCCGTGGCGGTCGAAGTACGCGCCGTTGCCTCCGATATCGCCGTGGCCTCCGCGAAACCAGACTTCGGTGATCCTGGCACGATTACCCACGCACCGCTCGATTCCGAAAGTCTCGCGGGTTTCATCGAGAGCCATGGCATGAAAGGTGTGCTGGACGAATTCCGGAATGTCTTTGCGGAACTCGTCGTCGTCTGTCCACGGGATGCCGAACGAAGCGACAGTATCGAACAGTCCCAGAAATCGCACGGCGGGAGGTTCTGTGAGTGCATTTCCGTCCCGGTTTTTGATCAGATCAAATGCAGCTTCAATCTGGTGCACAAACATGCGGGCGATTGTGGCGCCTCGGCTGTAGCCGACGACGTCAATGATTTCGTCCCCGGCTTTGAAAGACTCCTGCAACTTCTCGAAATGCTCCTGCACCCGTTTGGCAGCACCGGCACCGGTGGCCCCGCCGACGAGTTTTCCGAAAAATCCGCCGCGACTTCCAACTCCGTCCACGTAATATTTGTGGCCGCCGCAGAGATCAAAGAACCGCTTTACGTTGGTGTCGTGAGCGATATTCCGGTCTGGAGAACTGGAATCGTTCCACGTTCCGTCGAAGGCATAAAGAGCCATGATTGAGTTCTCAACGAATGAGTACGCGGCCAGGTGCCGTGTGTGCGGCGTTTGGGACGGTTGTCCACCCAGGTCTGCTGGCAGACTGTTTGATATTAAAGGCTTCACTTTGCTGAAGCAAACGGGGCCAGGAAGTTTTGATCGGACCGGGCAGCGTGCCGGGACTGGCAGTGTCTCACTGGGTGCTTCGTATATCTTTTGATCAGGAATCTTGCACTCCATTTCTTTAGCTTCGCCAGATCCCTGACGGCTACCGCGTTTTGCAACCGGGGTGTGCTGACCGAACTGAAGTCATCAGCGCGTGAGTGTCTGCGAGCTGCAGAAACGGGATAAACTCAAAACTCGATCCGGCACAATTCTGCGTTACAGAATTTTCGTGCGGCGTAATCTCACTTTGCGTCGCGGTCGGGTCTTAGCGGCGACCGGCGGGGATAGGCAGCAGCACTGGGGGCTTGTTCTGGCCGGTGCCGGGTTCCGCGGGTGGCGGCGGCAATTCACCGGCTTCACCGAACAGGGCCTTATTCCAGTCTTCGCTGATCAACAGGTCGAAGCCTGGATTCTGCTCCTTAACCTGACACGAACATGCCCCGCACAGAAACTGCGACAGATCGTGTACGAGTTCTGCGGATAATTTGGACGCCGGGACGACTTCCAGTGCCCGGCCCCGTCCAAATACAGGAATCACCAGGGGTTCGCCGGCGTCAAATGCCTGCTGCTGAAATCCGGACAGCTGTCGGACCAGGTATTTTTCGGCTGGATTATCGGCTGCCAGTTCCAGCACAGAAAACTGCAGCAGCAGTGGTACTTCCGAGTAAAGTTCAGAGCCTGGCAAACCAATTCCTTCGGGCAGTTCGAGGCTGTCGGGCAGCAGCTGACACTGTTGCTGCAGCATCTTCAGGCAATTTGCCAGTGCTGGACTGGCGGGGTCGGCAGAGCCGGCCGGTTTCAGTACCAGCCAGACAATGGCATCACCGTTTTGCAGTCGTCGGGCGAGTTCGCGTCGCACCGGGGAATTCTGCAGCGAGGCGGCTTTTGCATCCTGCAGGCTGCTGGACCAGTGATTCACAATCTTTCCTCGACCATGTCGCGAGCGGACGACTACCCAGGGGGCCGTTGCTGCTGAGCTGTTCTGTACCTGCTGCCAGAGTCCCTGCAGCCCGGGATCATCAATCTGTTTGATGTCGACGGGGAGCACAGACGCATTGGCCGGTCCTTTCTGAGCTGCGGACTGCTGCTGCAGCTGCAATAAAAACTCGGCTGCTTCGCCGGCGGGCTGGCCTTCCGTGAACAGCACGATTTCGCTGGAGTCGGGAGTCCAGCGTTCGAGCGCATAGCGGAATACGGGAATGTTGCAGGCCAGTGCCAGTGCGGTGGAGCAGACCACAGCGGCAGCGGCAATGACTCGGGCCGGCCCGAAAAGACGGACTCTGCTGTTCATTTCAGACTGCTTTCAGGTTTCAGGGAGTCTGGTTCTGACCGAAACACATAACCTGTCCGTCGAGGGTTGACAGGAACAGCCGCCCGCGAGCGGCCGCCAGCCCATCCCATGCCGGCAGCGCGGGCAGTTCCAGCACCTGCTGAATCTCGCCCGTCTCGGAGTTCACGGTGACCAGTTTCCCCCCCTGGCTGCCTTCGAGTGCTGCGGCCTGGGAGTCGAGTTGCTGTTGCACTGCAGCGTCCTTTTGAGCGAGCTGCTGGAAGGTGGCTTCTTCGTCAATCAGGTCGGGCGGACCGGCGATGAAGAGATTGAACCCTGAGAGTGCCATGGCACGAACGTAGATCGGTACATCCACATTCCACTTTGGTTCGATCAGACTGTTTTTTGAATTGTCCGGTGCAGCTTTATTCTGGGCTGTCCCGGCTTGTTTTTTGCCGCCTCCGGCAGCACCACCTCCGCGGCCGCTGAACTGAATTGCCTCACCGAATTTTCCCTTTGCCGGGCGACCGCCACTGAGTGTTCCGTTATTGCGGTGCAGCGACATATCGCGAGCGGTGCCGTCATCAAAGCTGACCACCAGCGCCGGTTCGGGGTGCATTTCGGAGCCGTCTGTGAAGCGTGCTTTGACGGTGGCTGCATCGACGGCTGCGAAGTACAGGCGGACCTCATCGATAATGCCCACAAACTGATTGGGCAACTGGTATTCGCCGACGGCAGAGCCAGCATCGTTGCCGATTTCGAGGCCCTGTGCAGGATCTTTTGTCAGCATACTGGTGGCTCGGCCTTCGGCGGCCAGCTCGCCATCCACGTACAACTGCATTCCAAGACTGCCATCCAGAACTCCGACGAGGTGATGCCAGCCACCGACAATTCGCTTTGCACCGACGATTGAAGTCAGCTGACTTTGAGCTCTGATCAGGAAGGCCGGTTTGCCGTTTTCCAGAGTCAGTGCAAAACCCTCTGCCGGACCGCCTCGGGCTACCACCACACCATTTGGATTTGTGGATGTGATCCAGGCTTCGACGGTGAGGGGGCGGCTGGTGGGGTCCAGTGCCGGTGTTTTGGCGAACTGAGCAAACTGACCGACGTTGGCAGCGGCCTTGCCACCGGCTGGTGCTGCTTTGCGGGCGAAGTCCGAGGGAATCTCGGGCGGTTCCGGCACAGCCGCGTAAAGCTGACGTTCCATGGTTGTGGTCCAGCGGAAGTATTCGGGTTTGCGGCCGTATCCGAACACATAACCGCCGCCATTGACCATGATGTCGCCTGAGGGGGCAAATTTTCCGGCCTGATAGTAGCCCCCGTGGCCCCCGGCGAAGTTACGGCCATAAACCCAGTACGAGCGATGAAACCAGCTGTCATCCAGAAAGCCCATAGGAGCGAACAGGTGCACGCCTTCGCCGCGCTGAGCTGATCCCTGGGCGACGAAATCTCCGGAAACAGGGCCAATCTCGAGGCGATTTCCCTGGAAGTCAAACTTTTGGGACTTCATATAGACGAACTGATCGTCGGCGGTGAGGATGTCCGGCAGTCCAACGGGCATTTGCAGAATCTGCAGTTTCTCCTGCATATTGTTGCCGGTTTCCGGATTGGTTTCGTCCATGATGGTTTCGGACAGTTTGGCACCGTCTGCCAGATTCAGTCGGACCAGTCGCAGTCCGCCATCAAGAAAGTTGGATCTGCCGGCAACGGCCCAGACGACATCCTGTTTTACGAGTACGCTGCCGTGGACGGGCCACAGTGATTCCAGCTGTTCGAACGCCATGATGCGGCGGTCCAGCGGAGCGACGCGGTATTTCCATGCCAGTTGCCCACTGTCGGCCAGCAGGCAGTAGACCCAGCCATCGGTGCAGCCAAAGACGGCGCGACCGCGGTTGATTGTGGGCGGCGAATCGATGCGGGCGCCGGCTGTGAACGACCAGCGGATTGTTCCCTGCTGGTGATCGATGGCATACAGCGTGTGGGCATCGGAGCGAGCGACGTATGTCAGGCCTCCGGCAATGACCGGTGAAGTCAGCCGTCCTCCCAGCGTCAGTTTCCACAGGGGCTGGACCTTCGCGGGGACGTCCTGTCGGGAGGTGCCGCTGCGTTTTTCGTCGTGGCGGAAGGTGGGCCAGTCGTCATTGCCGTCGAATTCTGCGATGGCGGCCAGGGGTTCCTGCCACGCCGGGCCTGTTGTCAGTCGCCCCGCTTCGGGGATCTGCCCGGGAATCGGTCGTGTGGGTGCGGTGGGTGCAAGAGCGTTGAATCCATACAGCTTGGCTTCGGGATAACAGGCACAGTTGTGCGGCGGAGTATACGTCAGACCGTTACAGGGCATGACCCCATACAGGCAGCCGCCGCGAACCCAGTGGTGGATATCCCAGTGTTCCTTTTCAAAGTCAACGAATTCGACACCTGTGCGTGACGGAATCAGGAAGTTGTCAGTCGCTTTGGCGATGTAACAGCGGTGGTGGAACCAGTAGGTGTCAACATCCGGGGCGAATTCTTTTTTTACTTCACCGCTGCGCGGATCGCGACCGGTGAAAACGCCGGTGTCCTTTCCGGACGTGGTGGGGGCGCACCAGACCAGTCCGTCGACGACCATCAGGTCCTGGGGTGACTGATAGCCGGAATTTGGATGATCTGATTCCCACAGCTGTTTGCCTGAGGCTGAGTCAACGCTGATCATTTTTCCGTCACCCCCGGCGTACAGGACAACATCCTGCCAGACGACCAGTCGGGGGCCGAAATTAAAAGTGAACTGACGGCGTCGGGTGACAGGTTCACTGGCCCAGATGAGGTTTCCGGTCTGTGGATCGAGTGCAGTCAGGGATTCTCCGTCGTGGTAGTAGACGCGTTGCTGATCGGCTGCGAGGGTGAGTGGTGAGATGCGAGTCTGGCGGGCCCACAGCTGTTTTCCTGTGGCCGCCTCGAAGGCCATGATGACTCGCGGTTCTTCATTCCAGAAGAATTCCTGACCGACTTTTGCCTGATCACCGACTCGACCGTTGGCGGGGGCGTAGCTGTCGCGTTCACCGGGACCTTTGCGGGACACCGTGAACAGGATGCCATTGGACAGAATGACTTCTTCGGTGGCAGCTGAGCCTTCGTAGGTGCGGAGTGATTTTCCGGTAGCGGCATCGAGAGCTTCGAGTGGACCATCATTGCTGAGTACGGAATAGACTTCCTGTTCGGCCGAGATCAGCCGCCGGGCCAGATGAGTCGGACCACTTTTCAGGGGCCAAAGCTGATTCTGCCAGTCGGTGATATCGCGTTTCCAGAGGATCACACCGTTGAAGGCATCACGGGCGATGAGTTTCCAGCGGGACGGAAGCTGAATAGAGATGCGGCTGCCTTCATCCATGATGTAGAACATGCGTCCGTTGGTTGAGACGAGTGCGCTCATGCTGGCCATGCGGTCATGATGTCGGGACCAGCGCGGGCTGCCGACCCACTGGAGGTGCCGGGGGGAATTGACGACGGTATCGTGAGCGACGGCGTTTCCGGAGGCGTCGTGGAGGTAGTGTGACCATTCGTCGATGGAGTCCGGGCGTGGTTTTGTGAGCTGCTGCCACTGTCCGTCGGTCTGGCGCAGCAGCGCCTGTCCATTGGGCACCAGCACTCGCAGGATTTCTTCGCGCTGAGCAGTGCTGCCGTTGTCAGCGATCAGCAGGTTGACTGAATTGTCTGTGTAGGGCAGCTGTGGATCAGCATGCTGAATGACGGAAACGTCGCCGTACAGTCCTGCGGCGCGAATGGTGCTGCGAGCCTGTTCCACGAGTGCCGGATCGGATTCGAGACCATGCACCTGAAAGGAGTCGGACTGTCGCAGTGCGAGCGTCAGGGTACCGTTGCCGCAGCCGGAGTGCACGATGAGTCCGCCGCGGACCTGAGTTTGCAGGAGCAATTGTGCTGCCTGCTGGTGCGGGTCAGGTGAGTCGGGATTCTGAGCGCTGGCGGGGGCTGCTGTGATTGTCAGCAGCAGGCAAAGCAGCAGGTGGACTGGATGCAGGGACATGCAGAGACTCCTGGAGTCCTGGGTGGGGTGAGCCTGAACCGTGGTGAAGCGGCGTTTTTTGCGAGGTTGTAATGTAGCGAAGGATGTTTGGAAGAGCGAGCAGTCGGGCTGTGCGGTGGCGGAATTGCACGAAAACCGGGCGACATGCCCGGACAGGGCTCGACAGTCTTCCGTCGGGCCGTGAGAATCCGGCGGGTTTGAGTTTTCGGATGCACCGAATTTCGGGGCGACACTGGGTTCCAGGGATATTCAAATGCTGGTGGAAAGTTGTCCGCAGAAGACACTGCAGCATGTGTCTGCCGCTCGGCAGCGGGGACTGCTGTCGGGATGTGTGCCTACGATGGGTGCTTTGCATCAGGGGCATGTCAGTCTGATGCAGCAGGCGCGGCGGGAATGCGGTTTTGTGACGGCCACAATTTTTGTGAATCCCACGCAGTTTGGGCCGCAGGAGGATTTTTCAAAGTATCCTCGAACGCTGCAGGCTGATTTAAGTTTGTGCGAGCAGGCCGGGGTGGATCTGGTGTTTACACCGCAGACCGATCAGATGTATGCGGCGGACGCAGAAACCCGTGTGCAGGTGGGGCGGCTTACAACGGTGCTGGAGGGTGCTCACCGGCCCGGTCATTTTGACGGAGTGACGACAGTTGTCACGAAACTGCTGCTGATTACTCAGCCGCACAGGGCGTATTTTGGCCAGAAGGATTTCCAGCAGCAGCTGGTGGTTCGGCGAATGGTGCGGGATCTTAATATTCCTTCGGAAATTGTGACGTGTCCGATCATTCGGGAGCCGGATGGTCTGGCGATGAGCAGCCGCAATCGTTATTTGTCGCCTGAAGAGCGGCAGACAGCGACGGCGTTGTCGCGGGCTTTGCGGCTGGCCGAGCAATTGTGTGTTCAGCCGGGTGCAGTGCCGTCGGTGGTGGAACAGCAGATGCAGCAAATGCTGCTGCAGACAGCGGGGCTGAGCCTGCAGTATGCTGTGCTGGCCGATCCTGAGACTCTGCAGCCGCTTCCGGAGCGGGTGTGTTCAGGGACGCAGGCAGTGGCACTGATTGCGGCTCGTGTGGGCACGACGCGGCTGATTGACAATCTGCTGCTGACGTTTAGCTGAGTTTTCTGGAAGTAACCATGCGAACGAACCTGCTGAGATTCATGTTTGATTCTGCGTGGCGTTTTGATGCTGCCGGCAATGAGCTGTATGTTGGAGCGGGCTGGCTGATTCTGATCTGGACTCTGGCCGTCTGTATTTTTTCGGTGCGGGTGTATCGCACAGAGGGTAGTCTGACTGAGGCGTTGTTTTCAGCGGGATTCTGGCTGACGATACCGGCTGGATTTCTGGGATTGCTGCTGTTGCAGCCGAATCTGGGTGTTGTGCGTGACGGGATCCCGGTGTTTGGTTACGGCTTCATGATGTTTGTGGGTTTTTCCGCAGCCAGCTGGCTGGCGGCCCGGCGAATTCGATCGATTGGTGTGGATCCCGATGTCATTTGGGACATGCTGATGTGGGCCTTGATCCCGGGGCTGACTGGAGCACGGGTTTATTTTCTGCTGCGTCACGGCCATCCGGCATTTTCTGCGGCCGTTGGTTTTCAGAAACTGATTGCGGCGGTGGCCTTATGGGATGGTGGAATTGTGTTCTACGGCAGCGTTATCGGCGGGATGGCGGGGATCGCGACATTTTGTCGCCTGCGAAAGCTGCCGCTGGTACCGATTCTGGATGTGCTGACTCCTTCGCTGCTGGTGGGTGAGGGTTTTGGTCGGATTGGCTGTTTTCTGTACGGCTGTTGTTACGGCCGGGCCTGCAGTCTGCCGTGGGCCGTCCAGTTTCCTCCTGACAGTCTGACATTTGGGCAGCTGGTGATGAAGGGGCTGCTTGATCCGCAGGCTCAGTCGACGATGCCACTGCACCCGGTTCAGCTTTATAGTTCGGCAGCGGCGTTTGTGCTGGCCGGTATTCTGGCGTGGTACTTTCGCCGGCGACCGTTTGATGGTGCTGTGATGTGTCTGGCGGCAATTCTGTATCCGATATCCCGTGCTGGTCTGGAGTCTTTGCGAGCCGATGTGGCTCCCTTCAGCCTGGGGCTCAAGGATGCAGAGATTTTCAGTCTGCTGCTGGTGGCAGCCGGCATCTGCGGAATGTATTATTTTTCGCGGCACCGCCATCTGACGGGCCGGCCTTAGCAGTACGTGGATTTCTTTGGCGTATTTTGGACAGACGGGGTTTGGTCAGACGGATTTTCAGCGGGCGGAATTGCGTGGGCCAGCCATCGGATCAGCAGCTCATTTCTTCGGCTCTGCAGGGCGGTACTGACGCCGCTGCTGCTTTTGATCTGCTGGTACTGCGTTATCAGGATCGACTGGTGCACAGTTTGCAGCACAGTCTGGGTTCTCGTGACGACGCTCTGGATGCGGCTCAGCAGGCGTTCCTGCTGGCGTGGCAGCAGTTATCGAAGTTTCGCGGTGATTCAGGTTTTTACTCGTGGCTGTACCGGATTGCTCGAAATGCAGCCATCAGTGGTGTCCGTCGCCGTCGTCCCGTTGGTTCACTGGACCATCTGAGCGAATCCGGGGGCGCGGAGCCGGCAGAGCAGGGTACGGCAGCACATCCGGGGGCAGCACTTGAGCTGCAGGAGGAAGTGCAGCGACTAAGGCAGGCCCTGTCGCAGGTGCCCCAGGATTTTCGCGAAGTGCTGGTGCTGAAGGAAATTGATGAGATGTCGTACGAGCAGATTGGGGAGTTGCTGGGGATTCCCACCGGGACGGTACGCAGCCGGCTGTTTCGTGCGCGTCAGGATCTGCTGGAGCGAATGCAGCGGCTGGAGCGTGATCACTGATGGTGCGACTGCAGGGGCAGTGGGTTCCACGAGGCAAAGTACATCGCCTGGGGAACGGTTGAGGCGGCGAATTGTTCACTGAGTGAAGGCTGACGTGCGGTGGCTCCGAGCACGGCATCAATCAGTCCGGGCAGAGCCCGATATTCGAACAGCTCGTACTGTTCCAGCTGCAGCTGTGAGGCCAGCGCTTTCACGGCATCTTCCTGATAGCCCAGTTCATCCACCAGACCGTTGTCGAGTGCCTGCTTTGCCGTGTAGATCTGACCGGTGGCCAGTTTGCGGATGTCTTCAGCATTCAGAGTTTTGCGACCGGCATCAATCACGCCGATGAAGCGATCAAAGGAATCCTTCAGGATAGCATCCCAGACCTGTGTTTCCTGTGGAGTCATATCGCGGAACGGATTGAGCGTATCCTTGAGTGGTCCGGTGGTAAGCGGTTCAACTTTGACTCCTGCGGTTTCTGCCAGCCGCGTGGCGTTGTAGCGGGCGATGATAACACCGATTGATCCGGTCCAGGTGGTGGGTTCGGCGTAGATACGGGAAGATTCTCCGGCTGCCACAGCGATGTAGTAGCCACCGGAGGCTGCCAGCCTTTTCATGGAAACAAAGACAGGTTTCTTTGCCGCCAGCAGTTCGATTTCACGGTGCAGCTGGTGGCTGTCAGCCACGAAGCCTCCGGGACTGTCGATGGCCAGCAGGACTCCGCGGACGGAATCGTCTTTTGCGGCCTGTTGCAGCTGACGAATCCAGCGTTCGGTGAACGGCGGGCTGATCATGCCTGCCACGGAAACGACGGCGATTCGGGCGGCAGCCCCGCGAGTCCCTTCGAGAAAGTATTCGGGCACTTTGGTGGAGTCAGTCGACAGGCCTGGGCCCAGCAGCAGCCAGAAGTTGAGCAGCAGTGAGAGGGTCAGCAGGACTCGAGCGAGGCGTCCGAGGGGACGTGAGCCGTTATCGGCGGGAATTACTTTGATCGTGATCTGCTGCTGCCCCACCGTTACTGATTCACCCGCCTTCACTGTTGTTTCACTGCTCATAGGTCGGTCACATTTTCCGCGAATAGTCTGTGCTGCATGTCTGAGCCCGCTGTGGGGGTTTGGGAAGTATTGACCGAGCGGTCGGGCGAGTCAAAGCAGTTGGGTACGGTTACAGAGATCAGCGGATTTCGGCAGTTCCAGCCGGTGGCCTGAAAATCAGTGTCGAATAAGTGAGTTTTGGGGGAATAGGGGGGATTTTTCGGTCGTTCCGGTTTTTCGTGAACGACTGATCCTGTCTGTCGCAGGGACTGAAAAACCCAAACAAGTGCAACAACCGGCCTTTTCGGAACCGTCGATACAAACGGCAGGTAGTGAGCCTTGATGCGTGTATCGCAGCGTGGCATTGAGGGGCAGATGAGTTCCGGGAGAGGAAAGTCGTCATGAAATCAGAGCAGTGGGTATGCCGCACATTTGTGGTGGCGGCGATGTCGGCCACAGTGGCAGTTCCGATGTCCCCGGCGGTGCAGGGCATGCAGGATTCCGGCGCAGTTCGCAGCACCGGCAAGGTTCAGGTGCAGTCGGCCTCTCAGGGCACCAGTGTGAATGGTGAACTGCAGAAGCTGTTCCAGCAGAGCGGTCAGGAAATGCCGTCGATGCGGAGTCAGGATCTGCCGAATGCTCAGAACATGCAGACGCAGCTGGTGCGGAAGAAGCCAGCGGAACCTGCGAAGAAAGAGAATGTATTCAAGAAGTTTTGGGGCAAGGTGACAGGGCGTGGTACGGCTCCGGCTGCAGCGCCAGCGCCAGTGCCTCCGGACTATCGTGAACCGGCCCCGGTTCCGGCCACTGTCGGCCCGGCTGGCGGGCTGCGTCGCACGGCACCACTGCCGGCAGCGGCTTCCTCGACCGTTTCCGGCCCGACGACCGCTCGGCCGGCATTTCCCAGCATAATGAAGCCGACCCCGGCCACGACCGGCGAGCCTGCTGCTGTACCTCCTGTTGCCGGGCACAGCCTGCGTCCGCGGACCCTGCCGGCGGAATCGTCAGGTGCCAGCCCGACTGGTCTGCCAGTGCTTTCTGGCAAACCTTCCCGGTTCGTGCAGCCGGGAGCTGCTCCGGCCTTTATGCCGAAGGCGGAAGCAGCAGCGGCTGCGACGGCCGCATCAGCGGCTGCTGCTGCGAAGCAGGTTTCTTCGGCCGCCAGTGCCACTGTGGATGCTGCCAAAAAGCAGGCTGATTTTCTGGACCCGTTTGGTGCTGCGGAGTCTGATGAATCTGCTGATCCGCTGGATCTGGATTCGATTGCCGAGGCGATGAAGGAGCAGGAAAGCAGTCTGAAGCAGCAGACCGGTGCGGCAGCGGCAGCGGCTGTGGAAACTGTGCAGGAGAAGGCTGCTGAGGCTGATGCTGCAGTTCAGGAAGCAGAGCAGGCTCTGAAATCTGTGGCTGAAGACAATCCTTTTACCGGAGTGATTCTGGAGCAGCAGCAGGGAGCTGTGGCTGAGGCGATTCAGTTTGAAGAGGCTGAGGCTGCTCAGGAAGCGCGCCGGGTGCAGACACCGGTGTCGGAACCGGCACAGACGGCTGAACTGCCGGCACTGCCTGCTGCGGATGACCCGGCGGCTGCTCCTTCTGAGCAGCTGCGGAGCCTGCCGGATGAGAAGTTGCGAGTGGCGATGGAGAACGATGAACGCCAGAAGCAGCTTTCACGAATTCGCGAGCGTGGTGATCAGGCTGGTTTCAAGGGTTTCTGTCCGGTTGCATTGAGAGATCATCGCGAGCTGGTTGATGCGGATCCCGCAATCACGGCTCAGTTTGGATTGCAGACCTGGGCGTTCTCATCCGAACAGGCTCGTTCGCTCTTCGAGGCCGATCCCACTCGTTATGCACCAGCTTCCGGCGGTTGCGACGTGGTGGTGCTGGCTCGTGAAGGCGTGGAGCGTCCGGGTCGACTGGACTTTGCTCTTTGGTTCCGCGGTCGTCTGTACATGTTTGAATCTCGCGATTCGATGTCAGAGTTCCATGCGGCTCCTCGGTCATTCGCAGTGGAACAGTGAAAACCGCCAGTTGCTGCAGCGATCTGCTGCTGTAAGTGAGCTGAACTTAAGCCGGGTCCCTGGGGGCCCGGCTTTTTTTGATTGGTGCGAAGATCAATTGTCGGATCGAGCGCAGTTTTCGCAGCTGCGGCTGCTGTGGCCATCGTATCCGGGCTGCAGTACAGCGGGGTTCGGCAGAAAATGCCGTCCAGTAAGGATTTCCCTGAGCCTTCCGGAGCAAAACGAACTTTTCTTTAAAATCGACAAAGGTTTTGCCTGGATTCGCTGTGAAGACGTGTTGACACTCGCGACCGATCACAGCTATCAATCGGCCTCTCAAGCCGGACCTGACTCACTGGTCCAGATTTCCTTTCCCGTTCTCCTCTCTTCCTCTCCGGACTTGCTCCGGAAAACTTCCTGATACCCCGCTTCGCCTCCGTTCAGGGCTTTCTCGGCCATTGCATCGGTTGCGTTGTTTCAGGAATTTCACGTCTCTCTCCCTCCGTCTCTCCCTCAGCTCTCAGATCGAGGACATCATGAACGAGTTCCCGCACGGTGCTCATCATGAGCCGCATATCCTGCGGTTCCCGCATTCCGCGCCGACTGCCCCTCCGGAACCCCGCACAGCTGCTCCTGAACCGGAAGCAGTGAATCGCACAGTTCTGGTTTTTTCGCCCCGCCCGGGAGCTCGTCAGTTACTGGCTGACGACGTTCGCAAACGTGGCATGCAGGTGTGCGAGACAGACAGTCCGGACGCCATGCTGTTTCATCTCAGCCGGCAGGAATTCTGCTGCTGCATCATGGATGATGCGGATTCAGTGTCACGCATTCAGGAAGTGAATGCTGCCATTCGAGCTCACTCACGAGCGGCCCAGGTGCTGTGCATTGTGAGTGAAGATTCCCGCTGGGGACGCGAAACTGTTCCATCGTTCGACTGCGATGTCATCGAACGTCCGTATTCAGCATCCCGTTTCGGTGCCGCTCTGCTTAACGCACTGCGTCGCGGAGAACTGGTTCGCGAGAATGAAAAGCTGCGACGCCAGCTGCTGAATCGAAATCTGATGGATCTGGTTGGCAGCACGCCTGCCATGCAGTCACTGCGAGAATCCATTCGGATTGCTGCGGATGACGATCGTACGGTGCTGGTACGAGGCGAACCGGGCAGCGGCACGACACTGGTTGCCGAGGGTTTGCATCGCTGCAGCCGTCGAGCCGGTCGACCTTTCCTGCGTATCGACTGCAGTCTGCATTCCGTGGAAACGCTCGAACATCAGTTGTTCGGTGACGAAACCGTGGACGGATTCCCCGGCTATCTGAAGATGGGTGACGGCGGATCAATTCTGCTGGATAATGTGGACACTGTTGCCCTGCCGTTTCAGAAGCGTCTGTCCCAGCTGCTGGAGCAGCGGGCTGCCGCTGTTCTAAATGGAACAACGGATGGTCCCAACATTCGTTTCATCGCTGCAACTCATGGCGACCTGAACAGGCTGGCTATGGAGGGTCGTTTCCGTGATGACCTGCTGCAGCATCTCAGCGGCATTACACTGCAGTCGCCGCCGCTGCGGGTTCGCACCAACGACATCCCGCTGCTGGTTGAGCATTTCATCAGTCAGATTTCTCTGAAGGAAGGCCGGCCGCCGCGACAGATCAGTGCAGAAGCCCTGCAACTGCTGGAATCGCACGCCTGGCCGGGAAATGTGCGTGAGCTGCAGAATGTTGTTGAACGCTGCTGCACGGTGGATGCAGATGACTGCATCAGCCCTGACGATCTGCGACCATGGCTGTCTCACGATGCGATTGAAGACGGAGCCGAGTGTGTCGGTATGACTCTGGCGGAAATGGAACGCAAGCTGATTGAATCAACGTTTGCCCGCTGCAATGGCAATCGTGAAAAGACGGCTCAGATCCTGCAGATTGGTCTGCGAACGCTGTCTGGTAAGCTGCGTGAGTACGGGTATCCTCCGCGAGGCGGCCCGGGCTCAAACGTCCGTCGGCCTCAGATCGCTGCCTTTAGCAGCGAACGAAAAGCTGCCTGATCAGCCGACCTGGCAGCTGAAACGACTATCAAGAATCTCTCCCCTCCTGAAAAGGCTGGCTCTCCCCCCCGGAAGCCAGCCTTTTCTGCTTTCAGAAAGTGAGTTCGGCGACCACTGGAATCACCTGAATCCCTGTACCTCCAGCTAATAAGATCTTACTGACGTGCGTCAAAAACGGATTGGCAAACACAGGATGGATCACAAATGTATAATCGCCGAATGGCTCAGATTACTGCCTCCACAAGACTGCTCGTCTTCTGTGCAAGGATAAAGGTTGGGCAAACGGACGACGCGAATTCCGTGTTGCTGACAAGACCGCTGATTATTGGTATGAGTCAGCTGGCGTGGTAGACACGGGTTCTTCCAATGTCGTACTCGATGAGGAGTTTGCTGCGAAGTGGTGCTGGTGGGCTGGGGGTACGGCAATGTGTTTCCGGGGGGGCTCGAGGATCTGGGCTGGGGCGAAACGTTCTCTGCGGCTTCTGTCAGTTGCTGTAGACGTCATGTCTCAGAAGGAATCATACGTCCACGGCCGCAAGTTGCTTACCGAGGTGCACACTGGAAAAACACCTGGCGAGACGTGAGAGTGCTCAAAATTTCGCTGGATACCAGGTCAGATGAATTCACGAAGCTGCTCCTGCATATCCTGGTGACAAAGAAGGTTGTTGACGACATACCTGATCGGATGGCGGCTGCTTCGTGAGTTTACTGGTGCGTTGTTTGGCTGGGACAGCAGAGAAAAATCACCCGGTCACACCATCCCTCATCTTCCAGTCCCTGCATGAACATCTGACCGTGGTACGCGTTTGTTTGCCCCCGGCGGAAAATCTATGAAGCATCAGCAATCTGGCACGGGTCGCCCGGGGCTTCGATGGCGTTGAGTCTTGCGATCAGCTGCTGGTCGAAGTCGCCGCGTCTGGTCAGCGGCCAGCCACCAATGCGGTCGAAGATCTCACGCCGAAAAGCCAGACTGGCGTGGAACCGACCGGTGGCGTCCTGCTGCTCCAGACGTCCGGTGTCACAGCTGAGCACGAACGATGGCTTTGGGCAGAGCCGCCTTTACATGGCTCGCACGTGCGTGCTGCGGCCGACGACAGGTGGGGCACAGGCGACTTACAAATGGCAGTTCATTCGACATGGGACACCTCCGAATTCTGATTCCATTTTCCCCGGGGACATTCACTCGATCGCCACGACACTTTCTCGCGTTTCTGAATTCGATGGGACGCAAGTGCGGACCATTCGGCTGCTCACAACGGAGCGATTTGAGGTGGTTCATGAAGAAACACTCGGGGAATCATTTGGACTGGTTCTGCAGCATGTTGATTACTGTGTTTACGCTGTGCGGCAGCGACTGCTGGAAACAGCAGATTTGCCTTCCCTGAAAGGTTGTACGCGGCATATTTTTGGCGACGTATGATCGACATAGATCGCCAAATCTGTCTCTTGAATGATAGATTTGGCGATGTATGATAGTGATACACCGCCAAAAAAAATCAAGCGATTCGAAGAGCTCCGGGGTACGACTCATGGCCAAAAGCGAACAGGTAGTCGGGCGTGTTGCAGAAAAGCGGGTTCTGGATACGGTACTGGCTTCCAGGGACCCGGAGCTGGTGGCGGTTTACGGTCGCCGTCGCGTTGGAAAGACTTTCCTCATCCGCGAATACCTGAAATCTCATGTCGTGCTGGAGGTGGCTGGGATGCATGACCAAAGCACTGCGGTGCAGTTGGCCAACTTCCTGATGTCGCTCCGAAAAGCTTTTCCCTGTGTTCCGCTGGTCCAATGCCGAACGTGGCTCGAAGCTTTCGAACTGCTGCGACATTGCCTCGACCAGCCCACCCGGATGAAAGGCAAGCGAGTCATTTTTATGGACGAGTTTCCGTGGCTGGCCACTCGCAAGAGTGGCTTTCTGGCCGCCTTCGACAATTTTTGGAACAGCTACGCCAGTCGGCAGCGCGATTTGGCTGTCATCGTCTGTGGATCTGCAGCCGCGTGGATGATTCGCCACGTGGTCGATGCCCGTGGCGGACTGCACAATCGATTGACACGACGTATCAGGCTTGAGCCCTTCCGTCTGGATGAAGTTCAGCAATACCTGAAGTACCGCAGGATTAGCTGGGACCAGCGGCAGATCGTGATGGCCTATATGGCCCTGGGAGGAGTCCCGCACTATCTGAATCTGATTCAACCGGGCCAGTCTGCAGCTCAGTGCATCGACGCGGAGTGTTTTCGACCCGAAGGGATGCTGCACGATGAGTATCGCAACCTGTACGCAGCCCTTTTCGAGTCCTGTGCCACGCATGAAGCGATTGTGAGGGTTTTGGCGACAAGCTGGAGCGGTCTGACTCGTGATCAGGTGCTGGCGAAGGCGCGGCTCTCAAGTGGTGGAGGAGTGACAAAGGCAATTGAGGAGCTTCAGTTGTCGGGCTTCGTAACCGAGACATTCTCGCTGGACAAGAAAGCCAAAGGCAGCTTGCTGCGGTTGACCGACGAGTTCTCCGTCTTCTACTGGCACTGGATGCACTCCACGGCGTCTGCGACTTCGTGGCTGCGACAATCGACAGGCCGTCGCTATGAAGCCTGGTCTGGATACGCATTTGAGTCGATCTGCTTCAAGCATGTGGACGCGATTCGCAAAGCCATCGGGATCGCCGACGTGGAAACACACGCGGCATCATGGCGGTACGCGGCAGAAGCGGGAACCGACGATGAAGGGGCTCAGATTGATCTGCTGCTGGATCGAGCCGATCACTGCATCAATATCTGCGAAATCAAATTCTCCGACAAGCCCTGCGTGATCACGAAGAGCTACGCTCAGGAACTGGAACGCAAGCTGCGAGTCTTTCGTGCTCGCTCGGGGCGTAAGCAAACCCTGTTCCTGACCATGATCACTCCCTACGGCATCACACCTAATCAGTACTCAAAAGGACTGGTGACAAACGAAGTAGTCCTGAACGATCTGTTCGCATCACAGCGTCCCACGTACAGAGTGTAGGATGGACCACTTCGCCTCACTGTCACTGAGCCTGCCTGCTGACTCGCAAGTAAGACTCAGCGAAGCAGATTCAGCTGAGTTGAATTTTCCGACGCAGGCGAAGCACCGGGACAAAAGACACCAATGGGAGTTCTGGCAGTGAGATTCAACGTTTGGGGGAGGATGTTCCGGGATTTTATCGGTCCATCCGGTATTTGTGTGGGCAGGCCGCTTTCTCCAGATCCACCAACAAAGGCAGAAAACCTCAGGCTTTGAGCACATTCACATCACCAAAAGTCGTGGAATGCGATGGTCTGTCCGGGCGTCTTTCTCACTCAAATGCTGAGGCTCATCTGCCCACTCCTCAACGCCTCGACCCACAAGATTCCCGGATGGACCATTTTATCTCAGGGAAGCTGCTGCAGGTCATCGATGTCTTTGGGTCTGCCGCTGGCCAGTTTGTTTCGCTTGAGATCAGCAAGGCTGATAATCGGCACCTGAATTCCATCGAGTTCAGCGACGATCGCGGCAGGCCGACACTCATCGAAGTTCACACCGTCAATTTCGTTCATCAGTTCAATGCGGATCGGAGGGTGACCCATTCGCACGATTCGTCGCCGCTGCATAAACAGATCTTCGGTCAGATTCGGGGTGTCAAACCCAAACGCTCGAATCGCAGCGACGACGCGTCCCGCGTTATCCGGGGACTGGCTGATCCAGATATCCATATCGCTGGTGGCCCGTGGATATCAGTGAAAGCCAACAGCGAAACCATCGGCGAGCATGTAATTAACGTTGTGGCAATTCAGCAATTTCAAGAACTCGCTGAAGTCCGGCGGAGGACTCATCACCATAGTTCATTTTCCGCAGAGCCAGCATGTGCTGAAGACGATACTCTGGAGTTTTCCGGTGCCACCAAAGCCTGAGTTCACGGTCATCAAAATCATCGTCACACGTGAACACCGAGCGGTCGATTTTGAGCGAGGGCTGGGTTGGAGCAGGTGTTGTCATGTGGCGTCGTTCACTTTCACGCTGTCCCCCGAGGCAAATCCACAACAGGTGGTTGAGTTTACCTCGCGCGGTGGCGGAAGGCAACTTCGAGATTTCGGGCGACGGCGGTTCAGGGAACTGTCAGTAATGGCAGCCTTGAGTTGTTGGCCGGAGTCTTGACGCAGGCGTCCACAGGTTTTCTTCTGAGGGATAGCCCAGCGTTTATTCAGCCATTGACTGGTGACAGCGACTTGTCACGAACGAGCGAAACGGTTACTCTGAAGGTAGTGTTGCGGAGTCGCGACAGTACCCCGACCGCAATGCGCAGTTCGAATTCATCGCAAGACGTGTTCGGCGACACGCCAGGAAGTCGGAACCCGCTATCTCCGTCGACACGAAGAAGAAGGAAGTTCTGGGGAATCTCAAGAATTCGGGCCGAGTGCTTCGGC
>JBJTPZ010000318.1:0-11086 GCA_046075365.1 Planctomycetaceae bacterium
TCAGCCTTCGGATCCACCACCGGCTTCGGCTCGTCTGCCGGCTTAGCCTCTTCGGCAGCAGGCTGGGCCGGGGCAGGGGAGTCCGCTGCCGGTGACGCCGGAACAGGGTCCTGCACTGCGGCGTCAGTCGCCGGTACTGCAGCAGCCGGAGCGGCAGCCGCCGGAGCGGCCTGCTCAGCAGCAGCAGCAGCAGCAGCAGCCTGAGGCTCATCACAGGCACCCGGATCCGCCGCCGGCTTCTCTTCAGACGGCTTCTCGTCAGCCGGCTTGTCGTCAGACGGCTTGTCCCCCGCCGGAGCAGCATCCGCCGGCTTCTCGGCCGGTGCGGCCTCAGCCGGTGCAGCACCGTCAGTCAAAATCGCCGGCTTCTCAGGTGCCACAGGCTCCTCAGGCTTCGACCCCAGCAACCCCTCATCATAATCAACCTTCACCAGCAGATAACGTCGCGGCCCCTTCTCAGGACCCTCAGCCGGAGCAGCCTCTTTAGGTTCAGCCTCAGCGCCCTCACCTTCCTTGCCCGCCTCAGCCTTTTCACCCGCCGCATCCTCTGACTTCAAACCAACCTCAATATCCTTCGCGGTGCCACGAGCAATCTCACCAAAATACAAGGTGTACCGCACACCATTGCTGGTCCCGGCAATCAGCTCACCCTCGTTCGAAACCAGCTGCACGGAATTCTGCGGCCCGCGAGCCACAAAGAAACCCTGACGCTGCATGTCCGCCTGCAGAACCTGACGCAGCAGCGGATTCTGAGCAACCTCTTCCGAAACCGTAAGATCCGCATTCAAACCCTGCGGCTTCGGACGAACACCCACAATCTTCAGCTGGTCCAGATTCCTGACCAGATCCGTAACCGCAGCTTCCCTGACCTGCTCAGTCTCTGAATTCAGCCCGTCCAGACCCCACTTGCCAGCTGTCTTGTCCTTCACAAAATCCAGGACTTCACCCTGATTAATCGTCCCCTGCTGCTCATCCACAGAATACCGATTGACCAGAATGCGACTAATGTCAGGCTGATTCACCTTCAACAAATCAGGCTCGATCCAGTCAGCGAATTTGGTTGACAAATCCACAGACATCTTCGCAATGAATACAGTGTTCTTGTCCGGCTGCCGCACGTAATAGTGCCCCGTCCGGCCCTCGACCGCACGGCCCACAATCAGATCCACAAGGCCATTGCCGCTGCCATCCTTCAACAGCAGTCTCGTGCCGCGAGGATCTTTCCCGTCAGCACCCGTCGCTGCCTCAGCCTCCGGATCCACAACGCCATAACGACCCCAGTCGTCCTTGCTGCGACTCTGGACAGCCACCTTCCGAATGCCAATCATCGAGGCTGCCGTACGAGCCAGCCGTTCTGCCGCCTCTGCCGGATAGTCGTGATGCGACGGGATCACCCAAAATCCCTGATCATTCTTCTTCACAGAAAAGGACTGCTTCTCTTTTTGCTCTGTGTCAAACTTCGCCACGCTCAGTTCCGTCGCTTTGAGCGGGTCCAGGAAATCCGGGAAGAAATCCTGACCAACTTCGGAAAACCCTTCGACGGACTTCGGCGCACTGGCCACGTTCACCAGAAACGCCAGCAGCAGTGAGCCACCGGCTGTCGCCAGAAACATCAATGTTCTATTTGTAGAATTCATATCTCAGCCTCAGCTCTTCCTTCGATTCGGATTGATGGACTGCTGCTCCGCCAGATTGCGCATCCCCAGGAACAACATGCCAAAGCAGATGGGCAGAATTGCCGGCACAATGCAGGCCACAATTCGCACCGTGTTTTCCACTCGCCGCACTTCCCGCTTCATCTCCATGGCCGAACGGCGAACCCTCGAACTGACATCCCGCTCCAGCTGCTCCTTGCGTACCTCCAGCTGACGATTCAGCTGCTGTTCCTTCTGACTGACCTGAACTTCACGGCTGCGATCATCCAGAGTCTCGTCCTTCTCAATTCGGCTGATCTCTTCACGCAGCTCGGCCTCCGCCGTCTTCAAGGCCTCATCCATCGACGCCTGAGCTTCCTTTTCTTCCACATTCAGCTTCTTCCGCAAATCACTCGTTCGCCCCTCAACGAATTTCAGCGTTCGCAAAGTCTCACGACGCGAACGCAGATCAATGAAGGTGTCGTCACCCGCCAGCGCATCAACCGCATTCAGCACAAATGTCACGTTGTCAAACTGCACATCCAGCATGCCCCGATTGCGTTCCATAAAGAACCAGTCGGTAATCATGTCCAGATCCGCACAGAAAATCACATTCAGCGGACTTTCCTTCGACTCGTTGCGAATATGCGCCGCAATGACGTGGGAATCACCATCATCTCGCCGACGCGGATTCGGATTGATCTCACGCGAAGGAGACATCGAAAAAGGACTGAACGACTGCGAAGTAAAGTCATCCCACCCCAGCAAACCTGACTCGCGACTGGTTCGCAGCAACGGCTCAAACTGCTGATCCTTCCGGCCCGCACGGTCTTCAATCGTCCCCGGAAACAGCAACACCAGATCCTGCAGCGACTTCGTCACTGCACTGGCCTGCGAAAACGGATCAGCGTCGTTGCCCGTCTTCGATACAAAGACATACTCAGGCGGCAGAGTCCCAAACTGACTGTGAGGATTGTTGCGGTCATAAGTGATCTGGCCGTTGTCCCACTTCAGATTCAACAAAGTCATCAGTCCCGTCAGTTCCCCATTGTCCGCCTTCTGCTCCGGCGGCGGACCACCACCAAACATTCCGCCACCACCAGCCTTCGGCATCCGCGGCGCCATGGTCAGCCCGGCCTGAGTCTGAAACACAAACGGACACGGGTCGTCAAACACCAAAGTCGGACGTCCAGACTTTACGTACTCCAGAAAATTATCCATCTGCGGCTGAGTCAGCGATGACGGCATGATCGCCAGCAGTACATCAAAAGCCTCCGCAGGCTTCTTGTCCTCCGCCGACTTCTCACCGTCTGCCTCACCCTTGCCAGACTCGTCAGCAGGTTTTTCAGCATCCGCTGCCGGCTTGTCCTCAGGAATCATCTTCTGCGACGGATTGACCGCCACCACCTCATACTGCTTCTGCAGCTCACGCACAATCTCCCAGCGACCACCACCCGCGCCCTCGGTCATCACCTGAGCATCCGTCAGCAACACACCCAGCTTCAGACGCTTCTCTGCCGATACCGTCCGCAGCGACCGAGTCAGCTCGTACTCGATCGGCAACCCCTTGCCAAAGAACGGGATCACCAGCTCATCAGTCGCACTCTGAATGAAGGCCCCCAGAAACACTTCCGCCTCTTCACGCTTGCCATCCCGGTCGTACTGCAGCCGAACCGGTTCAATTCCCAGCGCCCGAGCCTGCTCGGCTTCCTCGCTGAACGGTTCCACCGAAATTTCACGCACCTCGACCGCACCACCACTCGATCGGCCAAACTCACGCAGCAGCCCGACAAGCTGACGGCGAGTTTCCACGTAATCCGAAGGGACCTCCGGACTTAAAAAAGCCTGAATCGTCACTCGCTGCGTCTGCCGGATGCCGGAAATCGTCTGACGAGTCGCATCGGCCAGCGTAAACAGATTCTCAGCTGACAGGTCCGCCCGCAATGGCATCCGCGACAGCATAAACAGCAGCGAACCACAGGTCACAGCGACACACAGTGTTCGCACGACGTACTGCAGACCCGCTGATTTCCTGCTGCCCTCGGCCCAGCGTCGCTTCGATATCACAACCAGATTCGCATACAGCATCACTGCCGAGAAAAATACAAACCAGCAAATCCCCGTCAGCGGCAACACTCCCACACTGAAATCCAGCAGCTGCTGCTGCAGACTGAGCGCAGACAAGGCGTTCCGCAAAGTATAAAGGTCCCGCGCACCGCCCGTCAGACTGGCCAGCCACTCCACCACATCAGTCGCATGGTACAGCAGCACGGGAACACAACAAAACACCACGCCCACCACAAACGCCACCGTGGCACTGTTAGTAAACGCCGATGCCAGCATCCCCGCCGTCAGCAGCGCACAACCTGCAAACCAATAACCGGCGTAAGCACAGAAAATCGCTCCGGGATCTGGACTGCCCAGCAGCAACAGCACCAGGACGTTCACCAGCGAAAACAGCAGAGCAACCGTGTAAACACCCACCACCGAAAGATACTTGCCCGCAAGCACCTCCACTTCCGTGGCCGGCATCGTAAATAACAGCTCATCCGTTCCCAGCTTCCGCTCGTCCGCCCACACCGTCATCGTGATCGCCGGTATGACGAACAGCAACAACCAGGGAAATGCACCAGTCAGCTGGTCCAGATTCGCCTGGTTCGCCGCAAAAAAGGCATCGGAAAACGTCATCGATGCCGCAGCAACGCAAAATACCAGAATGAACAAATACCCCAGCACACCCGAAAAATAGCTGCGGAAATTCCGCAGCGCGACCGCTTTGATGACATGACTGCGAAGCATAGCCCTCACCCCAAATCTTCGTCGCAAACTCAAATCCACACGCCGAACCACCCGCAACGACCGCCGTCACATACTGCCGACTGTCGTCTTCCGGCGGAAATTCTCTTCCATCTCAACCTCATTCTGACCCAGACCGGTCGTCGGGCCATCAAACACCACCCGACCGTTGTTGATCAGCACCACTCGATTACACACCGCACGAACCTCCTGCAGGATATGCGTCGACAGCAAAATCGTCTTCGTCGCAGCCAGCTCCTGAATCAGCTCTCGCACTCCCTGCACCTGATTCGGGTCCAGACCACTGGTCGGTTCATCAAGGATCAGAACCGCCGGATCATGCAGCATCGCATGCGCCATTCCCACACGCTGTCGAAAACCACGCGACAGCTTCGCAATCGGTTTCCGCCACACTTCAGACAACGAACATTTGTCCGCTACCCACGATAAACGACCGGCCAGATAATCACCCGACAGCCCACGCACCTCGCCCATGTACGTCAGCAGAGACTCTGGGGTCATCTCCACGTACAAAGGACCGTTCTCCGGCAAATATCCCAAATGCTCGCTGGCCTGCATCCGCTGGTCCGCCACGTTGTGGCCGGCAATAAATGCCTCGCCACGACTGGGAGCCAAAAAGCCAGTCAGCATCTTCATCGTCGTGCTCTTCCCGGCACCGTTCGGCCCCAGAAAGGCACAGACCTGACCCCGCGGTACGCTGAAGCTGACATCGCGAGTCGCCGCGAAGTCGCCGTAAAACTTGCTCAGCCCCCGAGCCTCAATCATTACTTCCGTCGTGCCCACCGTCGCCGGTGCAGCCTGCTGCTTCACAGAACCCATTTGTCCTGCCCCGAAAAATACCAGCAATACAGCCCCCGCGGCCGCAACACAAACTTGCACTCACAACCCGGGGACACACCACCTCGACATCTTCCCAGATCCAGACACGAATTCCAGCGCACCCCGAAAGTCGTCCCGCCTGAACCCCAATCCTCAACGACAGTCACCAAAATCACATCAGCCTTAGCTGCTGCCGATAACCCAAAACCACGGAAAACTGCTGCAAAATCAGAGTCATCACAACCGAGCCCATGACGGGGTGCCAGAACGGCAGTCAACCGCTCACTCATTCCCACCCGCAAAAAACGTACCGATTCCGGAAGGTGCGATCGCCCACGTCGACAGCCCGATTCAGACAATGCTGCCGTTTCCAGCTTCCCAGCCATCCCCTCTTTCTGCACAATCCGCTTCCGACACTCTGTCAGCCTCTGGGGCTCAGCCCCACCACCCCCAACCAACACCTTCCCGGATTTACCTCGGAGTCTCCAGGTCATGGCCCTGCTCGGAGTTAACATCGATCACGTTGCCACCATCCGCCAGGCACGCCGCGCCGCCGAACCTGACCCCGTTCAGGCTGCCGTCCTCGCAGAACTCGGCGGGGCCGACGCCATCACCATCCACCTCCGCGAAGATCGCCGTCATATCCAGGATCGTGACGTTCGAGTCCTCCGAGAAACAGTCCGCCTGCGACTGAATCTCGAAATGGCCGTCTCCGACGAAATCACCCGCATCGCCCTGCAGACTCTTCCCGAACAGGCCACACTCGTCCCCGAACGCCGCGAAGAAGTCACCACCGAAGGCGGACTCGACGTCATCACACACGCCCAGCGAATCAAACAGTGCGCCGATCAGCTCACCGGCGCCGGCATCCTCGTCAGCCTCTTTATCGATCCCGATGTCGAACAGGTTCGCAAGGCCCGCGAACTCAATGTCCCGGCCGTCGAACTGCACACCGGCGCTTACGCCGAAGCCCGCACTCCGCAGGCACGACTCGCCGAACTTGACCGCCTCCGCGAAGCCGGACTCTACGCTGTCTCACAGGGACTGATCCTCAACATGGGCCACGGACTCACCTACGACAACGTGCGCCCCGTCGCCAGACTCCACGGCGTCCATGAACTCAACATCGGACATTCCATTATTTCCCGAGCTGTCCTCGTCGGACTTGAACGTGCCGTCCGAGAAATGAAGCAGCTTGTCGCCAGCCCCGCACACTGAACCCGCGTCTTAGGTACTCGTATGCCCGGTAATTCCTTCGGTCAAATGTTCCGCATTACGACGGCCGGCGAAAGTCACGGCCCCGGGAATGTCGTCATCATCGATGGCCTGCCGCCAGGCCTTGGCCTGTCTGCTGACGATCTGCGGCCAGACCTCGTACGCCGTCGCCCCGGACAAAGCCTGCTCACAACCCAGCGCCAGGAACAGGATGAACCGGAAATCCTCTCCGGGGTCTTCGACGGACGCACCACAGGCACACCACTCGCAATTCTCATCCGCAACACCGACCAGCGCAGCAGCGACTATTCCGACATCCGTGAAAAATACAGACCCGGACACGCAGACTTCACCTTCGACGCCCGCTATGGGTTCCGCGATTATCGCGGCGGCGGACGCAGCAGCGCCCGCGAAACTACCGCTCGGGTCGCCGCCGGAGCCGTCGCCAAAAAACTGATCCGAGAAGCGTTCGGTGGACAGGTCCTCGCATGGGTCTCGCAGATCGGCACTCTGCGAGCCAGCATTCCCCACCCCGAACTTGTCACACTGCAGCAGATTGAATTTCTACCCGATGGCTCTCCTAACCTCGTGCGCTGCCCTGACCATGCCGTCGTCCCGCACATGGTGGCACTGGTTGACGAAGTCCGCCGAGACCTCGACTCCATCGGCGGTGCCGCTCAGATCGTCGCCACCGGAATTCCTCCCGGACTCGGTGACCCGGTCTTCGATAAACTCAAAGCCGACCTCGCCAAAGCCCTCTTCAGCCTGCCTGCCGTCCTCGCAGTTGAATATGGCATCGGATTCGGCTGCTGTGAAATGCGCGGCAGTCAGAACAACGATGATTTTATCCCCGGCCCCGCCAGCGCTGCCAATCCGCTGGCACCTCCCGTCGCCGTCGCCAGCAATCGCCACGGCGGCATGCTCGGCGGCATGTCCACCGGAGCCCCGATTCTGCTGCGGGCCGCCGTCAAACCCACCAGCAGCCTCGCCCGAGAACAGCAAACCGTCACTCGCACCGGACAGCCCACCACCATTCGCACCACCGGCCGACATGATCCCTGCCTGCTGCCACGCTTCATTCCCATGGCTGAAGCAATGACCGCCATCGTGATCGCCGACCACTGGCTTCGCTGGCAGGCCATCCGTCCACATGAATCCGTTGCCGCAAAGTGACCGCACCAACAGAAGCCAATCGCATGAACTCGGCAGTTCCAGCGTCCTCGCGACATGAACCACTGTTCCAGTGCCCCAGCGAAGTCTTCAACGAAGTCTACGACGCAGACGGACAGCCTCGCCCCCACTGGCAACGCTTTCTCCAGCTGTTTCGAACCATCCCGACCGCAGATTTCACACGCCGTAATCTGCAGGCCGACCGCATGCTTCGCGAAAATGGCGTCAACTACCATTCGCCCAGCGATGGCGGCGAAGGCGCTCGACCATGGCGACTGGACCTGCTGCCGCTGGTGACCACGGCTGCCGAATGGGCCGCCGTCGAAGCAGCACTCGCACAACGCGCCCGACTGCTGAACCTGATCATCGCCGATATCTACGGACAGCGCCGACTGATCGAATCCGGACTGCTGCCCCCGGAAATCCTGTTTGCCAACCCCGAATACCTGCGGGCTTTCTGTGACCTGCAGAACGGTGATCACTCACCCATGTTTCTCTATGCCGCCGAACTCGCTCGCCGAGCCGACGGATCCTTCTGCGTCATGGCCGATCGCAGTGAAGCACCAGCCGGACCCGGTTTCGCCCTCGAAAATCGCATCGTCAGCTCTCGCTCAATGGCCACCGGCTTCAAACAGCTGCCCGTCGAACGCCTGGCACCCTTCTTCGTCCGACTCCAAAACTCCCTGCGAAAACGCACCGCTCGCCCCACCGACAGCCCCCGCATCGTACTGCTCTCCAGCGGCCCCGGTCACCCCTACTACTTTGAAGATGTCTACCTCGCCAGATACCTCGGTTACACTCTCGTCGAAGGTGGCGACCTCGCCGTACGCAGCGATGTCGTCTGCATGAAAACCCTCTCCGGACTGGTCCCGGTCGACATCGTCATGACACGCTGCGCCGAAGCCGGACTCGATCCACTCGAACTGGGCGGATACTCCGAACACGGCGTTCCCGGAATTCTGAACGCCGTCCGCGCCCGCAATGTGGCCGTCGTCAACACTCCCGGCTGCGGTATCGTCGGTGCCCCGGTCTTCATGCCATTCCTGCCCGAACTGTGCCAGCACCTGCTGGCAGAACCACTGCTGCTGCCATCCATCCCGTCATGGTGGTGCGGAGATCCCGCGGCACTCACAGAAGTGCTGCACCGCCTCGACGAACTGGTCCTCAAACCCGCCTTCCAAAAAAGCGGCGGCGAAGAAATTATCATCAGCGAACTTTCCAGCCAGCAGAAATCCGAATGCCGAGCCAAACTCCAGGCCAGGCCCTGGAACTGGGTTGCTCAGGAAAAAGTCAGACGCTCCGGAGCACCCGTCTGGACGCCCGAAGGAATCCGCACCGGACACGTCGCACTCCGCGCTTTCCTCGTCGAAGACGAACGACAGTGGCACCTCATGCCCGGTGGCCTCATCCGCATCGCCCCCGACACCGAACCCATGCAGCTCTCTGTCTCAGGCGGCGACAGCAGCAAAGATCTGTGGGTGCTGAGCGATCGGCGAGTCGAACCAGTCACACTCCTGACTCCCCAGGATCAGCCCGCCGAACTGCAGCGCACCTCCGCACTGTTCCCCAGCCGAGTTGCTGACAACCTGTTCTGGCTCGGACGCTCCATCGATCGCTGCGATCTGCTCGCTCGACTCATTCGCGGCCTCGCCGAAAGACTGGCCGGAGAAGGCAGCGTCGATATGCACGAAGTTCGCTTCCTCGCCAGACTGCTCAGCGAACAGGGACAGCTGGAACCCGGCTTCGTCCTCGAAGGACTCGAATCTCAGCTGCCATCACTCGCCGAAGCCCTGCCTGCCGCCGTCTTCGATGCCCAGGAATATGGTGGACTCGCACTCAGTGTCCGGGAACTCACCAGACTCGCCTCACTCGTTCGCGACTGGATCAGCCCCGACACCTGGCACCGCATCAATGTCACAGCCGATGCGTTTCGATCGGCGATCGGCCGCGAAAGCCGCGACCTCACAGATGTGGTCACCGCCTCCAATGGCCTGATCGGCGACCTCGCCTCCGTCAGCGGACTGATCGCCGACGGTATGAACCGCGGACCGTCCTGGCGATTCCTCGAAATCGGGCGGTCCATCGAACGAGCCGTCTCCACTGCACAGATGCTGCTCACCGCAGACCTGCGACGCGGCAACGCCAGCCCGGCTATCCTGCGGACCCTGATCGAAATCCTCGATGTCCGCATGACCTATCGCTTTCGCTATCGCGATAACCTCCAGCGAAATGCCGTGCTGGACCTCGCCATTGCCGATGATTCCAACCCGCGATCACTCGCTTTCCAGCTCGAACGACTAATACAGCACACCGACCGACTGCCGGGAGTCACCACGCAGCCACTCCGCTCTGCGGAAATGCGACTGGTCATGGAGGCCACACATGCCGTTCGCATGCTGACCTCCACAGATCTCGCCAGTCCCGCCCTGAAAACCGTGACCAGCGCTCTGAAAACCGTCGAAGACACCATGCTCAAACTGTCCGAAGCACTCACCGGCAAATACCTCGTACACTCCGCCGCACCACGCCCCTTCGGCGAAATGGAAGGGCGAACATGAAGTATCGCGTGGCACACAGAACTCGCTACACAGGAGCCGACACTGTTTCCGTCGGACACAACCAGGCCTGGCTGGAATTCCGCCCCTGCGACCGTCAGCAGGTCGATTCCTTCTCCCTGCAGATCACACCCGAACCATCCGTTCGCTCACGACGGCTCGATGCCTTCGGCAACCCCGTTCACATGTTCTCGTTCAACGAGGGCTACCAGCAGCTGGAAATCTCGGCCAGCACCACCGTGACCGTCCGCGAACCAGCCCTGCCGGAATTCGTCCGCCGCACCCGAATCGCAGAACTCCGTGAACGACTGCTGCGCAAAGCCGTACTGGCTGATCGTGAAGCACTGGAATTTCTGTTTCCTTCACCCAAAGTCAGCTGGAACGAAACGATTCGCCAGTGGGCCACTGAAACACTCACCGCCGAACTTACACTGCCCGCGGCAGTGCTGGCACTCACAGCACAAATCCACCGCGAATTCACATACGACAGCCGCGCCACAACCGTCAATACACCTGTCCCCGACGTTTTCCGTATCCGCCGCGGTGTCTGCCAGGACTTCGCACACCTGCAGATCGCTGCTTTTCGATCGGTGGGACTGCCCGCCCGCTACGTCAGTGGCTACCTCAGAACACTGCCGCCCCCCGGACAGCCCCGCCTCGTGGGGGCCGACGCTTCACACGCCTGGTGCAGCGTCTACGCCGGAAATGGCGAATGGATCGACTGTGACCCCACTAACAACACACTCTGCAGCACCGACCACCTGACACTCGCCTGGGGTCGCGACTACAGCGACGTCCCCCCCGTGACCGGCGTCTGCGTCGGCGGAAGCCAGCACCGCCTGTCCGTCAGCGTCGATGTGCTTCCGCTGGACTGAA
>JBJTPZ010000319.1:0-55422 GCA_046075365.1 Planctomycetaceae bacterium
TGGTGAGCTGACTGGATTGAAGTCAGAGCGAGATCGTCTGCGGGAAAAACGTCTGCTGGTGGAGCGGTTGTGGGTGGAGCGTCAGCGCTGATTTGTGCTGGCACTGAGAGCCTGATCGAGGAAACGGAAGACGTCGCTGAGGGCGGCCTGCACGATGACAAGGTGTTCAACGTCCGGGAAGTCATGATATTCGCTGGTGACACCGGCGGTGGTGAGGCTGCGGTGCAGCTGCGTGGCTCCGCCGCGTCCAAAGTCTTCGGTTCCGGCGGCGACGTACCATTTGACGGGTTTGAGTGTTGCGGCGGCAGCAGCGGACATCCGGCTGCCTCCGCCGAGTGCTGCTGCTGCCAGTGCGCAGGATGGATCCTGCTGCATCTGTCGCATCACCTGAGCGGCTCCCATGGAATGCCCCAGCAGCATGACCTGACTGCGATCGATATTGGCGAAGTGCTGCAGGCTGTCGAGCATATCGGAGACTGACAGTGAGAGACCCAGCAATCCCTGGCCGGGCGAGACGACCAGCCAGCCGCGGCGGGTGGCTTCGGTGATAGTGCGACCGGCTCCATAGGTTTCGAAGAACATATTTTCGCTGCCGCCGGCTCCGTGGAAAACAAACAGTACCGGCAGTTTTTTTTGCGGATCGGTGGTGGCCGGTATTTTAAGGCGAACGGGGACCGATTTGCGGCCTTTGGCCAGTGTCAGCCAGAGATCATTTTGACTGGCTGATCTGGCAGCGATTTCTGTGGCCAGCTGAGGGTTTTCGGCAAGTTGTTCGGCCAGCAGCAGTCTGGCGAGCAGCGGGAAGTCGGCTTCGGTGGAGCGGTCTTCGCTGGCAGCTTTGAGCAGTGCGGCTTCGCTGCGAGCAGTGGTGGCAGCGGTGAGAGTCGTGGGTGGCAGTTCGGGGGGACGGTTTTCTGCGAGGGCCTGCTGTCTGAGCCTGTCGGCAGTCTGCTGCAGTTTTTCCGTTCTCTGTGCAAGGTCTGGTATTCGGCTGATGCTGACATCGGGCAGGCGGATGCTGAGGCCTTCAAGCTGCAGTGTTGTTTCGATGTGGTGATCGCCTGGGGGGAGTATCCCGGTATTCCAGGCGGTGCCGGCGAGTGCTGCAGTGGCGGGGCAGTTGAACTTAGCGAGGGTTTCAGCGGAGCTGTTTTTGATCAGCAGGTTAAGCGTGGTGTTTTCGGGCAGTGTTTCGGCGACGGCATAGAAGGGGCTTAGCTGCAGTTTGAGTTCTGTTGTTTCCGGGGGAGCGCAGAATGGCAGGGCGGTGAGTGAGTATGCGATGGCAACTTTTTCTGCAGCGGATGGCGGTGCAGCGTTTCGGACGGTGAACCAGGCGTTGTCCAGCTGTCGACCGGCCTCAGACAGCTGCAGGCTGAAGAAGCTGCTGACGGCCTGTTTCAGGGGAGCGACGGCTTTGGCCTGCTGGGTGGCGGGAGCCTGTTCCCAGGCGATTTCGAAGCGTTTGAGTCGTCGGCCGAGTTCCAGCCGCTGAGTTTGTGCGGAGGAGCAGGGCGTCAGGATGCAGAACAGTGTGCAGACGCAGACTGCGAGGAAGATTTGGCGTGGCAATCGGGTGTTTTGGGCTGGCCGGGCTGTATGAGTGATCACGGGCAGGCTCCGGAGGTGAATCGGTGGTTCGGGGGGGCGCATAAAAAAACCTTTCTCAGGGCTGTTGGGCCGGCTGGAAAGGTCTTTGAAGAGGGGCGAGAGGGAGTCGAACCCTCGCGTGACGGATTTGCAATCCGTTGCCTTAGCCACTTGGCTACCGCCCCGAGCGAAATCTGGGAGTGCTGGGTAAGATTTCGCGAACCCAGCGTTCCGGATTTTTATAACGAGTGTATCGGCATGAGGTCGAGGCTGCTGGAGCCAATTCCCGGGGAAATCTCAGAGGAGGCAATTTGGGCATTTTTCGGCACATCAGTGCATCCTCGTGTATTTTTGCCACTTTTTGTGGTGTTTTGGGTAGTCGGGGAGTTTTTTGTGGGTGTGGCATACTGGATTGTCGGTGTTCAGGACATTGCGGAATCCCATCAGGTTCGGGGGGTGGCGAATGGAACGTCAGGAGTCTGCTGCGTAGGATGTGGGCTGTTTGGGTGTGGAACTGTTGGGCAGCAGCGGGAATGCAGCGATGGCAGAGTCGGAAGATCAGTTGATTCAGACAGCTCGGGATGCGGTCAGCCAGTGCAACTGGGTGGTTGGCGAATGTGCCTCGAAGTGGACAACGCGTTATGGGAAGGGTCGCACGGACGCGGACTTTGGGCAGATGGTGGGCCTGAGTGGCGACCAGATCTTTCAGCGGCGTCGAGTCTGGGAGAAATTTGGCGGGGTTTATGAGGCGTATGCGTCGCTGAAGTGGTCATTTTTCTACGTGGCTTTGAACTGGGACGATGCTGAGGACTGTCTTGCGTGGGCTCGTGATGAGGCGGCCACGGTGTCGGAGATGCGTGCCTGGCGCAAGGCTCAGCGTGGTGAGGATTTGTTCACTGAGAATGATGAAGGTTATTCAGAGTGGGCTGCTCCGGCTGAAGTTGACACGTCAGCAGTGCCATTGTCTCGTGTGGTTGATCCGGCGGACTATGTTCCGAGCGGATCTGGTGATCGTGCTGGAATGGGTAGTGTGCGATCGGGTAGTGCGGTTGCGACCATGGATGCAGTGGCTCGTGATGCCGGCGAGGCTGCCTACGCGCCATTTCGTGCGGATGCCGGAAGTGTTCCGGTGGGTGTACAGGAGCAGCCCGTGGATCGTCCGGAGCTGACAGCGGAGCAGTTCTGGAAGCGAGCGGCTTCGATGCTGGACAAGCTGAACCGGGCGGTGACACCGCAGTATATGCGTGCTTTGTCTGAGCAGTCGGACAAGGTCCGGGAGCGTCTGCAGGAATCGATGCAGGAGCTGATGGAGAAGGTTGAGCGGGGTCTGGAGTGAACCTGACAATTTGTGCAGAATGTTTGACAACGGCGGGTAACTCCGCCGTTTTTTTGTTTTTGTGGTGAGCTCTGTTCTGGTCGCGGCAATGGAATTTGGGAATTCTGCACAGAAAATCTAAGAATAATTGGCTGGATTACCGTAAATTCAGGCAAGATGCGAAAAGGAAACTGCCGTTGACCGTCTGATGCGGATGGATACAATCGGCGGAATCGAGGGTTGGCAAAGTCGGGGGAACTCCCGAAGGTCGAGCAGGATTCAGAGGACTGAAAGGATTCAGCTTAGCCTCAGTGGCGTGCCTTGCAGCTGACATGAGAGTGTCTTCTGCGGTGGCGGGTCAGTTGTCCATCGGAGATGTCTGTCTGTTTATTGGGCAGTCGGATACGGGTGTTGTGGCTGTGCCGGGCATTTCGGTGTCCGGGGCTGGCGGGTCAGCCTTGTCAGCGGCGGGTTCGTTGAATCTGTTCAGCCTCGATGCTCTCACGGATATAGGCGAGTTCTGACTCAGGATCTCAGGAGTTGTCTCAGTATCTGCCAGCAGGATGGCATGTGCCAGTCGGTTTAGCCGGCGACATACAGTTGACCACCGCGAAACAGGGTTGTGGCGTTGTGGTTGAAGGTCTTGTGAGTGTGCACTGGTTTGTTGGCGGTGTTAGCAGAGTCGGTAGTCCTGTGGGTTCACGAGTGGAAGCGTCAGGGATGGCGTCCGGGACTTTCCGGACGATGGGATGCTGCGTCTGGCAGCTCATCGCTTTTCCTCAAAACGGATTGTGCAAATGAAAACAGTGTTCACAACCGGTGAAGCGGCAAAGATCTGTAAGGTCAGTCAGCAGACGATCATTCGCTGCTTTGACTCCGGGCAGCTCAAGGGTTTTCGTGTCCCTGGATCTCGTTTTCGCCGTATACCGCGTGATGTTCTGTACAAGTTCATGAAAGAAAACGGGATTCCGACGGATGCTCTGGAGTCTGGCAAGCGGAAGGCTTTGATTGTCGACGACGATCTGGAGCTGGTGGAACTGATTACTGATGCTCTGCAGGCAGACGGTCGGTTTGAGGTTCGTGTTGCGAACAACGGCTTTGATGCCGGGATGATGGTGAAGGAGTATCATCCGGACATTATTGTTCTGGACGTGATGCTGCCGGACATCAACGGGAGGGAAGTTTGTCAGCGGGTACGCAGCGATTCGGCTTTGGACGACGTGCGGATCATCTGCATCAGCGGTATGGTTGAAGCAGACAAGATTCAGGACCTGCGGAATGCGGGTGCCAATCATTTCCTGCAGAAGCCGTTTGAGGTTGAGACGCTGATCGACAACATCTGTCGTTTGCTGGATATAGAGCAGCTGCAGACATGACGGTCGGATTTTGGATTTCCGCCGGACCTGTGGCGGGATAAGCAGGCAAACGGCCACCTTTTGGTGGCCGTTTTGTATTTTGAGGTGCGGTTGTGGCGGGAGACGAGTTGCGGGAGTCGTGTGAGTCGGAGCTGGGGCTGCTGCATGCGCTGCAGTTTGGCGGACCGTGGGATTCCATGATGGCAGCGGTGGCGGGCATCTGGCTGCGTCAGACAGCTTGTCGATCTGTGTTGATTTTGGGAGCAGGAGCGGGTGACAGTCTCAGCGGTCTGAAGTATCAGCGGGGTGGTGATGGTGAGGTTGAGGCAGTTGTTTTGAGTGGTGCGGGGGGAGTTTCTGCCTTTGTGAGTTCTCAGTTATTCCGTCAGGTTTTGCAGGGTGTGGGGCTGGAGGATCGTGACTCAGAGTTGGTGTTGTGGCCCGATCTGTTGTGCGGTCTGCAGTTTGAGCGAGGTGAGGGATCGCGGCCGGATTCAGGGCAGTTTGATTTACTGCAGTCGGTATCGCGCCGTTTGTTATCGTCTGCGGCGGGGCGTTCGGTTTTGTTGCCGGATCCTGCTCGCCTGGAGGCGCTGGCGGAGTTTGCGGCGGGTGCGGGGCATGAGATCAATAATCCGCTGGCGACGATTATTGGACAGGCACAATTGCAGTTGCGTGGTGCTGCGGGAATTGACCTGCGTCAATCGCTGGAGACGATTGGAGCGCAGGCGTGGCGGATCAGAGACATGATCGGCAATGCCATGCTGTTTGCTCGTCCACCGGCACTGCATGTTCAGTCGTTTCGTCTGCGGGGTTTGCTGGAAGAGAGTGCAGTTGCGGTGCGTCAGTCAGCGTCTGCGGGGATTTCGGTGGTGCAGCAGTGTGAGGGTGATCCGGAGTTGACGGCAGATCGAGCACAGCTGGGGGTACTGATCAGTCATTTGCTGCGGAATGGCTGTGAATCGCTGCGTGGTGCAGGTCGGTCCGGAGTTGTGAGGATTTCGGGCAGGCAGGTTGCTGAGTGCATCGAGCTGCGGGTGGAGGACAATGGACCTGGTCTGGTGTCAGCGGAGGTTTTGCGGCACGCTTTTGATCCGTTTTATTCGGGTCGTTCGGCTGGTCGCGGGCTGGGTTTTGGTTTGTGTTTGTCGTGGCGGATTGTGCGACAGCACGGCGGGGCAATTTGTCTTGAAAACTTGCCGTCTGGCGGAGTTTGCTGTCGGATTTCGCTGCCTGGCTGTTCTGCGGCGCGGTGATGCGGACTCGGGAACCGGTCAATTCTGCGGAAAATAGTTTGTGCCGAGTGCGAGTTTGTGAGGTTTAATAGGGGCAGTGGAACTGAGGGGCGCCGGCAGCATTGACTGGTGGCGTCAAAACTGATGTCATCGGAAAGTTCGGAATTATGGCTGCAACGAAGCTGCAGGGGATTTTTACTCCCAATCTGGTGCCTTACACAGCGGATGGCGGGATCAACGAAGGTGAACTGCGACGTTATGCTGACTGGTTGATTGCCCGTGGTGTGCATGGATTGTATCCGAATGGTTCCACCGGCGAGTTTACTCGTTTTACTCCTGAGGAGCGTCGTCGGATTGTGGCGATTCTGGCGGATCAGGTGCGAGGTCGCGTGCCGATTCTGGCGGGTGCAGCAGAAGCGAACGTGAAGGAGACGATCAGGGCTTGCGAGTACTACGCTTCACTGGGAATTCGAGCTGTCGCGATTGTTGCTCCATTTTACTACAAGCTGAGTCCGGCTTCGGTCTATGCCTATTTTGCTGAGATCGGCCGGAATACTCCGATTGACGTCACGCTGTACAACATTCCGATGTTTGCGAGTCCGATCGATGTGCCGACGATTCAGCGACTGTCGGAGGAGTTTGAGCGAATTGTGGCGATCAAGGATTCTTCGGGTGATATTCCGCACATGATTCGGATGATTCAGGCGGTTCGTCCGAACCGTCCCGACTTTGCATTTCTGACGGGCTGGGATGCGGCGTTGATGCCGATGCTGCTGGCTGGCTGTGACGGTGGTACGAACGCCAGTTCAGGTGTTGTTCCCGAGCTGACTCGACGGCTTTACGATCTGACGGTTTCCTATCAGATTGATGAGGCTCGGCGGGTGCAGTACGACCTGATTCGTCTGTTTGACACGATGATCTATTCGGCTGAGTTTCCGGAGGGATTTCGTGCGGCGGTTGGCCTGCGTGGTTTCCAGATGGGGCAGGGCCGTCAGCCTTTGAGTGACAAGCAGAAGACGGATATTGGGACATTGAGTCGTGAGTTGCAGTGCATGTTGTCTGCGCATGGATTCACGGATCAGCCGGTGGGTGGCTGTCCGCTGCCTGGCGTTACAGAGGCTCAACCAGATGCTGCGGATGTCACAGCGATTGTTCGTCAGGTGGTAGCTGAGCTGAGTCGTCGCGGTTTGATGTGAGGACCAGTTCGAGGTAGGAGCGACGTTCCTGCTGCTGGAGATTCAGGCGTTTGGCCAGCCGCAGCAGGGACTGCAGTGCTTCGTGTCGCTGTTCTTCCGAGGCCAGTGTTTCCAGTTCTGCGTGCAGCGGCAGTCCGCTGACGTCATCAAGGCTGCAGTGGAAGGATCGCCCTTCGAATGCGATTGTGGCTGAGCGGCGCAGTTTGCGAACGCTGCCGCTGCGGGTGAACCCCAGTGCCAGCAGAATTTCGGTCAGTGCCTTGAGTCTGGTGTCGATATCGTCGGCCGGCACATCGAAGGGAGCTTCCAGTTCCCTGCGGGATTTTGAGAGGCTGTCGAGGCGGGGGCCTTTCCAGGTGAGTATCAGTTCGCAGCCGAGGCGGCGAATTCTGAGAGCCTCGTCGGTTTCCCGAAAGTCTCGCGAGGGGTGATTGAAGTATTCATCCTGTTCAAGGACCGGGTTATTGGGGAACTGGAAACCGAGAGCAGTGGCATCTGCCAGCAGCTGGCAGAGATCGGAGACGGGGAATTTTGCTTCGACTTCGATGGTCATGACTGAGGCCTGCTGTTGAGAGCATCCGAGATGGCTCGCAGGTGTCGCCATGTGAACAGTCCTGAATCGTGATTATCTGACCAGCGGACTCGCAGTGCGTAGTTTCCGGCGAGTGAAACTTCGAGGAGTCCGAGGTCGAGCGGGACGGATTCCGGGTCGAGGATTTGTCGTCCGGTGAGTTCGTCGACACAGACTGCGCAGCGGCAGTTTTGGCGAACAGTGCGGAACGGGAGTTGAGTGGTTTCGGAATCGCTCCACTGCAATTCCAGCACTCGACGTTCCTTATGGGCGCGGATGTTGATCGGTGCATTCATCGGACTCAGTCTCCGGGAATTCAGAAAAATCGTCAGGGTTTTCAGTGAAATCAGCTTCATCTTCGGTGAAGGCGACGAAGAGCATATCGACAAATTCTTCGAGTGATTCGGCGGCGATTTCGAAGGTCACAGCCTGGGTGCGGTACTGCAGCACGGCGGGGGCTGTGGCAGCCGCATCGATGCAGAAGTAGTCACCGTCTCCGGTTTCACCGATGACGAGGTGTGAGGGTGGCCAGTTGAAAGCAGCTCCGCGGGGGTCCAGCCACGTTTCAGCGCGGACTTCGAGGTTGATCTGGAGGATAGCGGAGTCATCTGCGAGCAGTTCGACCTGCGAGACAGTGCCGTCTTCCGTTTGGTCATCGGGTCCGCGACTGGCTGTGAGCAGGGCAGGTGGGTAGTTGCTGATCAGGTGCAGCCACTGGTCTGGCAGCGGGCATCCGCAGAGCTGCTGCAACTGGCTGCGTATTTCATTTCGCATGGTCAGCGTGTCATCCTCGAACGGTCCTGATCCTCCGGGGCTGGTTCAGGCAGAAGTTTAGACTGGGTTGCGAGTCTGCACACGGGCATGAAGCGTGGATTTCGGGCATTCCCGAGCAGGCTGGAAAAATTCCCGGAATACGTTGAGCGTGGAAAAGGTGTGAACGCTAGAATTCTGCAGAGGGCATTTCGCAGAAGAGTGCAGGAGAGTACCCGTGTCGACGTCCCAGTCTGATTTTCGCCCGCCGGCGAATTCGACCGCCGCAGTCAATGGCTGGCTGGTTTTGATTCTGGCTGTTATGGCTTCAGCTCTGACCTTTCGAATTGTCGTTGATTCTGTCAGGAACAAGCCGGATTATACGCCTCGCACCGTGACGCCTCGTGGCAGTCTGGCTGAGGATGAGCAGTCGACGATTCGGCTGTTTGAAGCGGCCTCACCTTCGGTTGTCTGGATTCATACTCAGGGGTACGAGCGGATTGGTCCGGACGCGACGGCAAAGCGTGAGCTGACTTCGGGTACGGGTGTGATTTGGGACGAGCAGGGGCGGATCATTACGAATCTGCATGTGGTGGAAGGGGCTGTTTTCAAAGGAATTGGTGAGCTGGAGGTGGAGTTACCGAACAAGCAGGTGTTTGCGGTGGATTTCATCGGTGCAGTTTCCAGTTGTGATATCGCAGTGCTGCAGATTCGGGCATCTGCCGGCGAGCTGCAGCCGGTAACTTTGGGTACGTCGGATGATCTGAAGGTGGGGCAACGAGTCTTTGCGATTGGCAGCCCATTTGGCATGAACCAGACGCTCTCAGCGGGGATTATCAGCGGACTGGATCGGGAGGTTGCAGGAAACTCGGATGTGGTTTTAAAGCGGCTGATTCAGACGGATGCGGCAATTAACCCGGGGAATTCGGGTGGTCCGCTGCTGGACAGTTCTGGTCGCCTGATAGGGATCAATACGGCGATTTTGAGCCGGTCGGGGGATTCTGCGGGGATTGGCTTTGCGGTGCCGGCAGATGATGTCGTGCGGTCAGTGAAGGCGGTGATTGCTGAATCGCAGCGTCCTCAGTTTCCAACGATGGGGATCGGGGTTTTGGATGAGGCGACAGCAGAGGACAACAACATTTTGATCTCGGACCTGCCTGCCGGAGTTGTCGTGCTGCGGGTGTATCAGAATTCACCGGCAGAGCGAGCCGGACTGGTGGGGTGTCGCGTTCAGATGGGGGCCATCATTCTGGGGGACATTCTGGTGGCGATAGATGATCGTCCGCTGTTGTCTGTCAGTGATTTACGGCAGGTGCTCAGTGAGCACAAACCCGGAGACAAGGTTCGCGTTCGGGTGTTGCGAAACGGGCTGATCGGCGACACTGAGGTAGAGCTTCAGCAGCGAAAGGTATTGTTGTAGTTCTGTGCCGGAGCCTGCAATTGTTCCGGGCATTTCAGGAATTCGGACAGAGTGTGGGTGAGTTGCTTATCTGGTATTCGCAGTGCAGTGATGTACTGTCTGAAATCTGGAGTGGTTACCTGAGTCTGCGAAACATCAGGAACAGCAGCAGCGGAGTCACCAGCAACCCGACGAGCCGTGTGGGACCGGCTTCAAAAACGACAGCTCCATTGAAGGCGATAAACAGCAGATAGCCGTGCAGTGCGAAGTTCAGAGCGCGTGGGCGACGTTGCCATGTGGTGTCTGAAATCCACCACCAGAGGGTGTCAAGCAGCCACAGCAGAACGAATGCGTAGCTGAACCAGAGTCCTTCGCCGAAGGCAATTCCGAGCAACTGCTGAGTTTCTGTGGCTGTGGTCTGTACCGCTGCCTGGTGGCTCCAGTTGTGCACATAGTGAAAGGCGGCTGCTACGTGTACGAGGAACAGTGCGCAGCCTGCTGTCCATAAGAATCGGAGCCATTTTCCATGAAATCCGAGCAGTTGTCCGGCGACAGTGGCGGCGTAACACAGGAGGGCCAGTCGCACACTGGCGGAAATCAGCGTTGCTCCTGCAGACATGCTGGTGTTCTCCGCTGTGTTGGCTGATTTATTCAGCGAGTGCCGCTGTTTCGTCAGGCAGTTGTGGTTTTAGGGCGAACATCAGTACGGCGAGATCAGCGGGTGTAATTCCGCTGACGCGACCAGCCTGTCCGAGAGTTACCGGCCGATGCCGCGACAGTTTGTCGCGGGCTTCCATGCGCAATTGAGGAACAGCGCGGAAATCAAAGGTATCGGGGATGCGGATGGCGTCCACTTTTTGCAGCTTTGCGATTTCGGCTTCCTGTCGACGCACATAGCCGGCGTACTGGGATTCGATTCGCATCTGCCGTTTGGTCTGCCATGAAAGCTGCATAGCCGCAAGTTCCGGGAAGATCTGTTCCAGTTGATCCCATGGTGTTGCGCGGCGAATCCATTCATCCAGTGATGCTCCCTGGGATCGCAGCTTTGTCATGGCGGTGAAGGCGTGTTCGAGTTCTGTTTCGTAGCGACGGAACCGGGAGGCTCGTTCCCCGCAGACGGTTCCCAGTTCGAGTCCGGCGGGGGTCAGTCGACGGTCTGCATTGTCCTGTCGCAGCAGCAGCCGATATTCGGCTCGCGAAGTGAACATGCGGTAGGGTTCATCGACACCTTTGGTTACGAGGTCATCAAGGAGGACACCGAGATAGGCCTGGTTTCGATCAGGGACAAATCCTTCCCGTCCCTGAACTCGGCGCGCGGCATTGATTCCGGCGATCAGTCCCTGTCCGGCAGCCTCTTCGTATCCGGTCGTGCCGTTGATTTGTCCGGCAAAAAACAGGCCTTGTACGCTGCGTGTTTCGAGTGTGGGGAACAATTGGGTTGGCGGCGCGAAGTCATATTCCACGGCGTATCCGTAGCGCATGATTTCCGCCTTTTCGCAGCCCGGAATCAGGCGGATGATCTGATCCTGAACATCGCGAGGCAGGCTGGTGGAAATTCCGTTGCAGTAAATTTCGCAGGTGTTGCGACCTTCGGGTTCGAGAAACACCTGGTGGGTTTCTCGTTCGGCGAATCTGACAACTTTGTCTTCGATGGATGGGCAGTAGCGAGGACCGGTGGACTGGATCTGGCCTGAGTACATAGGTGCGCGATGCAGATTTGCGCGAATGATCTCGTGAATTTCAGGTGTGGTGGATGTGAGGTAACAGTGGACCTGCGGCTGACTGATGGATTCGGTGAGGAAGGAGAACGGTTCGGGCTGATCATCACCGGGCTGGACTTCGCAGCGGCTGAAGTCGATGGTGCGTCCGTTGAGTCGAGCGGGGGTGCCGGTTTTGAATCGTCGCAGTTCGATACCGAGGTTGCGCAGTGAAGCAGACATGCCGTGGGCGGCTTTGTCACCGGCGCGGCCACCCTCAGCCTGTTGTTCACCCGTGTGCATGATGGCTTTCAGGAAGGTGCCTGTGGTAAGTACGACGGTCTGTGTGCGATAGAGGGCACCGCCGGCGACGCGGATACCGGTGACGCGTCCATGTTGGGTTTCGAGTGAGTCGACCATTTCCTGTCGGAGGGTCAGATTTGGCTGCTGTTCAACGCGGTACTTCATTTCGAACTGGTAGGCTTTTTTGTCTGCCTGGGCTCGCGGGCTGTGCATAGCCGGGCCTTTGCTGGCGTTGAGCATGCGAAAGTGGATGCCTGTGGCATCGATCACTCGTCCCATTTCTCCGCCCAGGGCGTCGATCTCGCGGACGATCTGCCCCTTGGCGACTCCCCCGATTGCCGGGTTGCAGCTCATTTGTGCGACGGTATCGCAGTTCATGGTGAGGAGGGCGGTACGGGCACCGATGCGAGCGGCGGCGAGTGCGGCTTCGGTTCCCGCATGACCTGCTCCAACCACTACGACATCAAAATCATAAACGCAGGCAGCGTTCATCGTCGGCCCTAAGCAAAACAGACTGGCGGCGCTGCCGGACGCAGCAATGCGGAAACTATGCCGACAATCGACCCCTGGACGCCAGTGTCGACGGTGATTCGCCCGTGTTTCTCATCTGTGCTTCAGTGTTGCAGGACAACGGGAGCCAGAATTCTGGACGAGTGTGTCCTGTTGTGGTACAGGGTATTTGTGGCGGAAGTTGCATCCTGGGGCATATCGAGTGTGAAAGGTTTGCCGTTTTGCGGGTTGGGCTCATAGAGCGGGGCGCCGGTGCTGGCAATGGTGACTCGAATGCGGTGTCCGCGATTGAAAATCTGGCTGACCCAGCCGACATCGAAGCGAACGGGTACGATTTCACCGGGTTTCATAAGGATTTCTTTGTCGAGCCCATCGCGATAGCGGACTCGCCACGGGTAATCGACGAGCAGTATGGAGCGACCGTCGGGATAGACATCGCTGACACGAACGATGACATCCGTATCGGGTGCTGTGGATGAGAGCCAGAGTTCGGCTTTGATTCTGCCGGTCCATTCAACGGGTTCAGTCAGGACGTCGGTTGTGAAGGTGCGAACGTCGGCTTGTTTTTCGAAGTCGCGTGCATCAGCGGCACCGGGGAAAGCCGTTCCTGGGATCTGGCAGGGCTTCAGCGGATCGCTGATCCATGAGGTGCTGCTGGTTTCTGAGTTGGGAGACTGCTGAGAGAGGAGTCCATTTTCGTGGAGGCAGAGGGGCAGGGTTGTGGAGGCTGGGGGGAAGTCAGCGGCTTCGCGCCAGACATTGCCGGGTGCATCGGGTTCTCCGACGGCCCCCATGACAAACCAGCGGACGGGAGGTTCGGCATCGACACCGTTTTGTTGTCCTTTGAGCCAGCGATCGAACCAGCGAATCATGTGTTCGTGTTCGGGCCATGCGGCGTGGTGCGGGTAGGTGAGCTGTCCATTTTGTGAACCTTTATTGAGCCGTCCATGAAGCCATGGACCGATGACAAGCTGCTGTCGTCCGCGTGAGCCGGCCCCGCCATGATGCTGTCGACCCTGAAAACTGGCGACTGATCCCTGGTTCATAAAGTCGTACCAGCTGCCGATGGTGAAGCAGGGCACATTCATGCGATCGAAGTGCAGCGAGCAGTCTTCGTCCTGCCAGTATTCATCGTAAGTGGGGTGCTGGAGCCATTCTGCAAGCAGCAGGTCATTATCTTTTGGTTCGCGGCACACCTGTGCGAGAGAGCGGAATCGCTGGGGCCTGGTGGTTCCGCCAATTCGATAGCCTTCGTGGAACAGGCTGAGTCCGGTGTCGACCATGTATTGAGCGGCGAGGTGCGGGGGCTGAGTAACAGCGAGGAAATTCTGGGCGTAGCCGGCCTGTGAGGAGCCGAAAGTGCCGACTTTCCCGGTGCTCCATGTCTGCGTACCGAGCCATTCGCAGGTATCGTAACCATCTTTCAGCGTGCCCCATCCGAGTGCTCGGTAGCCCTGCCAGCGGCCTTCGGACAGGTATGTGCCCCGGTAATTGACCATGGCGACGACGTACCCGGCGGAAGCCAGTCGGGCGGCGGCTTTGCGGGTTCCTTCTCCGCGGAGATCCGCATATCTTTGTTCGAACAGAACGGGCCAGGGGCCTGGGCCTGGTGGAAAGTACAGCCATGCGGAAAGTTTGAGTCCATCGCGCATGGGGATCATCTGGTGCTGTTCGGTGACGGGTGCGAGGTCAATGAGTGGTTTATCGGTCGCTGAATTTTGGGCGAGTGCGGTGTTTGGGTGCAGAGCAGCAGCGAGCAGCAGCAGGCAGAGGAGTGGCCAGTGGAGGGCAGCGGGGGCGGTTCTGCTATGGGCAGATTGCGGGGGGCTGGATATCTTCATGCTGGAAATCTCCGGGGAATTCAGCGGCTGGCGGGGGATTGATGGGTGGTCTGCTGAGAAGTTGAGAGGTTAGCAGCCGACGTGGCTGCGGGGCAAACAGGTGTGTGGTGGAATTATTCTGGTTCAGGAAGTCAGTGTGGTTTTGACATGAGTGTTTCGGGGCGAGTTACGATTCTGCAGCTGATTCCGGCGATGGATTCGGGTGGTGCGGAAGTTTGTGTTCTGGAGCAGAGTCGGGCGCTGGCAGCGGCTGGGCAGCGAGTTTTGGTGGGTTCGGCGGGTGGTCGTCTGGAGTCTGTTTTGAGTTCTGCGGGCGTGGAGCCGATTCGTCTGCTGTGTGGTGCGAAGTCGGCGTCCTGGCTGCTGGCGGTGCTGCAGTTGCGGCGTCTGTTGCTGCGTGAGCGTGTGGATGTGGTGGACGTGCATTCGCGTTTGCCGGCGTGGTGTCTGCGGGTAGCGCTGCGAATGCTGCCGCGGGAGCGACATCCTGTGGTGGTGCACACTGTTCACGGACTGAATTCGCGGGGCTGGTACAGTCGCGTGATGCTGAAGGCGGATGTCGTGGTGGCGGTTTCGGAGAGTGTGCGGCGGCATCTTGAGGGGCTGGCAACGGCTGAAGAGATGCGCAGGGTGCAGGTGATTACGCGGGGTGTTGACAGTGGGCGATTTCGCCGTCGGTGGCCAGTTTCGGGTGGCTGGCGGTCTGAGTTTTTGCGGCAGTATCCGGAGGCGGCGGGGCGATTTCTGCTGTTGTTACCGGGTCGACTGGTGCGTGGCAAGGGGCATGCTGATCTGATTCGACTGGTGGCAGATTTGTGTGCAGTGGGTGTGGAGGTGCAGGCGATCTGTCCGGGCAGTCTGGCAGGTCGGGAGCGGTATGTGGGCGAGATGCGGCAGCTGGCCGGCGAGCTGGGTGTGGCGGATCGGGTAACCTTTTTGGGGATCCGGGACGATCTGGCGGAGATTTATGGGGGAGTTGACGTGGTGCTGTCGCTGTCGGGCGGTGCTGAATCTTTCAGTCTGACGACGGCTGAGGCATTGGCTGTGGGTGTGCCGGTGGTGGGTTATGATCATGGTGGTGCGGGTGAGCTGTTGCGGCGAGTTTTCCCGGAGGGTCTGGCGGGACCGGGCGATCGCAGTGAATTGTTGCGGCGAGTGCGTCTGGCTCTTGGTCGGTCGGCAGTACCGCGGGATTTTCCCGGGGATCTGGAGCTGTCGGTGATGTTGCGAAAAACGGTCGAGCTGTTCGAAAAAATCGTATCAGAGCATCGCAGGCCTTTGGAATCCGGATTGGGAAGCGGGCGGGGTGCTGCAGATTTGCAGTGAACCTGATAAGCTGGGGGCCAGCCTGTTCTGCCCTTGCTGTGGGCGCCAGATTTCCGACCGCTGCATTCTGTTCCGGAACACAATTCAGATCATGTCTGCTGAACTTCCCAAAACCTACGATTCCCACGCTGCACAAACTCGCTGGGTTGAATACTGGCTGTCCCAGGGATTTTGCAATGCCGAGCCTGATCCTGCTCGCCAGCAGCACACCATCATGATCCCGCTGCCGAATGTGACGGGTGCGCTGCACATGGGGCACTGTTTGAATGGGACGGTGCAGGACCTGCTGACTCGCTGGCGACGGATGCAGGGTTATGCTGCGCTGTGGATGCCGGGCACAGATCATGCGGGCATTGCGACTCAGGCTGTCGTTGAGCGTCGGATGCTTGAGGAGGAGGGGCTGACGCGACACGACATAGGCCGGGCTGCGCTTGTCAGTCGCATCTGGAAGTGGAAGGACGACTATGAGGCTCGGATTCTGAATCAGCTGAAGCAGATCGGGTCCAGTTGTGACTGGCGGCGTGTTCGGTTTACATTGGACGATGTCTGCAGTCGAGCGGTGCGGCGCACATTTTTCAGGATGTTCGGTGATGGGCTGGTGTATCGCGGCAAGCGGCTGGTGAACTGGGACACGTATTTACAGACGGCAGTGGCTGATGATGAGGTGTTTCACGAGGACGTAGCGGGTCATTTCTGGACGATGAATTATCCGGTTGTTGATCAGCAGGGGCAGCCCACCGGGCGACGGATCAGCTTCTCGACGACTCGTCCTGAAACCATGCTGGGTGATGCGGCGGTCTGTGTGCATCCTGCTGACGAGCGATATGCGGATCTGGTGGGCAGTCAGGTGCGGATACCTGTGATTGGTCGCTGCGTACCGATTATTGCTGATGCATTGCTGGCGGATCGCACATTGGGCACGGGTGTGGTGAAGGTGACGCCGGCCCACGATCCGAATGACTATGCGTGTGGTCTGCGGCATGGTCTGCCGATGATCAACATTCTGAATCCGGACGGAACGATCAACGCTGCGGGTGGCGACTATGCGGGGCTTGATCGTTTTGAGGCCCGCAGGCAGGTTGTGGCGCGGATGGAGTCGCTGGGTCATCTTGAGAAGGTGGAGGATCGTGTTATTCCGCTGATGCACAGTGATCGCAGCAAAACGGCGATTGAGCCGTTTTTGAGTGATCAGTGGTTTGTGAAGATGGATCAGCTGGCTCAGGGAGCGATTGACGCGGTGGAAGACGGCCGTGTGCGTTTCTTTCCGCAGCGTTATTCACGGACGTATATTGACTGGCTGGCCGAGAAGCGGGACTGGTGCATCAGTCGTCAGTTATGGTGGGGGCATCGGATACCGGTGTGGTCGCTGCCTGCGGGGGCGGGTGCAGAGCGACTGGCGGCGCTGCGTGATTTTGGTGCTGAGCTGGCGGCGAATGGCGAAGTGCGTCTGCCGGAAGAACTGCAGGGTCGGCTGGCAGTGCGTCTGGCTCCAGGTCTGCAGTCTGGCCGTGAGTTGATTCTGTGTTGTGTGGATGCGGGCTGTGAGGATCTGGAGCGACGACTGGAGTCGGCTGGTTTTGTGCAGGACGAGGACGTGCTGGACACGTGGTTCAGTTCGGCGTTGTGGCCGCATGCGACGCTGGGCTGGCCGGATCGGCAGCATGATCCTCCGATGATTTCTGAGTCGGCGGCGGTGTCGGGTGACGGCAATCGGGTGCTGAATTATTTCTATCCGGGTTCGGTTTTGGTGACATCGCGTGACATCATCACTTTGTGGGTTGCGCGGATGGTGCTGACGGGGTTGTACAATATGGGTGACGTGCCATTCCGGCACGTCTACATCCACCCAAAGATTCTCGACGGGCTTGGCCAGACGATGTCGAAGTCGAAGGGGAACGGCGTGGATCCTCTGGAATTGATCGAGAAGTACGGTACCGATGCGGTGCGTTTCACCATAGCATCGTTGTGTGGTGAAACGCAGGACGTGCGTCTGCCGGTGGGCTATGAGTGTCCGCACTGTCAGGCGGTAACTCCGCAGACGAAGGAGCATCAGGAGCTGAAGCCGCTGGGTGGTCCGAACCCGTCGATTCAGTGCAGTCGCTGTAAGAAGTCATTTCAGTTTCCCAGTCCGTGGTTTACTCCTGATCCCGGTGCGGCGGTAGCGCGAATTGTCAGCGAGCGTTTTGACTATGGGCGAAATTTCTGCAACAAGCTGTGGAATGCGTGTCGTTTTGCGTTCATGAATCTTGAGGGTTATGAGCCATCTGTCGTTGATGTGCGGCAGCTGCAGGTTGAGGATCGCTGGATTTTCAGCCGGCTGGCAACGACTGTGCGTGACGTGACACAGATGCTGGAGCGTTATCAGTTTGACCAGGCGACGAGGGCGGTACGTGAATTCACGTGGAACGAGTTTTGTGACTGGTATCTGGAGATGCTGAAGCCTCGTTTTCGCAGTGCTGAGCAGCGAGCAGTGGCGCAGCGTTGTCTGGTGGTGGTGGTGGATTCACTGTTGCGTCTGCTGCATCCGTTTGCGCCTTTTATTACGGAAGAATTGTGGCATAAGCTGAACGAGCTGGCGCCGGAGCGTGGTTTGTCGGCCCTGGTTTCGGGTGGTCCTTCTGTGATGATGGCGAGCTGGCCCCAGTTGCAGCCGGAGTGGATTGATGAGGGTTTGGAGCGTCGTTTTGAGCGTCTGCAGCAGACGATTGCGGCGGTTCGAAATGTGCGATCGGTCTATGGTATTTCTCCGACGGCTCAACTGAAGCTGTTTATGAAGTGTGATCCGGCGGTGGCCGAGCAGTTGCAGGCGGTTTCGGCGCAGTTCGACTTCCTGGCTCGAACGATGCTGGAGGCGGCTGGTCTGGACATCAGTCGTCCAAAGGGTTCAGCGGGATTTTCGTTGGGGGATGCCGAGGGTTACATTCCGCTGGAGGGTCTGATCGACCGTGATGCAGAGCTGGCGAGGCAGAGCCGTGAGGCGGAGAAGGTCAGGGGATTTATTCGCGGTCACGAGGGGAAGCTGTCGAATCCGGGGTTTCTTGCGAAGGCACCTGAAAAGGTGGTCGCTGAAATTCGTGAAACGCTGGAGAACCTGCGAGCTCAACTGGCTGCTGCTGAGCGGATTATTGCGGATTTGAGCTGAGTCCGTTTTGGATTTCCGGGTGTTTTCAGGAGCACGGTTATGCAGTCCGGGCAGTCACAGTCTGAGTGGGACGGTGTGATCAACGGGACGATCGTGTTGCCGGCTGGGCTGATACCTGGGGGGCTTGTGCTGTGGGAGGCTGGTCGGCTTAGTTATGTGGGGGCCGAGCGGCGAGTGCGGCCGGGCTTGCGGCTGCTGGATGCGTGTGGCGGGTACATTGGTCCCGGTTTTGTGGATCTGCACGTTCATGGCGGAGCTGGTGCTGACTTCATGGATGCCACGCCGGAAGCGGTGCAGTGTGCCTGTTCGGCTCATTTGCGGCACGGTACGACGACGATTTTTCCGACGACGACGACTGCGGGCATCGAGCTGCTGCACGAGATGATTGGTGCATGCGGCGTTGTCATGAGGCAGCAGCGGCGTGACTGGGGGGTGTCGACGATTGGCGGGGTGCACCTTTATGGTCCGTATTTTGCGGCTGATAAGTCAGGCTGTCATGATCGTGAGTATTGTCGTGCACCGGTGGCGGCAGAGTTTGAGCCCTATTTTGAGTCTGGTCTGGTGAAGATTGCGACGTGTGCAGCTGAGTTGCCTGGAGCAGTCGATTTCTATCGTGCGGCTCGTCGTCGGCGCTGTCTGGTCACCTGTGGTCACTCGAATGCCAGCTGGACGGAAATGCGGCAGGCATATCGAGCGGGTATGCGTCATGTTGATCATTTTTGGTGTGCGATGAGTTCTGTTCCTTCGATACGTCAGCGTCTGGGGACTCCGATGCAGGGCAGCATGGCGGAGTTTGTGCTGATGGAGCGTGAAATGAGTACTGAGGTGATTGCGGACGGATGTCATTTATCGCCGGAGCTGCTTGAGTTTGCGGTGCGAATGAAGGGGCCCGATCGTCTGTGTCTGGTAACTGACTGCAACCGTGCTTTGGATATGCCAGCGGGTGATTATGTTTTTGGGAACCGGCAGTCGGGGACGTTGTTCAGCAGTGACGGTCTGGTGGGGCGAGCTGCGGGCGGGGGTCTGGCGAGCGCCATCGTGGGGATGGATCATATGGTGCGGCAGATGTACTCCGATACAACAGCAGATCTGCCGGCGGTTTTCCGGATGGCATCACTGACACCGGCCGAGCGGGCGGGAGTGCAGCGGAAAGTGGGCAGTCTGGAAGCTGGCAAGCGAGCTGATGTGCTGCTGCTGAATCGTCGACTGAAGATTGAAAGCGTTGTCCTGGGAGGTCAGTTGCGGCATCAGGCCGACTGATTTCCGAACAGTCGTCGCCATGTTTTTATAGTGTGTGCGGCGGCGGACAGTGAATCGGGCAGGGGAAACGCTTCGGCGGATGCGAAGCCATTCCAGCCGAGCTGTTGCAGGGCACTGGCGATGGGGGCGAAATCCATGTGCCCGAGTCCGGCAGCCTGGCGGTTGGAATCGACGAAGTGCAAATGGCCGATGGAGGAACCGGAATCTAGCAGGGCCTGAGCGATTGAAGTTTCTTCGATGTTCATATGGAACAGATCAGCCAGCAGCCTGACGGAGTCTGTGCTGCATGCGGCCAGCAGTTCTCGGCCCTGCTGCAGTGTGTTGCAGAGATTTGTCTCATAGCGATTCAGTGGTTCGTAAAGCAGCACGGTGCCGGCTTTTGCAGCCTGATTGCCGAGGCTGTGAAGTGCGTCAGACAGCATTGAGATGGCGGTGGGGCGATCAACCTGCTCGGTCCAGCGTCCCTGCATGGAACCAATGATGGCGGGGGCCTGGAATTCGGCACCGACCTCAATCAGATCGGCGATGAATTTTTGGGCCTGCTGTCGTCGATCGGCATCGACATCGCAGAGCGAAAGCTGATGAACCAGCATACCGGCTCCGGTGCCCACGGCTGCCAGTTTGAGGTCATGCTGAGTCAGCAGCTGTTTCAGGGGCAGTTGTTGAATGTGCTGAGCGGACGGCGCGAACAGTTCGATGGCATGAAAGCCCAGTTCAGCGGCTGCTGCGCAGGCGGCGGGGAGATCGTGATGGAAGACAAACGGGCCACGACGTGCCTGCTCGACCAGACACACGGTAACAGCTGAGCGGATCATGTTTTGCATTCAGGGCGGGGAGATGAACGAGTGGAATCAGCAGTTATTCGGATCGCATGCCGTGCCTGCGCTGACGGCGTTTTGCAGGAGTCCGGTGAGCGGGACGATCGGGGATTCCTCGCAGAGCGGAGAAACGGTACCTGGCTGGGCCAGCAGCTGGGCCACGGTCATACCGCGGAACTGAGCTTCGACCAGTGCGTAGGTATGGTCGAGGCTGCGATGGAGTGGGCAGAGCTGTCCGGAGTGCGATTTCAGGCCCAGCGGGCAGGAGGTTATTCGTGGTACGGGCTCAAGTACATCTACGATTTCCCAGACCGTCAGTTCGGCGGGGTTGCGATTGAGCTGGAAGCCGCCGTTTGGCCCGCGCTGTGCTGTCACCAGTCCGCCACGGACCAGTGACTGCATCAGTTTGGAGAGGTAGGGGCCGGGAACTTTGGTGACCGCTGCCAGGTCTTTGGCAGTACAGGCCTTGCCGGCGTTCTGGGCGAGGACGACGATTGCGCGGAGAGAATATTCAACAGTCTGCGAAATCATGGGAGCACTGCCGTGGGAAACGAATGTGGAGCTTAGAAATGCGGAAGCAGGCGATCTGGAACATACTGTGGAAAGTGAGGCGTCACAAAAATAACCGGGGAAACTGTACAAAGGAATGTCGGATCCGGAAGTGTCCAGAACCTACAACCCTACTCGGACACGACTTCAGCGGCGTTCCAGAATCCGAATTCATTGGACCAGTCATTCGGAGTATTGAATAATTCTATACTGATCTTTTGTCCAGATAAGTCTGAAAGATCGATTTCGATGTCTTTCCAGCGTCCTTCCTGTGTGGGTCGGATGATGGATTTGTGTCTGGGTTGTCCATTGATTTTGGCATCGAGCTGCCAGTCGCCCTGTTCGTGCGAGGCGACTGAGATGCGGAGTTTGATTTTTGCGGCGACGGGCAACTGTGTAGTGGCGGTGAGTTTGCAGGGTTGATTTTTTTCGGGCGGGTGAGTGCGGAGTGCTGGTCTTCCGAAGTAGTTTTCGAGCAATTCGACGCCTCCTTCGCCGGACGATTCGACTGAGAAGCCGGGCAGCAGTTGTTCGACGAGTTGCGGGTAGTTGTTTGTTTTGCGTGCTTTGCCGGGTTCGATACGAGCTCCGGGCAGGAATTTTGCGTTGGGGTCGGTGGGTGGTTTATCGAGTGTGAGCCATGCGAACAGGTCGTGCAATTCGGACGGCTGCAATTGTTTTTCGAGACCTTCGGGCATGAGCGAGAGTTGGCTGACGACTTGTTGTTCGATCTCGCTGCGGGGAATTGTTTCGGTGCGATTTCCCTGGATTTTCAGAACGACTCGCTGGTCATTGTCTTCGACTGGCAGGCCGGTGATGATTTGTCCGCTGGTTGTGACGATGGTTTGTGCCTGGTAGGCGGCACCGATGACGAGGCTGGGGTCGAACACATTGGAGAGCAATTGTTCGAAGGAGGCTCGTCCGTTGCGGGTGATATCTGGTCCAACGTCGGCTCCTTCGCCGTACATCTTGTGGCATTGTCCGCAGACTTTTGCGAAGACGGCTTTACCGGCGACGGGGTTTCCTTTTGTGATGCGGAGTTCATTGCGCATGCGTGCGATGAGTTGCATTCGGGCGGGGTCGCGTTCAGTTCTGACGGAACCCCAGTATTTGGCGACGAGTTCGTTGAGTTTCTGATCCTTGAACATGAGCATTTTTCGAGCCTGATTGGCGTTGATGTTTCCGGCATCGATTTTGTTGTTTTGTACGAGTTCCATCAGCTGCAGTGACGGGGGCAGCTGATCGGTCAGGATTTCGACGGCAGCGGGACGGATCTCTGGTGGCAGCGACGGGGTTTTCTCGAGCAGCAATCGGTATGCATCCGGCGTGCGGATGCGGCCAGCGGTGAGAATGATGCGGCGAAGCAGATCGGGCTGCGTAGTGGATTCGATGAGTGTGGCGGCAAGTTTGTGGGCATCAGGTGTCTGTGCGATAATGAAGGCATCGAGCAGTCGCAGGCGCAGTTCCGGGTCTGTGGAGTCGTTGAATATTGTCAGGGCATTTGCGGCGTCTGCAGCGGATTTTGTGGCGATGAGCAGTTGCAGTGCCGAGACGGCTGCGGGGCTGTTTTCTGTGACAGCTTTCTGCAGTGGTTTCTGGAGCAGCAGTGCGAGGTTGTCAGCGGCAGTGGCGGAAGTTTCGCCTGACCGCAGGCGACTGAGGAGCAGCTGCAGGCACTGATCTGCGGCGGCGGCTGAAGCGGGATCGACCAGCAGCAGGTCAAGCAGTGCAGCGAGCGACGTGTTGTCGGGGGTGGTCGCCGCAAGGACTCGTTCTGCGATTCGGGGCAGCAACTGGAGAACCGGGGCAGCGATGCTGCTGCTGGCGGGTGTTTGCTGACGAACCTCGCGAACGAAAAGAGCGGCTTCCTGCTCGAGCAGTGGCTGCAGGTGTTTCCAGACGATGCGTGGTGTGAGCGGGTCGTCGCCGGCGGCTGCGAGTATGCTGACGAGGACGGGGACGGCAGTGGCGGCGGGTTGTTTGGCTGCGGTGATGGCAGCCTGCAGTCTTACGGAGTGTGCGCTGTCGGCGGATTTCTGGAGTGCGGTACTGAGCAGGGCTGGTGACGGTGCGTTCAGTTCGCGGGCTGCACGCACAGCGCGGGCGCGGACGACGGCATCCGGATCCTTCATGAGTTTCAGCAGCAGATTTTCATCGAGCACGGCTGCGACGCTGAGTACACCGAGAGCTCGCAGTCTTGTTTCGCGCTGCGGGCTGTCTGAGGTCAGTTGCTGCAGGCGAACGGTCAGTTGTGGTGATCGGTTTTTAATGAGTCTTTCGGCGAGCAGTCTTTGAGCGATGTCTCGGCGGTAGCCATTTGGACTGCTGAGCAGTTGGGCGAGTGATTCATCGGTTTCGAGTGACAGGTTGAAGGGGGCAGGGCGGGGGGAGTCTTTGTAGCGGATTCGATAGAGGCGTCCTCGCAGTCGATCGATACCACCTGGGTCGCGATTTGCGTCCTGGTAGCAGTGATATCGGTCGTACCAGTCGAGGATGCAGAGGCAGCCATCGGGGCCCGTCTTTTGTACGACGGGCATGAACCATGCGTCATTGGCTGTGAGCAGGTCATTTTCGGGTTCTCCGCGGTAGGTGGCTCCGCGTGGTTCGACTCGATCACTGTTGATGCAGCCGCCGTGGATATTGCCCATGTAGAGTTTACGGCGGAACGGCTCCGGGTAGGCATCGCTGTCGTACCAGTGTATGCCGCAGTAGGCGGCTTTTTGGTGCCGATGTTCAACAATGCTTTCGATCTTCCATGTGAATGGCGGATAGGGTCCTCCTTGTCGATGGTAGTATCCGGTTTCTGTGAGATGCCACAGGTGATCGATGACGCAGGCGCTGACGAAGGCTTCGCCGGCGTCATCGAAAGCGATGCCCCACGGGTTGCTTGTGCCTTCGCAGAACACCTGAAATTCGCGGGTTGCGGGGTGGATTCGGAACATTGCGCAGGTGAATTTCCAGCCCGGGCTGTCGGCCTGATAGTTGGGGTTGGCGGGGCCGTAGTGGATGTGTGAGGGATTGAAAACGCCGTTGAGGCCATAGAGCCAGCCATCGGGGCCCCATGTGAGTGAATTGGGCAGTTCGTGTGTGTCATCGCGTCCAAAACCGGTAACGACGACTTCCTGGGTATCGGCCTTTCCGTCTCCGTTTGTGTCCTGTACGAAAAGCAGGTCAGGCGCATTGGCTACCCAGACGCCTCCGTGTCCGACGGCGATACCGCTGGGAATGTTGAGTCCTTCCATGAAGACGGTGGTGTGATCTGTGCGTCCGTCTCCGTCGGTATCTTCCAGAATTCGTACTCGATCCTTGCCTGGTCCGGGTGAGCGTCGGGGGTATTCGAGTGATTCCGTGATCCAGTACCTTCCGCGTTCGTCGATGGTCATAGCAGTGGGGTTGACGACGTCCGGTTCAGCGGCGATGAGTTCGACGGAGAATCCGGGTGGTACGGTCATGCGAGCGATGGCCTGCTGTGGGGACAGGGCCGGGCCGGGGGGGCGATCCTGAGCGTGTGGAATTCGTTCGTCGGCGGCAGCGGGGGTTGTCAGGCAGAGACCTGTGAGCAGCAGGCAGCAGTATGTGAGGGTCAGGCGTGTCATACCGGAGTCTCCGGAGCGGTTAGTTGGCGGGCGGACTGACTGAGTATGGTGACGAAAATGATGGAATCAGGCAACTGCTGGAGGCTGGGCAGGTGGTTGTGGGCGGCGGGCAGTGACTTTCCCTTTCGAGACTCCCGCAGCACTGCCGGGAACTGCAGTCGGCCTGATTGCATGCGGGCTGAGTGGAGCCTTACACTATGACCACTCCTGCCGCATGTCGTGAGCGGGTGCTGGCTGTCTGCTGCCGCGTTGTCTCGATGTTTGGTTTAAACCATGAAGAATCTGCAAGTGTTTTTGGTTCTGTTGCTGTTGTTGACGGCGGCCTGTAATTCCGGTACTCCGGGGGGCTCTGGTGCTGCCGGACCCGCAGCGGCAGTTCCGGCGGATGATCCTGCCGCTGTGGCTGCGCTTGAGCAGGCGGGCTTTAGTCTGAAGAAGAATGCTGCTGGAAATGTGACGGAAGTATCTGTGTCAGCAGACAAGGATGTGGCGACGGCTTTGCAGCAGCTGGCGGGTCTGCACAGTGTGACTGTAGCGCGTCTGGGAGGGCCTGGGCTGACGGACGAAGCCATGCAGCCACTTGCTTCGCTGACTGCTTTGAAGCGACTGGATCTGACAGACGCTTCGGGTCTGGGTGACGGTACCTTGAAGATTGCGGCGGGTCTGCCGAATCTGGAAGCGTTGATTCTGCGGCGTTCGGGTTTTACGGATGATGGTCTGAAGCATGTGAAGTCGCTGAAAAAACTGCGGGCGATTGATTTGCGGAACACGAATGCAACAGACGCAGGGATTGCTCATCTGGAGGGTATGCAGTCGCTGTCGGACGTGCAGCTTGAGAAGTCAAAGGCTACGGATGCCTGTTTGAAGTCTCTGGCAAAGCTGCCATTGAAGTCGCTGAATCTGAATTACAACACGGAGATCAGTGATGCTGCGATGCCTGTGATCACGCAGATTGCGACGCTGGAGCAGCTGCAGATGGAGGCAACGCGTCTGACGGACGTGGGATTGCAGGACATTGGCAGGCTGAAGAATCTGAAGCGTTTTGGCTGTCGCCTTGCTGACGTGACGGGCGCGGGTGCAGCGAAGCTGGCGGAGTGTCGCGAGCTGACCCGGCTTGAGCTGCGAGAAACGTCGCTTGATGATGAGGGTCTGAAGGCGTTGAAGACGTTGCCAAAGCTGACGTTCCTCGACATCAGTGAGTGTCGTCTGGTGACAGTCGACGGGATTCCTGAGCTGGCTGCACTGACGGGGCTGACATATCTGGAGCTGAGGGAAATCAAGAAGGTGCGGGACGAGTCTTTTGCACCTCTGGCCAGCCTCGTGAATCTGACTGAGCTGAATCTTGAGGCGACGCGGATCACATCTGAGTCTGTACCGGTGCTGCTGAAGTTTGCGAAGCTTGAGCGTCTGCATCTGGCAGGGACTCAACTGGACGATGCCGGTCTGGTGCAGCTGGGGCAGTTGCCGGTATTGAAGTATCTGGATATTTCGAATCTTGGTGCGACAGAAGAAACGATTGCGAAGCTTCGTGCGGCTCGTCCAGGACTGGAACTGAAAGTGAACTGACTTCGAGGCAGCAGTGCTGCTGAAAGAGTGATGATCATGGCTGTGGATACGTCTGTGCGTGATGCGAGTGAGCGGTTATTTCGGCGTGCTGCGGAGTTGATTCCTGGCGGGGTGAACAGTCCGGCGCGGGCTTTTGGTGCAGTCGGCGGAATCCCGCCCTTTATGCAGCGGGGGGATGCTGCGTATCTGACTGATGTCGATGGCAACCGCTTCATTGACTACATCGGATCCTGGGGGCCGCATTTGTTTGGTCACCGTCATCCGGCAATTCTGGAAGCCATCCTGGGGGCTCTGGAGATCGGTACCAGTTTTGGTGCTCCTACTGCCGCCGAAGGTGCACTGGCTGAACTGGTTGTCGGTATGGTGCCGTCGATAGAGATGGTGCGGATGGTGAATTCGGGAACTGAGGCCACGATGTCAGCCATCCGAGTGGCTCGCGGTTTCACGGGACGCAGCGGGATCATCAAGTTTTCCGGCTGTTATCACGGTCACGTGGACAGTCTGCTGGTGGCGGCTGGCAGTGGTGCTTTGACGCTGGGTTGTCCTTCCAGTCCGGGTGTTCCGGCCGGTGCCACTGCAGATACTCTGATTTTGCCCTACAACGATACTGAGCAGCTGCGACAGGCTTTTGCGGCCAACGGTGACCGTCTGGCGGCAGTGATTATTGAGCCTGTCGTTGGGAACATGGGGTGTGTGATTCCCACGAGCGAGTTTTTGGGGGAACTGAGACGCCTGTGTGATCATCACGGCACGGTGTTGATTTTTGACGAGGTCATGACGGGTTTTCGTCTGGCTGCTGGCGGCGCGCAGGAGCTCTTCGGCGTGACTCCTGATATGACCACTCTGGGGAAGATTCTAGGCGCCGGACTGCCGGTTGGTGCTTATGGTGGCCGGGCCGACATTATGCGGTGTGTGTCTCCTGCTGGCCGCGTTTACCAGGCAGGGACACTGTCCGGCAATCCGGTGGCGATGGCGGCAGGGCGTGCGATGCTGGAGTTGATTCGGAGCAGCAGTCCGTACGGACGTCTGGAGCAGTTGGGGGCTGCTTTGGAGGGGCAGTTTCGACAGGCCGCTTCGCGAGCAGGGATTCCGGTCAGCATCAACCGTGTGGGCAGTATGCTGACGGTGTTTATGACGGAGCAGCCGGTGACGGATCTGGCCTCAGCATCTGCTTCGGACACGAAGCGATTCGCCGGGTGGTTTCACGGGCTGTTGAACCGAGGTGTTTATTTGCCCTGCAGTCAGTTCGAGGCGATGTTTATTTCGGCTGTGCACTCGGACGAGGATATCGTGTTAACCGGGGCAGCGGCCGAGGCGGCTTTCCGAGAGATTGCGTCGAGCTGACGCTGGTATACGAAAAAAAACGACTTGCGAAGTGCAAGCCGTTCAGATCGAAGGACTAATTAGCTGAAAGCATCAGGGAGATGCTGGAGCTGAGTCGTCGTCGTTGTTGGCTGCGATCACGAGAGCTGTTGTGCCGATTGCAACACCAGCGACGGCGGCAATCGTGAGGAATGTCGAGTTGGTTGTGCTGCGGACTCCGTCGGCGAACTGACCTCGAACCACTTGTTCATTTTCCGTGACCGAGATGGTCTGCAGAGCATTTGCGGGGGCGGTGCCATTCTTCCAAAGTCGCACTGACGACTGGGATGCACCGACTGACAATTCGTGGACTCCGCTGCGAACACCGGAGATTACGAACCGACCTTCGGCAGTGGTTTTTGTTTCTGCGACTGGTGTGCCCTGCCATGCGAGGCGAACTGCGGCGTTGGCAACGGGCGCACCTGCGGGAGTCAGTACCTGTCCCTGGAGCGTGCCGCGTGAGCTGATTTCGACATCTCTGGCGATCGGAGTTCGATTTCCTTCGAAGGCCGATGACACGCCTGTGAGCAACATTCCGACGCAAGCCGCGATGCTGGCAATCCGATTCAGCAACGTATTTTTCCGCATCTCAACACCTTTGAAGTGAGAATTTCAGTGCGAACGGGCCAGGAGAACGCTCCGTCCATGGCACACCCTGTTTTGTTTATCGGCCTGTTGGAATTGGGTTCTGCAGTGGAGATTCGGCGGGAATTTGGAAAGCGAGGGAAATACCCCGGCAGATTCTGCCGAACATTCGCTGATTAGGGGTGTCGCGGTGCAGTCTTTCGAAATAGAATGTGAATGCGCGGTATTCGGGAAGAATTGTTAAGGTGTCTGCAGGTGCACTGGCATGGCAGCAGGATCAGATCCGCCGATTCCGATTGGTCGCGGGGCGGCAGGTAATCCGGCCAACCGTTTTTTACCGGTGATTCGCGAGGCTGATCACGAGCAGCTGCAGTTTGACGAAGAGTTTCTGTCCGACCTGCGACGTCCTCGAACTGAGTACATCCGGGATTCAGCGAAGTCGATTGTCTCAGAGAACGACAGTCCGGACATCCCGTTTCGTTACAGTCTGAATCCATATCGCGGCTGTCTGCATGGCTGCAGTTATTGTTATGCTCGGCCGACCCATGAGTATCTGGGGCTGAGTGCAGGTCTGGATTTTGAAACGAAGATTTTCTACCGAGAGGATGCACCGCGTTTGTTTCGTCACTGGCTGGCGCGGCCTGCATGGGTTTGTGAATCGATCATGCTGTCCGGCGTGACGGACTGTTATCAGCCGGTGGAGCGTGAGCTGCGGATTACGCGGGGGTGTCTGGAAGTCGCCGCGAAGGCTCGACAGCCAATCTCACTGATCACCAAAAATGCGCTGATTATCAGGGATTTGGATTTGTTGTCTGAGATGGCGGGGCAAGGGTTGTGCCGTGTGGCCATCAGTCTTAGTACTCTGGATCAGGAGCTGACGAAGGTGCTTGAGCCAGCCTGTTCAGCTCCGGCGGCCCGTCTTGAGGCGGTGCGTCGATTGTCAGAAGCCGGAGTACCTGTGCATCTGATGGCTGCACCGCTGATTCCGGGGCTGACGGATTCGGATTTTCCTGAAGTTCTGCAGCGGGCAGCGGCTGCGGGTGCACGTTCGGCTGGTTACATCATGGTGCGACTGCCATTGACGGTGGAACCGGTGTTTCTGGACTGGATGCAGCGTCATCGTCCGGATCATGCGCAGAAGGTCCGATCCCGTTTGCAGTCGATTCGTGGCGGGCGTCTGAGTCAGAGTGAATTTCACGTCCGAATGCGTGGTACGGGGATTTTTGCGGAGCAGATTTCGGGGTTATTTCGCCTGAATCGGCTGAAAAATGGGTTGTCGGAGCACTTGCCGGCCCTGCGAACGGACCTCTTCAGGCCTCCTGCGGACGCTGCAGGGCAGGGCACGCTGTTCTGAGGGGGGGGGTATCCGGTGAAACTGATCTGGCATTTTTATACGGAAGTGGTGTAGGATCGGCAGAATCTGCCGGAGACGCAAGGAAGCGTTGAGATCCGGGGGGGGGAGTGTTGTTGCTGACTGGAACACAGCATGGATGCGTGTGTGAAGACATTTTTTCGCGGCGTTGTCATTTGTCTGGTGACTTCGGTGGTTGCTGCGGCAGAGAGCTACGAGACTGCAAACTTCGTGGTTACTGCAGAGAATCAACAGACTGCTCGCGTTGTCGCAGAGGCGGCAGAGGCCTGTCGGGTGCGGTTGTCTGAACACTGGCTGGGCCGTCGGATGCCCAGGTGGAGTCGTCCGTGTCGCGTATCGGTGAATGTGGGTTCGATGGGGGCGGGCGGTTCGACAACGTTTCAGTTTGTGAATGGTGAGGTGCTGAACTGGCGGATGAAACTGCAGGGCAGTCTGGAGCGGATACTGGATTCGGTGTTGCCGCATGAGGTGAATCACACGGTCTTTGCCAGTTATTTTCGCCGTCCGCTGCCGCGCTGGGCGGACGAGGGTGCAGCGACGCTGTTTGAGCACAGTTCAGAGCAGCGTAAGCAGCTGCATTTGCTGCAATCGGTGATTGGAGATCCTGCGGAGCGATATTCTTTGTCTGATTTGCTGGGGATGAAGGAGTATCCGGAGGACCTGCGTCGGATGCTGATTCTGTATGCGCAGGGTTATGCGCTGGCGGATTTTCTTGTTCAGCAGGGTGGTCGGGCGGCCTATTTGAAGTTTTTGAGCGAAGCGGAAACGGCGGGCTGGGAGGCATCGATTCGGGGGAATTTCGATCATGCGGGGGTGGAGTCTCTGGAGCGGAACTGGCTGGCGTGGATTCGAGCGGGCATGCCGCGACTGAATCATGGTGAGTCGGGCGCTGTGGAAATGGTGGCCCTGCAGCCCGGGGCGGCAGTGGGTCTGGGGGGTGCGGGCAGTGAGCGTGCGGTGATTCGTTCGCAAAATCCGGATCAGCCAGCGCCATCGGGTGCGGGTGTGGGTGTGGGGGCGGCGGGTGGTGCAGCAGTGAAGCCTGAAGCTGTTGAGTCGGGGGTCGGGGCATCGAAGGCTGGGGTTGGAGCGCGGGGTTATCGGGAGTTTCGCCTGCAGGCTCCGGCGCCCCGTCGTCGGCTGCCCAGCGGTGGTACTCAGGCGTCAGTGCCGTGGCGGGGTGATTTTGAGCCGACGATGCATCGGGGGCTGCTGCTGGAGCCATCGGCAGGTGGTCGAGGCGTGCTGATTGAGCCTGCTCCGCTGTGGGCCGGTTTTGCCGGGCAGCGGCCGGTATTTTGACGGCGGGTTTCGGCGGGTGTGTGAATTTCCCCTTGATTGTCGGACAGAATACGGGGAATGCACCCTGTCTTCGCCTCTGGCAGCCCGATATACTTTGCATTTCGTCGGGCTGGCGCGGCTTTGTTCCGTGAAACCCTGGGGCGGGTGGCTATTTTTCTGACTGCGTTGGTTCGGCAACTGTCATGGCTCGAATTGCGATTTTGGGTGCGACCGGTTACACGGCGCTTGAGTTATTTCGGATTTTGGCGCGACATCCGGCGGTTCAGGTGACCGTCGCCACAACTCGTCAGACCGACCGTCCGACGATTGCTTCAATCCATCCTTCGCTGACGGGTCTGTTTGACCTGCACTGTGAGAATCTGTCTCCGGAAGAGGTGGGGGGACTTTGCGACATCGCGTTTTGCTGTCTGCCTCACACTGCCAGCATGGAGGCAGTGCCGAAGCTGCTGCAGGCAGGTTGTCGTGTGATTGATTTGAGTGCTGACTACAGGCTGCGGGATTCTGGTGTGTATCAGCAGTGGTATGGTCACCAGCACACTGACACGGGGCATTTGTCTCAGGCCGTCTATGGCTTGCCGGAAATCTTCGGTTCCTCGATCCCGGGGGCTCGACTGGTCGCCAACCCTGGCTGTTATACCAGCACATCGATTCTGGCTCTGGCACCGCTGATTGCGGAGGGCCTGATTGAGTCATCGGGGATTGTGATTGACGCGAAGAGCGGAATCAGTGGTGCCGGACGGACTCCGAAATTGTCCAATCTGTATTCTGAGTGCAATGAGAGTGTGACGGCCTACAGCATCGGCAATCACCGCCATACTCCTGAAATCGAGCAGGTTCTGACTGACGTGGGTGGTCGTGCAGTGCAGGTGGCATTTAATCCGCATCTGATGCCGATGGACCGGGGCATATTCTGTACGATCTATCCGCGACTGGTGCAGTCGCGGACGCAGGCGGAGCTGTTATCGGTGTACCGGCAATATTATCAGGGGCAGCCATTTGTCCGTGTCGTGGATCACATTCCTGCCACGAAAGACGTGGCGTATTCGAATTTCTGTGACATCACAGTGCGGTTCAACCGTGATCAGCTGGTTGTCCTTGCTGCGATTGACAATCTGGTAAAGGGCGCCAGTGGTGTGGCGATTCAGAATATGAATCTGCTGCTGGGTCTGGATCAGCGTACGGGTCTGTTGGGATAAATCGATGATTTGTATCAGTCTGGGACGAACTCGGCATTCGTCCATGATGGAAGAGCACCGGGCGCTTGCGGAAAAGGGTGCAGAGCTGGTGGAGCTGCGTGTGGACTTCATGCGGAAGCGGCCCGACATGGGTCGACTGCTGAAGGACCGCCCAACGCCGGTTGTTGTGACCTGTCGTCGCAAGGCTGACCGGGGACGCTGGTTTGGTACGGAGGAGCAGCGTCTGGCGATTTTGCGTGAGGCGATCATTGGGGGCGCCGAGTACGTGGATCTGGAGGTTGATGTTGCAGGTTCGATCCGGCGTTACGGCAAGACGAAGCGGATTGTCAGTTATCACAACTTTGATGAGACTCCGCTTGAGCTGTTCGATATTTATCAGCGAATGGCGAAGCTGGATCCGGACGTAATCAAGATTGTGACCATGGCGAATTCGCCTGGCGACAACGTGCGGATGCTGGAAATGGTTGGTGCAGCGGGCGTGCCAACTGTAGGTTTCTGTATGGGCGAGATGGGCACGATCAGTCGTGTGTTGTGTGGTCGTCACGGATCGCCGTTTACTTACGCCAGTTTCAGTCGTGAGCGCGAGATGGCTCCGGGGCAGCTCAGCTGGGCGGAAGTGCGAAATCTGTTCCGATTTGATCACATCAGTGAGCGGACGGCGGTGTTTGCTGTCATTGGTGACCCGATTGCGCAGAGCAAAAGTCCGCTGATTCACAATGCGGCATACCGGAAGCTGGGCTTGAATGCTGTTTATGTACCGATCCGGGTACCGCCTGATCAGCTGCAGGAATCATTGAAGGAGCTGGAGCGACTGCGAGTGGCGGGTTTCAGCGTCACGATTCCTCATAAGGAGGGGGTTCTGCAGTACGCAGAGCAGCTGGATGAGGCGACGGATCTGATGGGTGCTGCCAATACATTGTTCCATCGTGACGGGCAGTGGTGTGCCACCAACACGGATGCTCCTGCGGCGATTTCGGCAATTCAGGAGGGTTTGCGGAAGGCTGGCAGTATTCCCGATCTGGCGGCTCGCAAGGTACTGATCCTTGGTGCGGGCGGAGCAGCGCGAGCAGTTGGGCATGGCTTGCTGCAGCAGGGGGCGGTGGTGACGCTGACAAACAGGTCGAGAGACCGCGGTAAGTCGCTGGCGGCGGAGCTTGGTTGTCAGTTTACGTCCTGGGAGAACCGCGGGTCAGAAATCTGCGATGTGCTGGTGAACTGTACTTCGGTGGGGATGCATCCGAATGTTGACGAGTCACCTTTTGAGCAGCACTGGCTGAGCGACAGTACTTTGGTGTTTGATACGGTGTATAATCCAGAGCAGACTTTGCTGCTCAAGCAGGCGCGTGATCGTGGCTGTGCTTCTGTGAGTGGTGTGGAGATGTTTATCCGGCAGGCAGCGCTGCAGTTTGAGCTGTTCACCGGATATGAGGCTCCTGTTGAATACATGACAGAAACCCTGCGGCGGTCGAATGCTGCGGCGCGAACGATTGTCAGTCCGGACCAAAGTGGTGGTGAGACCTGATGGTAATCAGTCTGATCGGATACCGAGCCTGCGGAAAAACGAGTGTGGCACCTCGGCTGGCGGGTCGGCTGGGGTGGTCGTGGGTGGATTGCGATCGGGCGATTGAGCAGCGGGCCGGGCTGACCGTGCGGCAGATTTTCGAGACATCAGGTGAAGCCGAATTTCGGCGTCTTGAGTCCGAGGTGCTGGCAGAGCTGCTGCTGGGACCGGAGACAGTGATAGCCACGGGCGGTGGTGCCGTGCTTGCGCCGCAGAATCGCGAGCGATTGCGAGCTGCGGGGCCGGTTGTCTGGCTGCATGCTTCAATTGAGACACTGACAAAAAGGCTTAGTCGCGAACATTCGGCTGCCAGCCGTCCCAGTCTGACGGGGCGCCCGGTGCATGTTGAGGTAGCGGAAGTGCTGGCGGTGCGTGAGCCGTTATATCGGCAGGCTGCAACACTGACAGTGCATTCTGACGGCGAGTCTGCTGATCAGTTGGCGCGTCGGATCTTTCGGCTGCTTTCTGCCGAACTTCCCGGGGACCGGAGTCATTGATATGGCGGACCTGCCACGCGAGTTTGTGTTGTTTTTTTTGTTTGTTCTGGGGCTGTGTATTGGCAGTTTTCTGAACGTTTGTATTCATCGATTTCCGGTGAAACGTCGTTTGCGTGATCAGTTATGGTCATTGAACAGTCATTCGTCGGGCTGTCCGCGTTGTTCTTCAGCGATTCGCTGGCGCGATAATATTCCGCTGTTTGGCTGGTTATTTTTGCGTGGTCGCTGTCGCAGTTGTCGTCTTCCGATTTCGTTCAGGTATCCTCTGGTCGAGCTGCTGACGGCGGTTTTGTTTGTGGTGTTGTATCAGAGTGAAATGCCGTTGAATTTCTGGGGTGGTGGAGAGAGTGGAGGTTTGCAGACAGCCGATGGTCCTCAGTCGGTATTTCCGCAATCGGCATCCGTGGTCTGGCTGCATGTGCGTTATGGGCTGCATGTGGCGCTGGTGTGTTGTCTGATCGTTGCGACGTTTATTGACCTTGAGCTTTGGATCATTCCGGACGGGAGTACAGTACCGCTGATGCTGGCATCGCTGGTGGTGCACACGGTGAGCGGTCAGAGCTGGATAGTACCGTTGTGGTTTCAGGACGCGAGTGTGGCTGCGACGCTGCGTATGGTACTTCCTGAGAGTGTGAGCTGGCTGATGTTTTCGTGGGATGCGGTTCCATTTGCGTCTGGTTATCCGCACGTGCATGGATTTTTGGTGAGTCTGGCGGGGCTGGTGGCAGGTGGCGGAATTGTGTGGCTGGTTCGGTTGATTGGTGCGTATGTATTGCGTCGGGAGGCGATGGGTTTTGGCGATGTGGTTTTGATGGCGATGATTGGCAGCGTGATTGGCTGGCAGCCTGTGCTTGTTGTGTTCTTTGCTGCTCCTGTGCTGGCCATTGGTGTGGCATTGCTGTCTTTGATTCTGCGGCGTCGGGATGAGATTCCGTATGGTCCGTGGCTGAGTCTTGCGGCCTTGCTTTTGTTGTTGTTTTGGAACAGTTTGTGGCCGATGGCCGAGCGAATTTTCGATATGGGGCCATTCCTGTTGCTGATGGGTCTGGTGATGACTCTGGTGTTGTATGCCACTTTGCATTTGATGCAGCTGGTGCGTCGGCTGCTGGGTCTGGCTGTGGTGTCGGAGGTGAGTGTAGCTCAGGATGATGGTATTCCGATGATCTATCCGGGTGAGCGGAGTGATCCGACGGCGGGATTGTGGAATCGATCGGTATGGTCCGGAGTGAGGTCAGGTCAGGGACTGTCGGCAGTTCATCGCTGGAGAACTGGTGGTCGGGATTGAGGAGTTTGAGTGATGAAGAAGGAACAGGCGAGGCGGTGGCTGCATGAGTGGCTGAAGCATCAGCAGCAGGTGACGAAATTTTCCATGCTCGGTCTGGCGGGTCTGGCCGGTGTTGCCTGGCTGCTTGAGCTGGGTCTGGTGACGCTGATTGTGCGGATTGGCTTTGTAGGCAGTTTTTCGATGGCCTTCCTGTTTTCGGGGGGGATTCTGGGAGTGGTGCAGTGGCTGACGCTGCGACGGCTGCCGGACAATCTGGGTGATCGAGAGGTCTCGGGTGCAGAGCCGGGTGACGGGGAAGTGCGGTATCGTCTGGCGCAGGGTTTGCCGGCGGTGTGGACGTATGCATTTGGCAATATGGATACGGATCTTTCGTGGCAGGAAAAACTGGTGGGGGTGTTGTGCATGCCCCAGCGTCTGGCGGCGGCGGCTGTGTTTGCGAATCGCCGGCAGCTTGAGCTGCAGCGAGTGAACATCGAGGTTTGCGCTGCGGTGATCAGGCAGTTGTATCGGGCAGCTGAGCGTGTGGAGATTTCGAAGCTGGCTGATGAGCTGCAGCTGAGGGACTCGGTGGCTGTGATTCGTGACGTTTCGCTGGTTGACGGAGTCCTGTTGCTGACTCGCCGCACGGCCGGGCTGAGTCTGGCGGGGCGTCTGGTTGAGAGCATTGGGGAGTGGTTGCAGCGTGACGGTGGGTCCGGGGGTGCGGACAGGAGTTGAGTGATCTATGGATGTGAACAGGATTGGGGGTGGCGGGTCCGCTGCTGCTGAAGGCGCGCCGTGGAATGCTGAGAGGCCTCAGAAGTTTCTCCAGGGTCCTCAGTCGCGCTGGCGTGAGCTGGTGATGCTGGTGCGGGCATTCACAGAGATGTTGCGTGGTTTTCGGCATTTGCATTTTGTGGGGCCCTGTGTGACGGTGTTTGGTTCTGCGAGGTTTCCGGAGAGCCATCGTTATTATCAGCTTGCGCGGCGAATTGGAGCGGCGATTGTGGCTGAGGGGTTTACGGTAATGACCGGCGGAGGTCCGGGGATTATGGAGGCGGCAAACCGGGGGGCTCGTGAGGCTGGCGGGCGCAGTGTGGGCTGCAATATTCGTCTGCCGTTTGAGCAGCAGCCGAATCGATGGCTGGATCTGTTTGTGGATTTTCGGTACTTCTTTATTCGCAAGCTGATGCTGGCGAAGTATTCGTATGGTTTTGTGGCGCTGCCAGGTGGTTATGGGACGATTGACGAGCTTTTCGAAATTTTGACTCTGGTACAAACTCGCAAGATCGAAGCTTTTCCCATTGTTCTGGCTGGCTCGGAGTTCTGGAACCCGCTGCTGGAGTATCTGCGGGAAACGATGGTTGCTGAGGGGACAATTTCTGCCGGGGATCTGCAGCTATTCAGGGTGAGTGACGATCCGGTGGAGATTGCGGCGATTGTCAGCGGGGTGGCGAAATCGCAGTTTGGGCTTCGCGAGCGGGTGACAAGTGCTCGCTGGTGGCTGCTGGAGCGTTCTGTACGTGCCGGGGAAGGTGCTGGATCTGGAAAGTCCGGGTGATTGTCGGTTTCTGGCTGAGCGGTCTTCGGATTCCCGCGAACCTGCGGGATGCAGTGCCTGTCGTGTTGAAATCCCGGCAGTGTCCTGCGAGGATACGGGAGGAAACTGCTGCGAGAGTGGCGAAACTGGCAGACGCGCTGGATTTAGGATCCTGTGCCTTCGGGCGTGGGGGTTCAACTCCCCCCTCTCGCATTTTCCTCTAACGACCGTGTTTATCGATGAATTCGACAATGGGAGTGGAATCCTCAAGTCCGTGCACGTGTGCGACTCCGGGTTTCACAATCACCTGCATGCTGCCGCCCAGTGCCTGGTATCTTTGTTGCAGCAGCAAGGTGTTTTCCTGAATGGGAACGATGTCATCAGCATCGCCGCTGATGTGCAGCAGCGGGATGGATGCACTGGCCAGTGGCTGCAGGTGGTCGACGGGGCTGAGTGCTTTTTCGGCCAGCATTTGTTCATCGCTGATATTGTAGACTGCCTGCAGTTTGCGGACTTCAGCATCGCTTCGTTTTCCTGTGCCTTGTCCCATTGGCCAGCTGCGGATATCGCAGACCGGGGCATCTCCGAAGATGCAGGAAACCTTCAGGGGGTTGGCCGCAGCCCAGTTATAGCAATAAAGACCGCCGCGGCTGGTGCCAACGAGTGCTGGTCGCGGGCCGAATCCGTGTTTGTCAGTGAGTGTCTGATAGACCTGGTTCCAGTGACTGATTGCTGTGGGGGCTCCGAAAAGATCGCTGCAGCGGGTATAGACAATATGGAAGCCTCGTCCCAGCAGCGCAACGTCTGGGATGGGTCTGTGTCCGAAGAATTCTCCGTGCCAGACCCATGGCTGGCCGTCAGCTGGTTGCCGCGGGATGATCACGGTGACGGGACGTTCATTCACTTCAAAGTCAGTCCGGACGAATCCATTCCATGTGCTGCGTTTACCGGGAAGTTCTGTGTTTTGTGCCTGGGTCTGTGGGGTGAGCATCAGCAGGGTGGGCAGCAGCAGCAGGTTCAGGAGCAGTGATCGCATGGGCAACTGAATTCCGTGTGAAAGGGGTTTGGTGCTGGAAGTATTGCTGAAGCCGTGCTGAAATGCGAATGAATCTTTGGCTGGTGCTTTTCTGCCGGCTGAATGTGCGGTACAAGGGGGGGGTTGAATTTCTACCGTGTTTTGGTCAGCACTCGGGATGTTTATGGCTGGATTTTTTGCCGGTTACGGGGCTTTTTTTCGTCAGTTTCGCGAACAGTTTGAAACGACGGGGGCGATTGCTCCAAGCAGTCCATTTCTGGCCGCTGCGATGACTCGTTTTTTGGCCTCGCGCAAGGCCGGTTCAGCACCTGTACGAGTGCTGGAGATTGGTCCGGGGACTGGTCCGGTGACGGACAGCATAGTGCGGTTGCTGCGTCCTGGCGACGTATTTGATCTGGTGGAACTGAATGGCGAATTTGTGCGAATTTTGCAGCAGCGATTTCAGGCGGACCCGGCATGGTCAGCGGTGGTTTCGCAATGTCGCATTCAGCAGTTGCCGATCCAGCAGTTTGTGGCCGAGTCACCGTATGATTTTGTCATTTCGGGTCTGCCGCTGAATAATTTTCCGGCGGCGCTGGTACAAGAAATCACGGACGCATATTTTCGTCTGCTGAAAACGGGCGGAGTATTGAGCTATTTTGAGTACATGTACGTGCGTCCGATGCGAAAGCTGGTGACTTTTGGTGCAGACCGGCGACGGATTGTTGAGATTGACAAGATCATGGCTGAGCAATGTCAGCGCAGTCGAATTTGTCGTGACAGCGTGTGGATAAATCTGCCTCCGGCGTGGGTGCAGCATCTGCGGAATGGTGGCTGATTTCGGGTTCGGGTGGGTGGTGCGGTCAGCGGGTCTGTGCAAGCACTTTTTGGTACACTTCGCGGATGCGGGCGGTCATGTATTCGTGGCGAAACTGCTGGGTGAACATTTCGCGGCCGCAGTTTCCCAGTCTTGTGCGCAGGGCAGCGTCCTGTCCCAGCTGCACCATGGCGCGGGCCAGTATTTCAATATTGCGATGCGGGACGAGGCAACCGGTGACTCCTTCGATGCACACTTCCGGTGTGCCGTCGATGTCGAAGGCCACCACGGGTTTTCCGGCCAGCAGTCCCTGTGGCACGACACGTGGCAGACCTTCCCAGTCGCTGGTGTGTACGACGACATCTGCTGCGTGTATGAAATCGGGGACCCGATCGGGTGGAACGAGTCCAGTGAAGCGGAATTTATCTGTCAGTCCCAGCTGCTGAATGCGCTGCTGATAGACTTCGCGCAGGCTGCCGTCTCCGACGAGCATGAACTTTGCGTTGGGGATGTGGCTGGCGACGGTTGCTGCTGCTTCGATGAGGTAGTTGTGTCCTTTGAGGTTGAAGAGTCTGCCGACCTTACCGAAGACGACATCATTTTCGGAAAGGTTCAGTTGTTTGCGAATTTCTGAGGGCGGGACTGCTGGGCACAGAAAGCGATCGACATCCATGCCACTGTAGATGGTGGTGAATTTGTCGACGGGTGCGATGCCGGCCGTGACGTACTGTCGGGTCATGGCGTCGCAGACTGAGATGAAGTGCTGGCACCAGCGAGCCGCCATTTTTTCAGCCTGGCGAAAGGCGAATTGCAGGACCGCCTGCTGACCGTAATGAAAGGCGGCTCCGTGAATGGTGTGGACGGCAGGTATTTTCAACTGGTGTGCGGCCAGTCTGCCGAGGATTCCGGCTTTGGAGCTGTGGGTGTGGACGATTTCGGGGCGGAACTGGCTGAGTGATTTCCGGATGGCGCGGAGCGCCAGCAGGTCCTGCAGTGGATTGAGGCTGCGAATGAGTTCGGGGAGGACGATCAGCTGCAGTCCGCGGTCGAGGGCCTGTTTTTCGAGAGAGCCTTCGGGTCCTGCGCCGGGGCCTGTGATCAGGCAGACATCATCTCCGAAGAGGTGATGCTGATCATCGACGTTGAAGAGTGTATTTTCCTGAGCGCCGCCGATGATGAGTCGGGTGATGACATGAGCCGTGCGCATGGTATTGGGTGGCTGGCGGAAGTAGGGCGGATTTGGCTGAGTCCGGCGAACTAGGTGCAGAATAGCGGTGTTGCACAGTTGTGCTGTGCCGGGAACGCTCGCTTTTCGCACAGTTTCCCGAATTTTTCGCGAGAAAATTGCTTAAACGGGTCGTGGATGGAGGTGTTCGGTGCAGGTCGATCTTGACCGAATTTCACAAAACCGGGACAGTCAGGAGTGCTGATTGTGAGGCGGTTTAAGTGAAGGTTCTGGCCATGGAAGGCTGGTGTTGCATGAAGCTTCGCCGATGGGGTGCAGGTCTGCTGATTGGCAGTTATCTGCTGCTTTTGAGCTGGGGCATAGTTGGTCATGCGCTGAAGATTCCGTCGGCGGGCAACACGCTGGGGTATTTTGTGGTGTGGGATATGTTCTGCGGCTGGCAGGCATTTGACAACCGCACGCATTTCATTGCGGAGGATTCGGCTGGCAACTATTACCGCGTGCGGGAGCCGTGGGGCGCCTTTCAGCCATTCGGGCACGTGGACCGTGTGAATTATGATGTGAGCAACAATCTGGCACCGCGGCATATCCGGAATGTGCTGGCGCATACGGACCATCCTCCGATCGACCGTGTGTACGTGGTTCAGGAGATCTGGCCGAAGCAGTTCAATGTGCCCGATCGTCTGTGGTCCAGCTATTTTCACGAACCGAAGGATCAGCAGTCATATTTCAATCTGCGAGCGATTTGCGCTGCCGACGGGACATTGATTGAGTCGAATCCGGACTGGTATGTGGCGCAGGGGCTGAAGTCGATAGCTGACAATCCTCGACTGCGTACACAGGCGCAGGGTGCTTCGCCGTTTTACAACACATTTTTCAACCCGCGGCTGGCAGTGGAAACAAATTCGTCGTTTTCTTCGTCGGACGGTGGTTTGAGCAATTGATTTTGAGCGGTTGATTTGGTGCGGCGAGCAGGTGAGGAGATTTCGATGTCGATTAAGAAGAGTGTGAAATCGCTGTTTGCCGCTGTGGAGCAATTCTTTTTTGCCGAGGAGGCTCCATACGGACTTGCTTTGGTGCGGATGTGCTTGCCGGTGGTTGCGCTGATCCCGATGTGCCGTCGATTTTTTCGGGTTCGGGAGCTGTATTCTGCGGACGGTTGTCCGCAGCAGCTGGCGGAGCTGTTTGGTGATGGTCGGTTGCTTCCGGAGCTGCCGGGTGAGCTTGCAGCCGGGCTGTATGGTGTGATGTTGTTTGCGTTGCTTTGCGGAGTGTTTGGTTTTCGGACGAGACTGTCTTTTCTGATTGGAGCGGCGCTTTACATCTACTTCAATATGCTGGATGCGATTGGCACGATGACCAAGTATTCGGTCATTGCTGCTCATGTGCTGGTAATTTTGGCGATTTCGGACTGCGGGGCAGTGTGGTCGGTTGATGCGGTCTTAAAGCGGCGTGCCAGTGGTGGTGGTATGGCGGCCCTGCCTGTTCGTGTTCCGGTCTGGCCGGCCCGGCTGATTCAGATTCTGTTTGCAGCGATTTATTTTGGTGCTGCGATCACGAAAGTGCAGACTCCTGAGTTTTTCAGTGGGGAGCAGATGCGTTACTGGCTGGTGAGCAACTGGAACTGGCCGAATCCGATAGGTGAGATGATGGCGCTGTCTCCTGCAGTGCTGATGATCAGCAGTTACATCACTGTGGTTTGGGAAGTGACGTTTCCGTTTCTTGTCTGGCGTCCGCTGGGGCGTTTTGCCGCACTGGGGCTGGGTGTGGTGTTTCATCTGATGACGATATTTTCGCTGGGGCTGTGGATTTTCCCGTTCATCTGCACGATGTGTTATCTGGCATTTTTGAACGAGGGTGATATTGCGGCGATTCGAGTTTTGCTGGGGCGACTGCGACTGGCGTGGCTGGGTCAGCCGCGGGTGCTGGCTGCGACTTTGTTTGAGCGTCGGCCGGTGATGGTACCGCTGGCCGGGATCTGGGTGGCGGCCGGGCTGGTTGTGGCGGTGGGTTCTGTGGAGGTGGACTATCGACTGGATATTTACGGTATTCGTGGCAACGGGGCACCGCTGGCGTTACCAGTGATGGACACTGCCGAAGCTCGTCAGATGATTAATTCGCAGCAGCCACTGCGTGAGAAGGACAAGTTCTTTTCCTTTGATATTGGCAGCATGGTGATGGCCGGGCAGCTGGCGAATCGTCGGCAGCAGTTTGATTCGGGTGATGTGGTGATTGCTCAGTGCAACCTGAATCCTCCTCACGAGGATTTGTGGGTGGAGTGTGTGATTCAGGATGCAGAGGACCGGGTGATTGATGTGGCCGGCCAGTTTGTGACTCGGGATCAGTTGTTTGCGAAGTTCAGCTATATGACGGCTGACAAACTGGTGCCGGGGCGTTACTGGGTGGTGTTGAAGAGTTCGGGTCAGGAGGTTTCTCGTCGTCCATTTGAGCTGCTGGGTGATGGATTGCCGGAGGCTTTTTCTGGCGGTGTGCTGGCGAACTGAGAATCCTCGGAACCGGAGCACTCGGTAATTTTCCGTTATCGACGGCTGTCGTGCTGAAAAATGCTGTTCGGACGGTTATTCTGCTGATCTCGTCATATCGCGGGTTTCAGTCTGACAGAGAAGCTTCATGTCTTCTGCATCCTCTTCGGCCTGTTATGTGGGCAGTTTTGACCCCATGACACTGGGGCATCTGGACATTATCCGGCGTGCTGCGCGGATATTTGGTCAGGTAACGGTCGGAATTGGCATCAATCCGGACAAGAATGCACTGTTTTCGCCGGCTGAGCGACTTGAGTTGTGTCGTGCGGCGGTGAGTGAATTTCGGAACGTTGAGGTGCGTGGTTTTGATGGTCTGGCAGTGGAATTTGTGCGCAGTTGTGGAAGTCGAATTCTGCTGCGTGGAGTCCGCACACTTTCGGATATTGAGACCGAATTCTCAATGACTCTGACGAATCGTGTTTTGGACGACGAGATTGAGTCGGTGTTTCTGATGTCGGATGAGCGATTTGCGCATATCTCAAGTTCTTTGATTCGGCAGATTGCGAAAATGACTCGGGAACGGGTACGGGATCGATTGAAGGATTTCGTTCCGGAACCGATTATCGGGCCTTTGATTCGGCGGATACAGGAACTGGATGCTGCCGGCTGAGTTGTTAACTGAGGAATAGACAGTCATGGTCAAGACCGCTTCCACGATGCTGCCGCTCGGTACTCAGGCACCCGATTTTTCGCTGCCGGGTACAGACGGGCGGATGATCAGCCGATCGCAGTTTGCCGGCCGGCCATTGTGTGTTGTGTTCATGTGCAACCACTGTCCGTTTGTGGTGCATATTCGTTCGGCACTGGCTCAGTTTGCGACCGAATATGCAGCTCGGGGCGTGGCTGTTGTTGGGATCAGCAGTAACTTTGTGGGTTCGCATCCACAGGACGGGCCCGAGCAGATGCGCCTTGAGTCAGCATCGGCGGGATACACATTCCCGTATTTGTACGATGAGACACAGGAGGCAGCGATGGCCTATCGTGCCGCGTGTACTCCGGATTTCTTTCTGTTCGACCGTGATCATTCGCTGGTGTATCGGGGGCAGTTCGACAGCAGTCGACCTGGTAACGGCGTGCCGGTGACGGGGGCGGATCTGCGGTCTGCCTGTGATGCTGTGCTGGAGGGGCGGGAGGTGCCTGGTCAGCAGCGACCCAGTATTGGCTGCAACATCAAGTGGAAGCCGGGTTCTGAGCCAGGATATTACACTGGTGTCGCAGCCGGGTGATTTATTTCTTTGAAAGAGAGTATTGATATGGCTTCGGAAACGTCGGCTGGTCTGAAGGTTCTGCACGGTCTGCTGCAGCAGTTGGCGGAGGCTGAGGCGGGGCTGGCTGACGGGCCGCGTCGAATCGCGGTGGCTGAGCGTCAGGTGGCTGCAGGTGAGCAGCAGATTGAGCAGCAGAAACTTGCGATCAGGGATGCGAAGCGATCAGCGGACGAGGCAAATCTCAGGCTGCGTTCGAAGGAAGCTGAGATACTCAAGCTGGAAGGTCAGTTGAATACTGCTTCTACCAACAAAGAGTACGACATTATCAAGGGTCAGATTGTCACAGCGAAGAAGGACCGCGGTGACATCGAAGAGACGGGTTTGCTGGGTCTGGAAGCTGTCGATGAGGCACAGAAGCGTTTGAAGGATCTGGAGGCCGAGCTGCAGAAGCGTCGTCAGCAGCTGCAGGCGGCAAAGGCGGATTACGCTGACCTGAAACCGAAGCTTGAAGCAGGTATCGCCGCTCTGCAGCAGCAGACAGCCGAAGCTGAGAAGGTGGTACCGGGATCAGAGATGGCGACATGGAAGAGACTGCGTGCAGCTCATGGCGCGGCTGCCGTGGCTGTAATGGAAGATGACTTTTGTTCTGCCTGCAGTACTCGCGTTACTGCTCAGGACATGGTTCGGATGCGAACGGGCGTATTTGTTATCTGTCGCGACTGCGGTCGAGCGTTGTATGAAGCATGAGTGCGGGAGCGATTGTGCGGTCGATGGTCGATTCCGTTGGCATCTCTGATTTGCTGCTGTCCGGTCCGTGTGTGCAGCTGGGGGGGCTGGGACTTGTGCTTTTGCCGCAGCACGCAGTCTGGGATGCTGCGGCCCGGACGGTCATGGTGAGTGATCTGCATCTGGGGAAGGAAGCGACATTTCGTGCGATGGCAATACCAGTGCCGGATCAAACCGCCAGGACACTGGAGCTGCTGACGGACTTGCTGACTGTGACAGGCGCTGCGAGGCTGATTATTTTGGGTGATTTGCTGCATGCCCGGCGGGGCAGGTGTGAGCGGATGATTCAGCAGGTGACCGAGTGGCGTCGGCGGCATGCCAGCGTGCGTATGGAGCTGGTGCGGGGTAATCATGACCTCGCTTCCGGGGATCCTCCGGATGACTGGCAGATGACATGTTTTTCAGAACCGTTTGCTGATGCAGGTCTGCAGTTATGTCATGATCCCGAGCAATGTCGGGGGCCGGGTGTGGCGGGGCATTTGCATCCGGTGGTGAGACTGCGGGGGCCGGGTCGTGATTCGCTGCGGCTGCCGTGTTTTTTGCTGCGGGGTGATGTCCTGGTATTGCCGGCATTTAGCCGGTTTGTGGATGGTCGTGTTTTGCAGGTTGGTGCTGCGGATCAGGTTTTTGCGGTGAGTGAGCAGACCGTTGTTTCCATGAGTTAAGGTTGCACAGTCTGATGACAGAGCTGATTCCGCCGCCCGGCAGTACAGAGGACGAGTTTGGCATTCCGGTTCCTGGGGTAGTTTTGCCGCAGGAACAGTGGGCGCGTACAGCTCTGAAGAAGCTGCCGGACGGAATATTGGACTGGGATGTGCTGTTTGGTCGCACGGCGGAGCGTGTGATCGATATTGGCTGTGGAAATGGGCGTTCGACGCTGGTGGGGGCTTTATCGCGACCGGAATGTGATTTTTTAGGCGTCGACATTCTGCCTGTGGTGATTCGTTATGCAACACGGCGGGCCAATCATCGTGGTCTCCACAATACTCGGTGGGCAGTCATTGGCGGTCGTGAGCTGTTGCTGAAGCATATTGCGGCGGGTTCGATTTCCGAGGTGCATTGTTATCACCCGCAGCCCTGGTATCGACGAGATCAGGTGTCGCGCAGGTTGATTACTCCTGAGTTCCTTAGTCTGGTGCACCGGTCATTGCAGCCGGGGGGGCGATTTGTGCTGCAGACAGATCACCCGCTGTACTGGTCCTATATGCTGAAGATCGTGCCTCATTTCTTTGAATGGCGTGAACTTTCCGGTCCCTGGCCCGAGGCTCCCGCCGGAATGACTCGCCGAGAGCTGATAGCGATGCAGCGGGGGTTGCCGATATTTCGCGGCGAGGGCAGGGCGAGGTCGGGTGTTGATGCTGAGCGAGCCATGAGTCTTGCGGAGTCATTGCCATTGCCGATTTTCAATGCGGACCGTCGTTTACTGGAGCTGGATCGGCTGGAGCAGGGTGGCGGGGCTGCTGCTGGTCGTTCATCGGGCCGTGATCGTGGATTCGGTCGTCGTCGTCGTCGCTGACGGCAGTCTCAGCGTTCCAGCCTGAAGGCTCGAGGAAGCAGGGATTCGAGGCTGACGCAATCGGGAAGTGTGCCGTCAGGGTGATCTGTATTATCGAGCAGGACGAGGATCTGCGGATTGAATTCCAGCAGGAATTGTCGACATGCTCCGCAGGGAACGGGGTTTCCGGAGAGGGAAACGCAGATGGCGGAGAATTCCCTGAAGCCTCGAGCGATGGCCTGGCAGACTGCGGTTCTTTCGGCACAGATGGTCAAACCGAGTGAGGCGTTTTCGACATTGCATCCGGAGATGATTTCGCCCGATTCGGTCAGCAGTGCTGCACCTACCTGGAACTTTGAGTAGGGAGCCCATGCGAGTCTGCGAACGCTGCGGGCGGCCTGTTGCAATTGCGGCCAGGATGTGGGCAGTGGCATTGTCTGCATAGGGTGAGGAATCTGTTGTGCAGGAAAGAAAAAGGCGATCCGACTGTGGTGTCGGATCGCCTGTTGAAATTGAACAGAGTTGTGAGCGGCTCAGCCGGCAGCTGGTTTGGCGATGAGTTCGGCGTGTTTGGCCTTGAGTTCATCGTGTTTTGCTTTGAGTTCGCCGGCTTTCTTGACGGCCTCATCGGATTTATTTTTCAGATCAGCAGCTTTTGCAGTTGCTTCGTCGGCGGCTTTTTTCGCGGCGTCCGCGGCAGCTTTCTTTTCTTCTGCAGGCTTTTTCAGTGGCTCGACCGCAGCGGTGGCTGTTTCGACTGTTTTTTGTGCCTCAGTGACGGCAGTTTCAGCGGCTGTTACTGCGTCTTTGGGGGAGTTTGGGTCGGCTTTCAGATCCGCGAGTGCTTTATCTGCGGCGGCTTTGGCTGCGTTGGCGGCTTCGAGAGCCTTGTTAGCGGTGTCGAGAGCGGTTTGTGCTTCTGTGTGTGCTTTGGCGGCAGCTTCGCTGGCAGCGGCGGTGTCGGCGACCGTTTTCTTGTGAGCTTCGGCCATTGCGGCCAGTTCTTCGATGAGTTTGCCGGCATCTTCGGCGGCGCGACCGGCTTCGGCAATTTCGCGTTCACGATCGCGGCGGAAGTCTGGGACGATCTGAATTTCGGCATTGGCTGCTTTCAGTGTCTCTTCACCGGCTTCTGTAATTCCGCTTTGCCAGACGAACAGTCTTCGCAGGGACTTAATACCGGCCAGATGTGGCAGTCCGGCATCAGTGACTTTGGTTTCGTAGAGATTCAGGTATTCCAGTGCCGGGAGTGCAGCGATGTGTGCCAGTCCGGCATCGGTGACTGCGGTCTTTTCGAGGTGCAGGCGGGTAAGTCCATTCAGGCCGGCAATATGAGCGAGCCCGGCGTCTGTGATTTTTGTGCCGCGAAGATTCAGTGAGTGGATGCTGGCGGCGTCTTTGAGGATGGCGAGGGTGTCATCGGTGACATCTTTGTCGGAAAGGTGAAATGCCACGGTGAGGCGAGCGTCATTTTTTGCGAGCGGCATTGCCTGACCACCGGCTTCCTGAATTTTCTGAATCAGGGCCTTGTCAGCATCCGTGAGTTCCTGAGCGGCAGTGGTTGCGGACAACAGCAGGAAGCACAGCAGAAATCGTGAGGTATGCATGTGGGTTCTCCGAAGGACTTTCACCTGTCGACTGATCTGCTGGAAAGCATACGGTACGGAGGGTTGGAACACAATGATGGTGCTGCCACTTGGCGGAAAACGCCCGTTGCAGGCAGCTGTGAGACTGAATTTCAGCGAAATCCGGCTTTAATGGGGCGAGGATTGGGCGCGAAGCAGGCTGGTACCGACGCGACGGCGGGGAAAAATTTCCAGCAACAGAACTCACAGGTGAAGTGCACGTATGTCAAGTGAATCGCTGATTCCCCGAATTGATTGTCGTCAGTCTGATGCAAGTGGGTTATTTCGGCAGTTGCGTCAGAAGCTGAGTCCGCGTGGGGATGTTGTATCCGAGTCTGGTCGGCAGCGGACGCTGGAGTTGTTTGGTGAGGCGTTGAGTCCGCGGGAGGTTGTCCGTCGGATTTGTGAGGACGTGCGGCGTGACGGTTTGGGATCGGTGCTGGACTACACGTTGAAGCTGGATCGGGTGCAGTTAACAGCTGAGACGGTGCGAGTGTCCGGGGCTGAGTTTCGGGCGGCGGTGCAGGCAGCTGATCCGGCGTTATTGCAGGTGGTGCGACGGATTCGAGAGAACGTGGCGGAGTTTCAGCGGGCGGTGCTGCCCACTGACGCTCGCGTGGAGCGCAGTCTGGGTGGTGGTCGAGTGATCCTGAGGCAGCGTCATTTACCGATGCGTCGCGTGGGGATCTGTGTACCTGGTGGAGCAGCGGCGTATCCGTCAACGGTGTTGATGACGGCGGTTCCGGCTTTGACTGCAGGTGTTCGTGAGATTGCGGTGGTCGTGCCGCCGACGGCATTTGGCGGGTACAACAATGATCTGCTGGCCGTCTGTCATGAGATTGGTGTGACGGAGGTCTATCGAATTGGCGGTGCGCAGGCTGTAGCGGCTCTGGCTTATGGAGTTGAGGGGATTATGCGAGCGGACAAGATTGTGGGTCCGGGCAATCTGTTTGTGGCTTTGGCCAAGCAGCATGTATTTGGTGATGTGGACATTGACAGCATAGCGGGTCCGAGCGAGGTGATTGTGCTGGCGGACGAGACTGCTCGAGCGGAATTTGTGGCGGCGGATCTGATTTCGCAGGCTGAGCACAGCCCGGGATCGGGGGTGTTGATTACGTGGCACGAGCCTTTGCTGGATGCGGTTGAGTCTGCATTGCGGAGTCAGCTTACCGAGCTGGACCGGGGTGGTTTGGCGGCGCAGTCACTGCGTGAGTATGGGGCATTGATTTTGGCGCGGGATGCTGCGGAGGCTGCTCGATTAACGGACGAGCTGGCTCCGGAGCATCTGCATATTTCGATGGATGATCCGGAACCGATGCTGGCTCAGATTCAGAATGCGGGCGCGATTTTTCTGGGCCACCATACTCCCGTGGCGCTGGGCGATTATATCGCCGGTCCTTCGCACGTACTGCCGACGGGCGGCACGGCACGATTTGCAAACGGCCTGGCATCTGCCGATTTTTTGAAACGCAGTTCGATCATTCAGTATGATCGGCAGTCACTGTCAGCGGAGGCGGACGGAGTGCGTTTGATGGCGGCGAAGGAGGGCCTGACGGCTCACAGTGCCAGTGTGGATATTCGACTGCGGTGAGTGCTGGTTGCGAACGGGAAATGTGGGCGGGGGGAGTTTATTGAGATGCAATACCGACAGCTGGGCCGAACACACCTGCGGATTTCGTCAGTGGCAATGGGCTGCTGGCCGGTGTCTGGTCTGACCAGTCTGGATGTGAATATCGAGGACAGTCTGGCGACGCTGCGAGCGGCACTGGACTCGGGGATCAATTTTCTGGACACGGCATGGTCGTATGGGATTAGTGAAGACCTGATTGCGCGGGTGTTGTCGGAGCGAGCTGCAGATGTGGTGATTGCCACGAAGGGCGGGCTGGACAGAACAGCTGATGGTCGTCAGTTCCATGCGGCTGCTGCGTCTGATCTGGTGCGGCAGTGTGAGGGATCGCTGCGACGTCTGCGGCGTGAAACGGTGGATCTTTACTATCTGCATGCGGCTGATCCGAGCATTTCGCTGGCGGAATCAGCGGGAGCGATTGGTGAACTGATTCAGTCCGGCAAGGTGCGATTTGCGGGTGCTTCGAATTTGTCTTTGGTCCAGTTGCGAGAGTTTCATGCGATTTGTCCTCTGACGGCAGTGCAGCCTGCTTACAACATGCTGCAGCGTGAAATTGAGGCAGACGTTCTGCCGTGGTGTTTGTCGGAGGGGATTTCCGTCTGTGTGTACTGGCCGCTGCTGAAGGGGCTTTTGTCGGGGCGACTGTCGCGCGACCACATTTTTGCCGACGGTGATGGTCGAAAGAAGTACCCAATGTTTCAGGGTCAGGAGTGGCAGCGCAATCAGGATCTGGTGGACGAGCTGCGGGAATTAGCGTCTGTTCTGGGGATTTCTCTGACCACGCTGGTCGTTGCGTGGACAGTGCAGCAGTCCGGGGTAACAGCGGCGTTGTGCGGTGCGAAGCGGGCGTGGCAGATTTCTGAGAGTGCGGCTGGGGGCGATTTCCGGCTGGGCGGGGATGTCATGGCAGCGGTAGAGCGTGCATTGAGTCGTCGCGGTGCGGCTCAGACACGGGCTGCAGTCTGAGCAGGGCGGGTGTCTGATAAGGGAAGGTTGACAGATGCGGTTTCTGATTACGAATGACGACGGTTTTGATGCTCCTGGGCTGCAGGCGCTGTGGCAGGCTCTGGTACCTTTGGGGACGGTTGAGGTTGTGGCTCCTGCGATCTGCCACAGCTCGCGGGGGCATGCGGTGGATACAAAGAATCCGATCCGGGTTGAGCAGCGTCTGGTTGCTCCATTTGGCGATATGCGCATTGTGCATTCTTCACCGGCTGACTGTATTCGTGTGGGGCTGCGGCATGTGATGTCTGACAATCCGCCGGATTGTGTTGTGGCTGGAATCAACCCTGGGGCGAATCTGGGTGTGGATCTGTTTTATTCGGGCACTGCAGCAGCGGCTCGCGAGGCTGCTTTGCTGGGGGTTCCGGCGATCGCGGTGTCTCGTCTGATTCATAGTGATTTTCCGATTAACTGGGCGATTCTGTCACGGCAGGTCGGGAAGGTTGTGAAGTTGCTGCTGCGTCCGGAGTACAGACTGCCGGCGGGGCATTTCTGGAACGTGAACTTTCCGACGGTAGCTGGGGAGTGTTATCCGGAGGAGGTGTTGTTTGTGCCTCACGGGATCGAGCCTCATGCAGTGCAGTTTCAGGTGCTGGAAACCAGTCAGGATTCCGAGCTGCTGGGGTATTCAGCATCGTATCGGGATCGTCCGCGAGTGGCTGGCAGCGATGTGGAAGAGCTGTTTTTGCAGCGTGTGACGGTGACGCCTGTGGGGCCTTCTCTGACGTATGCGGAAAGTGCGCATTTGCAGACGCTGGTTTCTCTGGGTTCCGCAGCTTCCCCTGATTGACAGTCGTGCCGTGATACGTCAGCATGCAGTTTCGGGGTACTCAAAGGTACAGTGCGTCTGTCTCGGCAGTCGCGGCGTTTTTGTATGGTCGACCGGCAGTCAGCAGGTTTTTCAATGTATGAGCATCTGACAATACTCAGTGGTCGTGCCAACCCTGATCTGTCTCGCGAGATTGCTTCGTATCTTGGCATTTCTCTGGGGGCGGTGGATGTGGGGAATTTCCCGGACGGGGAAACCAGCATCAAGCTGAATCAGAATATTCGTGGCTGTGACGTATTTCTGATTCAGCCGACGTGTCCACCGGTGAATGAGAATCTGGTTGAGTTGCTGGTGATGATCGACGCCTGTCGCCGGGCCAGTGCCTCGCGGATTACAGCCGTGATTCCGTATTTCGGGTATGCTCGTCAGGACCGCAAGGATTCTGGTCGTGTTCCGATCACTTCGAAGCTGGTCGCTAATCTGATTGTTCAGGCTGGTGCTCACAGGGTGTTAACGATGGATCTGCATGCCGCGCAGATTCAGGGTTTCTTTGATGTTCCGGTGGATCATTTGTATGCAGCGCCGATTTTGGACCGGCATTTTGCATCGCTGGCAATTCCTCAGGATGAGCTGGTGATAATCAGTCCTGATGAGGGCAGCATTAAAAGAACATTGCAGCACAAGGAGAACCTTGGAGGTTCGCTGGCAATTGTGGACAAGCGTCGTGCCAATGCCCTGGAGACTCGTCAGGCGAATCTGATTGGTGGTCCGATTGAGGGCAAGACCGCATTGATATTTGACGACATGATTACGACGGCCGGTTCAATTTGTGGCGCGGTTGAGGTTGTGCGAGCGCATGGTGCGAAGCGAATTTACCTCGGTGCGACTCATGCTGTGCTGTGTGGTCCTGCGGTGCAGCGGCTGCAACAGGCTCGTGTCGATGGGATCGTGGTATCCAACACTTGTCCGATGCCTGTGGGCAGTCGACTGTCAGGTCTGACAGTTGTGTCGGTGGCTGAGCTGCTGGGTGAGGCGATACGTCGTGTGCACCGCAATGAATCCGTGAGTTATCTGTTTGACTGATGGTTACAGGGAACTGAGTTTCCTGGTGATTTTGCCGGCCCCAGAATCAGCCCGACCGCCACAAGGCTGACCAGCAGATTTGTGCCTCCGTAGCTGATGAACGGATGTGGGACTCCTTTGGGAGGCACCAGTGCAGTGACGACTGCGATATTCGCCATGGCCTGGAGCACAAGTTGAGTCAGCAGAGTCATGCCCAGCGTCCAGCGAAAGGGGTCTTCGGCCTGTGAGTTGAGCAGGCTGCGTCCGCAGAGAAAAAGAAAGATCCACAGCAGGCACACGGTAAGCGTTCCCAGCAGTCCGAGTTCTTCACCAATGACGGCAAAAACAAAATCGGTATTTGCTTCCGGCAGGTAGCTCAGTTTTTGCCAGCCGGCTCCAACACCGGTCCCCTGAAGACCTCCTGTTCCAAGTGAGTACAGTGACTGCTTTACCTGCCACGGTGCAGCACTGATGTCCTGCCATGTTTCGAGGAAGCCGGTGATTCGTCTGAGCTGATATGGTTTGAGCAGCAGCAGCAGGCCGGTGCAGGGCAGAAGTGCAGCGGCGCAAACGAAAAAACAGCGGAATGGCCACCCCCCAAAATAAAGGGCAAGCAGGTAACCGAGTGCCAGAAACACAGTGGCTCCGAGGTCCGGTTCCACAGCGACGAGTGGCAGCACAATTGCGAGCGGCAGCATCATAGCCGGTATGCTGCTGACTCCGGCCACCCCCAGTCGCTGCAGTCTTGTCAGCTGACGGGTTGCCATCATTGGAAGAATGAGTCTTCCGAGTTCAGATGGCTGCAGGGAAAAGCCGGCAAATCTGAGCCATCGTTGTGCTCCGTTGATGCGTGCGCCGATGCCCGGCGTCAGCACGGCGATCAGCAGGATCAACAGCAGCCAGAACGCTGGTACGCTCAGGGCCCGCAGTTGCATTGCTGTGAGCCGGGATGCCAGCCATGCCGAGCACAGTGAAACCAGCAGCCATGCGAGATGTCGTCCGAGAAACAGTGACTCACGATCGCCTGGTCTGGATGTCAGGCTGGCGCTGAGCACCATCTGAACGCCGAGGCAAATCAGAATGGCAACGAGGCCCGTCAACAGGTGTCGTGTACCACTGGCAGTCGTCTGCGAACTGCCAGTGCGAAATTCTGCAACAGAATCCATAACTAATCGCCCGACTCCATTGCGGATCAGTCAGACAATCGCTTAATCTTCCGCCTCGAAGGGAGGTCGACCGCTGCAAGCCTGGTCTTGTGCGGCTGGACAGGGATGTCCGTTTTTGTTTGTCGAAAGACCGAACCCAGTGCTGCAGAAGCACCATGTCGAAAATCAGGCCTGTTCGGTAAAGTCTTCGCAGCCAGCCTGTTTGGCTCAGACGGTTTCTTCAACGACCGGATTTGTCAGTCTGCCGATGCCGTCGATCTCAATGCTGACTGTGTCACCGTGCTGCAGGAAGAGTGGCGGATTCTGAGCGAACCCGACTCCGTGCGGAGTGCCTGTCAGGATGACGGTGCCAGCGGCCAGAACCGTACTTGCACTCAGGAACTCGATCAGTGTGGCCACGTCAAAGATCATGTCGCTGGTGTTCCAGTCCTGCATGGTGCGACCATTCAGGATGGTGCGGATACCCAGTTGTCCAGGATCAGGAATTTCATCCGCTGTAACAAGTACCGGTCCGAGAGGGCAGAAGGTTGCGAAAGTTTTGCCGCGACACCACTGACCGCCACCGCCATTTCGCTGCCAGTCACGGGCTGAAACATCATTGGCGCAGGTGTAGCCCAGGACGTATTTGAGTGCCTCAGCGCGGGACACATTAAGACAGGTCTGTCCGATCACGACGGCCAGCTCACATTCATAGTCGACCATGTCGCTGCGAAGTTTCCGGGGCAGAATGATCGGATCTTCCGGGTTCTGCAGCGTTGAAGGCGTCTTCATGAACAGCACCGGGTGCTGAGGAATTGCCTGACCGCCTTCTTCAGCGTGGCGGCGGTAATTCAAACCGATGCACATGATGGCGACCGGTTCTACGGGAGCCAGTGTGCGGATGCCTGTGACGGTCTGGCCGGTCGGGGCAAAGCCGCCGATGACCGATCCCTGCAAACGTTCGAGAGAACCATCTGCACGCTCGGATGCGTGACAGATCTCACCGGAGGCCAGTTGAATGCGGCGGATTCTCATGGTTCTATTCCCCGTATGGAATTCAGGAAGTCAGCGATCAGCAAACACCAGCGCCTTCATGTACTCGCGATTCAGTCGAGCGATATGGGAAACGCTGACCTCGGCCGGGCAGGCCGCTTCGCACTCGGACGTGTTCGTGCAGGAACCGAAGCCTTCTTTGTCCATTTGTGCCACCATGCTCAGCACGCGACTGCTGCGTTCGGGCTGGCCTTGTGGCAGGATGGACAACTGGGAGACTTTGGCTGATACGAAGAGCATGGCGGATGCGTTCTTGCAGGCGGCCACGCAGGCACCGCAGCCGATGCAGGCTGCTGCGTCCATGGCGACTTCCTGACGGTTACCGGGTACCGGCACGCTGTTGCCGTCGGGTGCGTTTCCTGTGTTGACCGAGACAAAGCCGCCGGACTGGATAACGCGATCAAAAGCTGAGCGGTTAACAACCAGATCGCGGACCACGGGAAATGGTTTGGCTCGCCATGGCTCGATCGTGATCGTCTGACCGTCGCTGAATCGTCGCATGTGCAATTGGCAGGTGGTTGTACCGCGATCCGGTCCGTGAGCCTGTCCGTTGATCATCAGGCTGCACATACCGCAGATTCCTTCGCGGCAGTCGTGATCGAAGGCTACGGGTTCGTCCCCGGCTGCGATCAGTTTTTCATTCAGCACATCCAGCATTTCAAGGAAGGACATGTGAGTGCTGACGCCGTCAAGCCGGTAATCGCAGAAGTTGCCTGGTTTGTCGGGACCTGCCTGTCGCCAGACCCGCAGAGTCAGATTCAGAGTTTCGCTGCTCATGGTTATTTGTAACTCCTGGTCGATGGCTTGACGTTTTCAAACACCAGCGGTTCGCGATGCAGCACGGGTTCATTCCCGGCACCCTGAAACTGCCAGGCAGCGACGTAGCTGTAGTTTTCGTCATCACGAGCGGCTTCGCCGTCTTCTGTCTGATATTCTTCGCGGAAGTGGCCACCGCAGGATTCGTTTCGATGCAGAGCATCGACAGCCAGCAGTTCAGCAAATTCCATAAAGTCAGCAACTCGCCCAGCCTTCTCAAGGCTTTGATTCAGCGTACTGGCGTCTCCTGGGACACGGACGTTATTCCAGAATTCATCACGCAGCGCCCTGATTCGCGGGATGGTGGCTTCGAGGCCGGCTTTGGTACGAGCCATACCGCAGTAGTCCCACATCAGGAGGCCGAGTTCGCGGTGGAACGAATCCACTGTGCGGCGACCGTTGACAGACAGCAATTTTGTGATGCGATCCTGGGCATCCTGGAGAGCAGCCCGACATTCCGGCGCGTCCTCTGCCAGTTTGCCGTGCTTTGACCCTGCCAGATAATCGCCGATGGTGTAGGGGATGACAAAGTAGCCATCAGACAGACCCTGCATCAGGGCACTGGCTCCCAGACG
>JBJTPZ010000320.1:0-2353 GCA_046075365.1 Planctomycetaceae bacterium
CAGGACGCGATTGAGACGATTGCCAGGCGAGCTGAACAGATTGGCTTGAATGGCGTGGCTGACGGTGATTACTGCCGGGGGCAGCTGAAGCAGAAGGTGGATTTCTGGCAGCATGAGGCTCAGAACCGTTCGGGTGGCCGCGTGCTGACGTACACGCCGTTTGCGACCACGGAAGACGTGAACAAGGGCGAAATGGTGCAGTTGCTTTCGCAGCCGTCGGTTGAGAAGTGGGAGACATTCACGTGTCTGAATTCGTTGCGGGACGTGGAACCGACGGTGAAATTCATCGTGGATGACAGCGGGCTGGATGATCTGGACGGCGCGTATGGGGGCAGTGAGGACGGGCAGGCGGCTGGCGGCGATGGCAACAGGCAGGGAGCGGACATGGCTGCGGGAGATGCATCATGAGCAGAATGAAGCACATGCCGAAATGCGAGGTCGGTGAAGCTCGCCCCAGTCAGATGCTGACGACGTATGGAGTGGGTTCGATTGTGGACCTGCCGAATATGTCGGCGCTGGTGATGGGGCTGGACGACTGGCCGATCACCCACAGTCAGGAGATTGGGGAGGAGCGGCTGCTGCGGACGGCTCAGGACATACTGGGGCCGCAGGTGCTGAGTTTTCGGACGCCGCCGCGGATTTCCGATGCTGCGGGTCCGGCACCGAACTGGCTGGATGCATCGCGGCAGATTGGTGTGCCGGTGGCACCATATCCCCGCTGGATGGTGTGTACTCGCTGTCGACTGCTGGCCCCGATCAGTTCGGGGCTGTTTGAACCGAAGACTCCGGCAAATCGTCCGGAGAAGGCGGGTTATGTGCATAACTGTTCGACGGCGGGTGGAACGGCTCGCGGGCCTGCTCAGGTGGTTCCGGCTCGATTCATGGTCACGTGCGAGCGCGGGCATCTGGACGACTTCCCGTGGGTGCATTTTGTGCATCTGGGGAAGAAGGACTGCGGGCAGGTGAAACTGTTTCTGCGTGAGCTGGGAGCCAGCGGTGAGGCTTTGGATGTGGAGGTGCAGTGCAAGGGCTGTGGTGCGCGTCGCCGCATGGGGCAGGCGTTTGGGCCGAATGCCAGGGGAGTGCTGCCACCGTGCCGAGGCCGGCTGCCGCATCTGCGGGAGTCGGAGCAGGATGGCTGCAAGGAGCAGTTTGTGCGGCCGATGCTGCAGGGGGCATCGAACCTGTGGTTTCCGGTGCTGATCACGGCGTTGTCGGTGCCGCAGTCTGAAGGCGATTTGCCACGGCTGGTGGACGACAGTTGGGCGACTCTGGGGAAAGTGACCAGTCGAGAGGTTGTGACGGCATTCCGAGCGATCAATCTGCTGAAGGACCTGGCGAAGTACACTGACGATCAGATCTGGGCGGCGGTGCAGGCGAAGCAGTCGGGAACGGTTGAGGAGAAGGATCCTCGTGACCTGAAGATGCCTGAGTGGCTGGTGTTTACGAAACCGGAGCAACTGGAGCCCAGCAGGAATTTCAAGCTGCGAGCGGTGTCGCCACCGGCGGAGTATGCTGAGTATTTTGAAAAGATTGTGCTGGTGGAGAAGCTGCGGGAAGTGCGTTCCCTGATCGGTTTTACTCGGCTGATGTCACCGCGTGACTTTGATGATGTGGGCGACCTGCCGGAGACTCACCGGGGCGCGTTGTCGCGGAAGAAGCCGACATGGCTGCCGGCCAGTGAGACTCGCGGGGAAGGCATTTTCCTGCAGTTTTCCGAGTCGCGGATTCGCGAGTGGGAGCTGCAGCAGCACCGGTATGATCGGCAGTTTGAGACGGCTGCAGGAATCTGGCAGCGCTCGAGGCAGCTGTCGGGAAAAGTGTCGTATCCGGGAATTCGGTATGTGCTGCTGCATACGTTTTCGCATGCGTTGATCCGGCAGCTGGCGATTGAGTGTGGCTACACCAGTGCATCGATCACGGAGCGGATCTATTCGCGGACGCCGGACATTGGCGAGCCGATGGCTGGGGTACTGATTTACACGGCGGCATCGGACAGTGAGGGAACGCTGGGGGGCCTGTGTTCGCTGGGTGAACCGGACAAACTTGGTCGTCACATTCGGCGGGCACTGGAGAAGATGGCCTTGTGTGCATCGGATCCGCTGTGTTCGGAGCACGTGGTGGGCACTGACGACACGCTGCATGGTGCCAGCTGCCATGCGTGTTCGTTTCTGCCGGAGACCTCGTGCGAGCGTGGCAACAAATATCTGGACCGGGCGGTGCTGGTACAGACGGTTCAGCCTCAGGATGTGATGTTCTTCAGGTGAAGCGATGCTGACTGAGCGTCAATTGGCAGAGTCTGCGTATGTTCTGGCATGCGGCCTTCCGGGCAGCGTGCTGGAAACCGTTGCGC
>JBJTPZ010000321.1:0-1379 GCA_046075365.1 Planctomycetaceae bacterium
GTTCAAAGTCGATGTTCGAACGTTAAGGCCAGAGATTCAGGAATTCGCGTTCCGACAGGGGCTGATCCCGTACATCCCTAAAAACAGTTAAATGACACTCAAAGATCCCCTCCAGGACTCAACCATCTGTGCGCCGGGCAAATCTCCGCCAGCATGCGCCCTGCATGCTGGTCCGGATTGTCAGGGGAATGGGCATCCCGTTTGCAAAAGTCGGCGTGTCCGCCAACACCCATCACTGAACCACAGCAGACATCCCCGGAACTGCTGACAGAAATGTCGCATAAGTCGTGGGCCGGTCAGAAAACAGATTCCGACGGCGTCAGAGCCGATCAGGCGGGGAACTCACGGCAAAGCGACGACTCGTCAGAATGGGAACGCCGCGATTGCCAACAGCACCTTCATTGCCGCCAGAATCAGCAGGTTCCAGGTCACCAGAGTGGCGGCGTCGCAAGTGCCGGCTCAACTCGGTTTCACCAGACGGAACTGGTGTGGCCCGCCGTTGGGGCCGCTACCACAGTACGCTGGTCAGTGCGCTGACCAGGGGTGAAACTCCACCACTTACCGACTGAACCAGGAATGAACGACAATGGAGGTAGCTCGGGCTTTCCAGCCCGATGGTCTGTCCGCTGCGATTGGCTGCCTGCAGTTTACCGCTGCGCGCAGCGGGTCTCGCATTTCGTACCGAAGCTGCTGCCCTGTATGACCATAGCCTCGCCCTGGGATGGTGAAATGGTGTTAAGCCCCCAGATAGTCGCGTTTCGCTCCGTCGAAACGAACCTCCAGCTTATTCACTGCCGAACCCAACACTCAATTCCCTTTGCTCGCCTGGGTTCAATCGCCCCGGAATTCCCGGATTGCCATCGTTTCGCCATCCCAGCCTCGCCACGGTGCTCTGCTGACACAGGTGGATCAAGCTTCAGCGGCGATTTTCAGAGTCGCGAGACTTTTGCTGCAGCAGCCTGCCAGCAGCGAACCTCCCGCCGACACTGCGGGTCCTGGCAATACCGCTGGTTACCGGCACGCGGCGTGTAAACGGCCTCGCAACCTTTCCTCGGACAAACACGCTGCCGAAATCTGGATTTTCGAGACCGGTGCGTTGAATCTGCGTGATGCTGACAGCATTCCACGGGAGGTCTTGCTCCCCAGGAATCCGCCCGATCGGCTGTGCAAAGCCGCTCGGGCATTTTTATTGAGGCTCCACACGATCGAACGCCTCCCCCGTCAGCAAACTTAGCTCATGCTTTCGGCCAGGCTGGAATTTTGACGCCCTGCAGATTGCGGTTTAGCCGCAATCCCGTCCACACTGAAACCAGCGCCCCCCCGAAGGCAACTGCGGGGAAGGAAACGCATAAGGAGATTCAGTGGATGCAGGCTCTTCG
>JBJTPZ010000322.1:0-1698 GCA_046075365.1 Planctomycetaceae bacterium
ACAGGCCAGTCGAACATGGCCGGCCTGCTCAAGGTCTACAAGGGTGCAGGATACCGGGAATATCAGCACCTTTACGCCGGCATCCCGCAGGCCAATCCGCTGATCCGGCTGTTCAAGCTGAAGCAGGATGGTGCAGACAGGCCGCAGCGCGATGTGGTGACGGATGAATCCTTCGGCGGGCAGTGGCGGCTTTGCGATGCAGACAGTGCCATGGAATTCTCGGCCACGGGCTATCTTTTTGGAAGCAGGCTGCAACCGGAGATCGGAGTTGCTGTGGGGCTGATCTATGCCACGCTGGGCGGCACATCGGCTGAGTGCTGGATGTCGGCGGATACCTTGCGAAGCCGTCCTGAGTTTGCGGACATCCTTGAGAACTACGAGACGTCTGTGGCCAGATACCCCGAGGCTTGGCAGCAGTATCAGCAGCAGCTTGCGGCGTGGAAAGCGAAGCCTGTTGCGGAGCGTCGAGGAACGCGGGCACCGCAGCCGCCTATGGGGCCGAATCACCCGAAGCGCCCTTCGGGACTCTACAACTTCATGATTGCTCCCTTGCAGCAGTTCCCCTGTAAAGGCGTGATCTGGTACCAGGGTGAAGGCAATACCAGCCGCGCTCTGCAATACCGGACGTTGTTTCCGACGCTGATCAATTCGTGGCGTGAGCAATGGGGCGTCGGCGATTTTCCGTTTCTGTTTGTGCAGCTTGCCGCTTACCACAAGCATAATCCTGAGCCGGAGGACACGGGCTGGGCGTGGTTGCGGGAGGCCCAGACGCTGGCTTTGACGCTGCCCAACACCGGCATGGCAGTGGCGATTGACGCCGGTCATCAGACCAACATTCATCCTCCTGACAAACCTGTGGTTGCCGCGCGGCTGACTGCGGCAGCGTTGCATGTGGCTTATGGTCAAAACTTCATCGCTGCCGGGCCGACGTTCAGGCGTCTCACGGTGACGGGCAGTCAGGCTGTGCTGGAGTTTGACCATGTGGGCGGCGGATTGATCACGAGGGAGGTGTACGCCGATGGACACCGCGTCCCCGCAGATGTGCTGAAAGGTTTCGCCGTTTGCGGTGCTGACAAAACGTTTCACTGGGCGGATGCCGTGATTCAGGGAGACAAGGTTGTGGTGAGCAGTCCGAAAGTGGCCGGGCCGATGGCTGTGCGTTATGCGTGGGCTGATTTTCCGCTGTGCAATCTTTACAACCGGGAGGGGTTCCCGGCCGTGCCTTTCCGCACCGATCAGTTTGAGTCCACCGCCAGTGGCGGAACGAGCGGGGAAGTTTGCGGCATTGGCGTGGGCAAACCGTTCGTCTGCAATCAGCCGATTCTGAACGGACGCTACGGTGGCCTGACCGACGGCGACCTGCGGGACAACAACCAAACCGCCTGGGCGAGCAATGGCGAGAAGAAGTTTCCCAAGCACGTGACGGTAGATTTGCAAGGCAGATACAACGTGACCGATCTCCGTGTCCATAATTCTGCCCTCGGCGGCACCAGGACCGTCGAGGTGCAGGTGTCGCGGGACGGCAGGGAGTTTACGACACTGGGGAGGACCGAGTTCAGAAACTACTCGGCGGATGTCTTTGAGCTGTCAGATGTGGGTGCACAGGGCGTGACGCATGTGCGGCTGGTTTTTCCGGACGTGCATGAGATTTCCTTCCGAAAGAAAGCCAGCGGTTTTGTTTTCCTGCGTGAGCTGGAG
>JBJTPZ010000323.1:0-37069 GCA_046075365.1 Planctomycetaceae bacterium
CGTCACTTTCGCTCCGGCCAGCTGAGGTGCCGGTGCAGAAACTGGTACGTCCCGTTGCCGTTGATCGTGTGCGGACCCACAAACCACTCAATCTCTGTCCGCTCACCCAGCTTCAGCTTCGCCGCATACAAATGCCGCACCTTGCCGTACTCATAACCCACCCAGTCGTCCGTCCCAACTCCGTCAAAATGGCCCCGCTCCACCATGAACGGTCGCGGACAAATCAACGCTGCCATCTCCGCATAGTTGAACGTACTGCCCAGATCCCATTCAAAAATCTCGTATTCCCCAGTCCACATGTAGGTGAAGTTGTGACGAGTCGATGCGTTCTTCAATACCCACTCATTGAAGTCCGCCGAACAGATCGACAGACAGTAATCTGTCACCAGCGCCGGAATTCGCATGGCCGACTTCCCGCCATAACTGAGTCCATAAAATGCGATCCGGCTGTCGTCGACAAACGGCTGAGTTTTTAGCCAGTTGACGATCTGCTGATGCTGCGGCACGATCATTGAAAACAGAGTCTTCCCCAGCGGCTGAGCCTTGCGCTGCAACGTCCGGAAACGATCTGTGAAGATATACGGATTCTGTGGTGCAAAAGTAATGAATCCCCGTTCGCACAGCTTCGCCGCAAAATCGTGATACGCCGGATTGTCGTTCAAAAACACGTCCGTCGGACGACCCTCCAGACCATGCTGACAGACCACCACCGGCCGACGCTCGCCCGGCTTCAGATCCTTCGGCAGCAGCAGCACGCCATAGGCCATCACGTCCGGAAACACATCCAGCACCACTTCATGACCAGTCCACAAATCCGTTTCCCAGCTCTTTCTTGACTTTGCATTAAACGGCAGCAGCGGCAGATCAAACTGACCAATCACATCTTTCCGGAAGATCTCACGGTAAGATTCTGCTGACTTCTCATAGGCCTCCACACTGCTGTAATCCAGTCGGCTCATAAAGGCATCCCGCACAAACGGACTTTCTCGCAGCAGCAGCTGAGTATGCCGGTCGATCTGCTGAATCAGCCGACGCTCGCGACCTTCTGTGCGATCGGCCAGAGCAGCTTCCACACGCAGGCCGGACACGGACTTCACTGCCGACACTCCCGCCAGCTGCTGAAGAAAAGCGCCGGTCCAGCCGGACACTTCCGAACGATCGGCCGCGGCCAGCAGCTTAAGTCCACCTGCATGCCCGCCCAGCAGGGCCTGCGCCCTCTGCAGCTCGGTCGCCGCCTCCGCTGCGTCCGGAGAACGCAGCTCAGCCGGTGCACCACCATTACCCTCCAGCACCAGCGCCGGACCCGCTTCAGGAATCACCAGCAGCGATCGCGGTGCCGTCAAAGCTGCCAGCTCGGCCGCACCAAAATGCCGCAGCAGACCGAAGAAGTTGCGATCAATCGGTTCCCGCCACGACTGTTCACGCGGGCCAAAAAAACCACTCACCCCACACACCTGAATCCGCGAATCCAGCGCAGCAGCAAACAAAGCCTCCATGCCGCCTTCACCATGCCCATAAACACCTGTCGGCAGTTTCGACGCACCCCGACTGTACCAGTCCACAACACTCAGCACAGTCTGCACTTCATAGCCGGCCAGTGTCCGGCCAAGCTCGAACGCGGCACGATGCAGATATTCCCGCTGCGTCAGATCAGCTCGATTCAAACGCTTCTCACGCTGCCGACTGACCACCGCAGGCACAACCACCCGACAGCCGGCCTCAGCCAGCAAACGCGCCGTCTGCTGAGCAGGCTCCAGACCCGGCTGCAATCCCGCCAGCTGCTCCGGAGTCTGTCCTGCATCCGGAATCACCACCACCGCTGCCTTCGCCGCCGCTGACGGCTCCAGCAGCAATCCTTCTGCCACAATTGACGCCAGACCCTGCCCCTGCGGAGACGGATCACCCAGCACCGGCCAGCGGACCGCAAACACCGAATACGAGTCGGCTGTGGCCACCTGAGCCTGCTGGCCCGCCGGAGCTATGATTTCCGGAGCAGTGAACGGGAGTCGCGGGTCAGTGACGCCCAGAATCTTCGCCAGACGCTGCCGCTGCGGTTCCTGCGACTTCTGCAGAGCATCCGCAGATGTCACATCCAGCGCCAGTCGCTCAGGCCGACTGCCCGCTTCAGCAGCAATCTGTCCCAGCAGAAACCGGTCGAGGCCGTCCACCATTTGCGACGCCAGATCTCCCTCCAGAGTCAATGCTGCGGTGCCCTGCGGGCCCGACACCGACTGGCCCGAAACGACGCCTGAACAAACCAGCCACAGCACCAGCAGGGCCAGCTGTGACTTGTAACGGGGGGCAATGGCCAGCATTCTCATGGCGGGGCTCGCAGCAAACAGGCGGGAAGAACAGGGAAGTGAACTGTAGGGAAAACAGTGGTCCGAGTCGAACCAGCGCGGCTGTGCCGGTGTCCGGAACAGCGGCAAAATCGGCCCTGACTGCATGTCACAGTTCTGAAAAATCGACAGCCCGGGATCCCCGGCTACCCCTGACACCCGCGCAGCGATATCATCCCAACTCAGGCATTCAATGCCCGCAACCCGGCCAGGTGGCGAAATTGGCAGACGCACGGGACTTAAAATCCCGGGTCCCGTAATGGGACGTACGGGTTCGACCCCCGTCCTGGCTAGTAAAAAGACCGGTTTCCGAAGGTTCCGGCCGCTGACTGGAACCCCCGGAAACTTCAGGTGTCACCTAAAGTGTCACCTCAGAATGGTCTTTCCGCATCGCTGACCGCTCTGGTGTCACCTGAGACGTCGCGCGATGGAAGGCCGCGTCGATGTGCGCCGCAGCTTCCGCAGCATTTCTGGACGAGTAGTATCGCAACGTCGTACTGATCGCAGAATGTCGCATCATTCTTTGCAGAAACGGAGCTTCAACGCGCTTCGCCCAACGCTCGCCAAACGATCGCCGAAGATCGTGAGCCGACGCGAAATCTCGCTTCCCGGACTTCGGATCGACTTTGACGACGATCCCCGCTTTCCGGCCCAGTTCGGCAATGATCTTCCCGACCGCATGCCGGCCCCTGGAATACGGTTTCCCCTCTTTCGTGACCACCGTGAAAAATGGTCCGCGTCGATCCGTTTCCGGGACAGCCAGAATCATCTCAGCAAATTCTGTGGCCACGGGATACAGTCGATCCTGATTTCCCTTTTCCATCTCTGCCGGGATCCGGAGTAACGGCCGTCCGGAAGTCACGTCGATGGAAATCCGGTCGAGACGATCCCACCACAGATTCAGGGATTCTTCCAGCCGCAGACCTGACCACCACAGGCCGCACAACAGGCGACAAAAGCCCTCCTGTTGAATCGGCAACAAGAACGGCTCTCTGATGTGCGACAGCATTCTGTCGAATTCTTCAGAAGTGATCGGCCGTCCCTTCATCGCCTCACTGGTCGACGCTCGCTTCGGTTTCCTGATCGCAGGGACTTTGCTGATCAGCCCCTGTTCTTTCGCCCAGTTGAAAGCCGCCTTCAGGTGGGCAGTATAGCTGGCGATTGTATGTTCTGATTTTCCAGACGAACGGAGAGAAGCCTGCCACTTCGAAACGTGAGGACTGGTGACAGTGGCAACGCGGTGAGCTCCGACAATGGTCGCGAAGCTGGTCAGGACAGTCTCGATCTTCGACTGAGTCTCTGCGCTCAATCCGGAGCCGTGAAGCTGCAGGTACGACTCCCGGAATTCATCCCACGTCAGACGCGACCGATCACTCTCTGATCCGTCCTGAATTTGCTTCTGCCACTCCCCCGCCAGCTTTTGAGCCTTCGCACGATTCGATGTTCCGGAAGACTTCTCAACCTTTTTTTCTGTGACTGGGTCCGTGTATCTCAGGTACAGAAACCTTCGGCCACGATCCACCACTATGACGTTGATATCGTCACTCATTGAATTCACCTCTCTGGGCAGTGATCTCTGAATGTGTGATGCAGGAAACAGAATCAGAGAGTTCTGCTTGTCAGCGCGGGAAGCTACTCCGCACCTATCCTGCCGCACAGAATATCGGCAATTTTGCTCCCGACTGCCAGCGGAAAGCCTGCACACCTCAGCGGCCGGCAGTCAGAAACAAAGAAACTCAGGCGAGAAAAGCGGCAGTTCCCGGGTTCATCGGCTGCCGCAAATCTCAAAAAAGGACCCGTAAGGACCTCACACCAGCCACTTTTCCGCCAATCTGCGGCGTGCATCCGCCCAGGCGACAGCCTGATCACGAATCTCGCGACTCAGCCGCCCAGCACTGTCCCGATCCTCAACCGCCTGTCTGGCTGAAGACGTCGCCGCCAGCACCGGCTCAGCCCGATCGATCATCCGTTCAAACATCAGGCGAGCCTGATCGGGATTCGCCGCGGCGTTTGCTGTCGCCGTCTCCGGAGACATGCCAGCCTTCCGCAGGGCCTTTTCGGCCACTGATCGAGCTTTGTCCAAACCCGCTTCCGTCGCTGTGACTGCGGCCGTGAGTTCCGCCAGGATCACCGCCAGCATTCGATCCGCTGTGGAGCATTCATCCAGCAACCCACCATAGGCCGCCCAGATCTCTCCCCTCAGTCGATCTCGAGTCGCTGCAGCGTCGTCCCACGAGCCCCGCAGCACTGCGGCCGGAAGCTCCTGCAGAGTCGCCAGCAACGACTGCAGCCGGGATCGGCTTTGGCCGTGAGCCTCACAGAATCGAAGTATCTCCTGCCGCGACTGATCACTCACCGATTGATACGCTGGAATCACCTGAATCTCCTATTAACGAAATACCTGATCGATCCATTCACCGTCAATTCCGTGGGGGCTCTGGTGGCTGTGGTGGCTCTGTTCTGCGAGCCCTTCGGATTCAGGGCGACCGATTGAAATTCGACAATCGCCACCAGCAGAGACACCAGAGCCACCAGAGTCACCACTTGTACGCACAAACCAGAGCCGATTCCCTCGACTGATTCGGAAATCGAAGCACATGCCGTCGATCACTCGTCCCTTGAAATGCTTCAGGCGATTCCCAAGCTCCCGGACATTCAGTCGCCGCCCTGCAGAGTCACACAGTGATTCAATCGCCTCCCGGAGCTCGTCAGCATCGCCGCCAGAGTAGCTGCGGTCATTGCCCAGACTTATCTTCACCAGATCGCTCGCCGACAGGCCATGCGATTCAGTGTCCAGCTTGACAATGACCGCCAGAGCCTGCCGCAGCGACTCAGCCTCACAGTCAGCAGTCGCCCGCAGTTCATCCCGAGTGGTTCCGGGATCAGGCAACCCACACCAAACCAAACACCCCCGGACCAAATCCGACCACTCTTCGAAGCTTCCCCACGGCGACAGCCGCTGATCAGGACGCCCAGCGGCTATAAAGCCCCGGAGCATCGTGAGCCCTGCCGCCAGAAACCGCCCACGATTACGGATCACATGCTCCCGGATGTTTGGAATCTTGAACCCGCTGCGGGTCTCCGGAGATTCCAAATCACTCTCGAGACGAATATGGCAGGTTCGCCTGGCAGTGTCCGCGGCGAGGATCGTATTGTTTCCGCTGGCCAGCCAGCACATCCTCAGTGGAGCTTCTACGAGTTCAGTCGCCCCCAGTCGACGATCCTTCCAACTCGTTCCCGTGAGCGCCGCGTCGATGCTCGCCGACCCAAACCGCCCAGAGATATTATCAATCAACACCAGCCGCTCACCGTCCACCACCAGGCTTGTGATGCGCTTGCGAAACTCGTCATCGTGCCGAGCATCCGTCATTCTGGTGGCCGATCGCCCTGTCACAATTAACGCGGCCACGTCCGCCAGTAATGACTTCCCAGAGCCTCGAGTGTTGGCGTCAATCAGAAACAGCGGCCCAGTAACGCCGCTGTGAGCCTCCCGCCCCAGCACAGTCAGCACCGCCGCCAGCCAGGCCGCTCGATGCTCGAGCTTTGCAAAACAGAAGTCGCTGACGAGCTCCGTGAGCTCAGCCACAGCCCTCTTTACGTCCGTACTGGACGGCCGCTGCGGGATCCGCGGAAAGTCTTCTGTCTGAAGATCGAGCCACAGCCCAGACTCTTTATCAAACCCTGGGCGCTGCAGAATGGATCCATCCGGCAGAAGAACTGGACAGCTTGAGATTCCCCGCAGGACAGGAATTCCCAGCCACGTTCCCCGCTTTTCAACAGCCTCGACGAGCCACCGCGGCGTACGCGCCTGTCCCTCCGGCCCCGTAAAGCGACAGGCCGCAGAGATTCTTTCCCGGATTGTGGCCGTCGGCAATCGCCGAATCTTTCGGGTTCCAGTCGCCTCAGCCACCGATACAGCGGCGAGACTCCCGCAGAAGTTGAACACGTCCGACTCAGCCGCCAGCGCTGTGACCACCTGATCGGCGACTGATCGCTCGTCAAATCCAAGCGCGATCTCAACAGCTTCAGCAACGGGTTCAGCCAGCACCCCCTGGGCCGCGGCCCGTTGCCGATTCTTCCGAAGCCTGTCCCCGATTGAATCTGAAGAGAAGACTGCTTCAGCGTCGTCCGCCAGTGACTTTTTCAAACGGCTCACAGCGCGGCCCTCCGCAGCAAAACTTCTACAGCGCGACAGAGCTCCCGGTCGCTGAAGAATGTGGCCACCAGCCGCTCACTCCAGATCGGGGGAAACTCCGGCACCGCTCGCCCGAAGTACAGTTGCAACCCCAACAGCCTCAGCCCTTCGCGACAGGGGATCCACTGCGGCCGCGACTGCAGGAGCCCTTCAGCGTCCGCCAGCAGGAGCTCTTCCCGAGTAAGTGGTGGCCACGCAACCCAGCCCTCGGCCACAGCACATCGCACAGAACGCAGCCACTCTTCAGGCGTCGCGAATCTGGGCCGTTCAGTGTGGCAATACAAAGATCTTCCAGTCATAATCAACTCACTTCCTTCCGAACACCGTCGGCGATTACCTCGAAAGCATCGCCGGCGGTTTTTTTGTTGTGTGTTCACCGCAAAACCACGATTGCCTGTCCAGCCGCATTCATCAGAATCGCCTGCCGCTTTTTGGCCGTCCCCTCAGTTGACGGCAGAATCCCGGCCGCTTCGATCCTCGCCGAGCTCCATCCCCGCCGCTTCACATCCGACAGGATCTCAAGCTGGCTCAGCCCTCGCTGCTGCAATCTTTGAACCTCAGCCGGATCCCGCACCCAACCCAACTCTCTGATCATGTCATCGCCCCCGCTTCTGAATCAGGAAACCCGCGACTGCCGCAGCCGCGACCAAAAAAATCGAGCCGCCCGGCGTCGCCTCACTCACCGCGACCTCCCACCTGAGTCAGGCCGCCAAGGAAATCCCGGAAGTCGACCCCCCGAACAAAGCACCGACCACCCACCTTCACAGTCTTCAGCCCCGCTCGCCGCGCTTGCGTCAGGGCATGTCGACCCCAGCCTGTCGCCTGCATAAACGTCGGCAGAGGATAAACCTCGCTAACGCTGATCGGCCGGAGCGCAGCGGCCACATGTTGTTTCTGTCGCATTAGTATCCTCGCGTTTGAGTAGTATTTACTGGCGGTGCAACCACTGCCGACGGCCGCAGGATACGCGCAAAAAAACAGCCCGCCAGATCACTCTGCGGGCTGTTGTCGGCTTGCGTGCATTTGTCGGTTTACTGTCGGTTTACTGTCCCTTTGCTGTCCGTTTCAGTTCTTCGGCTGTTTGGTTTCTCTGGTAACTGCCCTTCAATTCTTTGGGCAGATCATCAATATGAATCCGCACTTTCTTTGCTGTCTTTTTTGTTCCCGGTAGAACCCGAAGACTGCCGTCTTTAATTTTGCGACTCAGGCCGTTGTCCTCATTCAGACCGAGCATCGCGGCCCATTCGGATTTCAAACGCGCCTCAGAATAGTCTGTATCAACGATATCAACAGCACCGGCCGCCGCTGACGGCTCTTCAGTGCTGTTTCGGCGAAGCTCGTCGCGACCTGCGGCTATCGGGTACGACCCAGGATCAATCTGCGGCGACGCTTTTTCCCATTCTTTCACCCACCGCGCAACCTGTTGTTGTACTGCTGCAATCAACGGATTCGTCGTCAGCGTCTGCAGGGGTTCAGCGTCTTTTGTCTCCCGTTTTTTCTTCACTATGCCAGCCTCCGTAATGCTGACTCCGAAAGAAACGGGGAAGGCAGTCGGATACTGCTTTGTCGGCTGGCCGGCCTATCCCCGCTGTGCCCACAAGTGTCACCTGAAGTGTCACTCGCCGCAGCTACGCCGCGGCATAGAACGCTCAGAATGTTACTTTCTGCAGTCACCAAAAAACAGTGTTTCAACACTGGTTGAACATCACTTGAGCTATCCCGGAGGACTTAAAATCCCGGGTCCCGTAATGGGACGTACGGGTTCGACCCCCGTCCTGGCTAGTAAAAAGACAACTCACCGCTCGGACGTTCCAGCCCAGGAACTGCCCTGAAAGACGCGTCGCTGCGGCACGTCACTGCGGCACACCGCTTGTGCCGTCCTTTACAGCTGGCTTTCGGTCAGGCCATTTCCACGCCGTTTTTGAATTGCCGGCAAAGAACCGCTGCACGGCGTCCTCACCATGCTCCGCGGCATATTCAGCCACCAGCCGCTGCAGCACGCGATAGTCGGCAGCCCGCTCCGAGACCGGCCAGTTGCTCCCATAAATTACGCGACGGTCTCCAAAGGCACCCCACACCACATCCAGATACGGACGGTAAAAGTCCAGCTCGTCTGGCGCCCTGCCACCATCTCGGGCTGCCCCTTCCACCAAAGCCGAAACCTTACAAAAAACATTGCTGCAAGTCGCCGCGGCTCTGATGCCACTCACCCAGGACGCCGGCGGCGGTTCCCGAGTAATCGCCGGGTTGCCCAGATGATTCAGCACGATCCGCAGCTGAGGCAGCGCCTGCGCCAGACGCGACAACAATTCCGGCGTCTCAGGGCCACCATTCACGTCCAGCGCCAAATCCTGCTCAGCCAGAATTCCCAGAACCCCGCTCCGACCCCGCTCCAGCAGCACACTCGCCTGCTGCGCCGAAATCCGGATCCCCCGAAACAACGGGTTCGCCGACAATCGCCGCACCTGCGAACCAAAATTCACGGACTCCGGATTCAAATTGCCCACCACACCCACAATCAATGGATCACGCTGCCCCAGATCCAGCAGCCAGTCATTGTCCTCCAGCCACGAGCTGGCCTCGACCACTATCGTGCCAGTCACCGGTAAATGCTGAGGCTGCCTGCGCAAATCCGCCGGCAACACCGTGCGATACAAACTGGAATCACGACCAGGCCAGGGCACGCCCTGCGGTCGCTGCGGATCATAAAAGTGCGTGTGACAGTCAATCACCGGGAACGTCGTCGACTGCCCAGTCAGCAACTGAGCCTCAGCAGCAGGTCCCATCGCTGTCGCCGCTGACAACTGCAGAAATTTCCGCCGCTGCATGCTCATCCGCTTCAGTCCACAAATAAGAATTCATTCGCACAAAACAGCACCTGAACCAGCTGTTCAAGCGGAGTCAAAGACGGGTTTGGCGGGACCGGAAAATCCAGCTCAGAATGCCACACCACCGCGGACTCACCGGCAGCCTCCTCATGCAGCTCCACACGCCACAAATACTGATCACTGTTCAACTGCGTGCCAATATCCACCACGAAATCCAGTGTCTCACCAGCCTCCACCACCACACTCTGCAGCTCGCCCGACAGCCGCTGATGATGCACCTTCTGAGTCAGCAGCAGTCCCTGCTTCGAACTGATCACAAACGTCCGAATCCCGTCACCCACTTCGGGCTCATGAACCAGCTCCTGCTTCACCGTCAGACGCAGTTTTCGCGGAGCCGTCCAGCGTCGTACGGCCGCATGCTGCCGGTCATTTCCAGGATGTCCGCCCTGAGCCGTCAGCTGCACCCAGCCCAGCTTCCCGTCCGGATGAGCTGCCCCGCCCTGCCAGGCCGTACCCGTAAAATGCGGCAGCGGCTGAAAACCGGCCACCTGACCGGTCGCTTCATCCACTGCACCATAACCATAACTCCACTCAGCAGCCGTCAGACGCTGTTCAGGCTGCTCAGGCACCTCTTCGGAAAGCATCGCCAGCGCCCCGGACAGCTCCGCAGCATCCGGCTCACGCTGCAGCACATCAAGAAACAGCTGCCGTACCTGCTGCTCAGCCACACCCGCTGCCGACACTCGATCCGCCAGCCGCCGCACCTGCTCAAGCACCAGCGGATGATTCATCAGAAACAGGGCCTGCTGAGGCACCGTCGTTTCACTGCGCTGAGGTATGTGCAGGTCCGGATTCGCGAAATCAAACATTCGCAGTGTCCCCGGAAAGAACTGACGGTCCACCAGCCCATACAGAGTGCGTCGCTGCGGATACGGTGCCTGAAACAAATCCTGCGGACGACCACTGCCGCTGCGATCCAGGCTGCCCGCCACCGCCAGCAGCGAATCCCGCAACTCCTCAAACGACAGCCGATGCAGATTCATTCGCCACAACAGCACATTGCCCGGATCCACCGTCATCGCCCGCTGCTGCTGCTCCTCAGGCAGCTCACCAGAACTTTGACGCCAGGCCGCTGACAGCAGAATCAAACGATGCAGACTCCGCAAACTCCAGCCACTTTCGACAAATCGAGTCGTCAGCCAGTCGAGCAGCTCAGGATGCGCAGGACGCTCGGCCCGCAGGCCAAAGTCACCCAGCGATGACGCCAGACCACGACCAAAATGCCATGCCCAGACTCGATTCACCATGACGCGAGCAGTCAGCGGATTCGATCGCTCAATAATCCGCTCCGCCAGTTCCAGCCGACCACTGCCGTTGCGGAACGGCTGACGCTCTGCACCACTCAGCAGCCCCAAAAACTGTCGCGGTACGTCGGCTCCCTGCTGAGCCGGATTGCCGCGGACAAAAATTCGCGGCTCCACCGGCTGCACTCGATCACGCAGCACCACGGCAAACCGCGGCTGCGACGGTGCATTCAAAATCAAACGGTCCAGCTCGACCTGCGCCTTCCACAGCTCGTTGCACACTCCCGAATCAAAATCATACTCTGTGCTGCAGATCGGTTCGTCCGGAACAAAACAGGGCTGACCGGATCCGTACAGCACCTGCCGCAAGGACTCGGAGTCCGCGTCGGACAGCGCCTGCGGCACAGCCATGCCGGCCTGCTCCGCCTGCTGCAGCACCGACTGCCACTCCGCATCCACCGCCCGAAACAACCGCGAGTAGCCCGTAATCACGTCGTCGAAACTTCCCGGCGGTTCCGTAAATGCTGCGGACAGACGCCCATTTGCCAGACGACCACTTTCCCGCAGTTCCCGCAATACCGCCGCTGAACGCTCGGCATACTGCTGCGGCGGCAAGCCACGATACGCATGCCAGACCACAAACAGCGGATCACCCCGCTGCTCTGCCAGCCGCAGATAATCACGCCAGCGATGCACAAACGACGGCAACAGATCGGTCGCTGCTATGATCTGATCAAAGCCGGCTTCCGGATAACGGCCCAGATCAAGCTGCGCACGCAGGTAATCTTCGACACGCTCACGCACTCGAGCAGCCGTGGTGGCACGACGCTCCTGACGCAGCCTGTCAGCCGCCGCAACTTTCTCGGCATACGCCCGCTGAAACTCGGCTGCCCCACCCTCGAATGCACCGGCACCCGCCGGCAGCTCCGCAAGAAATTCACGCGAACTGTCAAATACACCGTACAGCGAATAATAGTCGGCCGTCGGGATCGGATCATACTTGTGATCATGACAACGTGCGCAACCAACAGTCAGAGCCATCGTGCCCCGGCACACGACATCGATCTGATCATCAATAATATCACGCCGCACTCCCAGAAATCGGCGTCCCAGCGTCAGAAATCCCATCGCCGCCAGATCACCGTCCGCCCGATCCGGCACCTGATCGGCCGCAATCTGCAACAGCAGAAAACGGTCGTAAGGCAGATCCGCGTTCAACGCCGAAACCACCCAGTCACGATAATTCCAGGCATGCACCCAAAATCGCTCTTCACGACCGTACACATAGCCCTTGGTGTCGGAATAGCGCGCGATGTCGAGCCAGTGTCGCGCCCAGTGCTGACCATACTCGGCTGAATGCAGCAGTCGCTCAATAAGCTGCTCATACGCCTGCGGGTCCGGATCCCTGACAAAAGCTTCCACCTCGGCCGCCGTCGGAGGCAGTCCGGTGATGGTGAAGCTGGCACGACGAATCAGCGTCCGCCGATCCGCCTCGGGCGACATGCGCAGCCCCTGACGCGACAGCCCCTGCAACAGAAAGGCATCCACAGGATTCCTTGCCTGAGCGGCATCCGCCGGAGGAACCGGGGGATCCACAACAGGCTGAAACGCCCAGTGCGCCGCCACCGCATCCGGGCCCGCCGACTGCAGCATCCCGGTCTGCGCCGGCCACGGCAGCCCCAGCCGTATCCACTGCATCAGGGCTTCTCGCTGAGGCATCCCCAGCGGCTGCTCAGGAGGCATCTGCAGATCACCGTCGTAACGGATCGCCTGCACCAGCAGACTGGCAGCCACGTCACCCGACACAGCCGCCGGACCGGAATCGCCGCCACGCAGAATCGCTTCTCGCGAATCCAGTCGCAAACCGCCGGACTGCTGCTTCGCACCGTGACAGCCCACACACTTTTCAGACAGCAGCGGACGTATCTCACGCTCAAAAAACTGCTCAGACTCATCCGCCATTAACGGCGATCGACACAGCAGCACCACACAGCAGTACGTCAGCAACTGCACCACGACGGCGGACGAAGACATGATGCTCTGCCTTTGAAAAATCAGCTGCCGATCAAATACAGGTGCGCTTCCGTCCGCAGCAGGATTTTGCCCTCGATAAACACCGGAGTCGCCGTGGTGTGCTCGTCCGCAAGGCTGTTCTCAGACAGCAGCTGGAAACTGTCGCCACCTGCATTCACCACAAAGACTGTACCGTCCTGTCGAGTCAGATAGACGCGACCATCCGCCACCACCGGCGACGCCCGAAACGTGTGACGATTCTTCGGCAACTGACCCGACCAGATCGTCTTTCCCGTCAGCAGATCCAGACAGTCCACCACACCACGACTGTCACCATTGTCCCGACAGATGTAGACACGGCCGGCGGCAATTGCAGGAGTCGGCACGTCGGCTGATGTTCCCGTGTTCGACCACAGCTGGTGCGTTTTCGTCACATCACCACTGCCACCCATGCGCACCGCCGTCAGGGAATCACCGCGAGCATAGGGGGCCACCACAATGCCCTCAGCAACAGCTGCCGAAGCTATCGAACGGAAATACTTGTGACCCGTGGGATTCAGACCACCCAGACGCCACAGCTCGGCACCGTCGGCGGCCGCATGAGCCGTCACATGGTCGGCCCCCAGCACCACGATCTGCTGCTGATCACCGTCACCCACAACCACCGGTGTGGCGTAGCTTTGAGCTGCTTCTTCAGGAGCACCCAATTCGCGATCATGCTTCCACAGCAGCTTGCCCGAACCTTGTTCAAATGCTGCCAGATACGAAGGACCAGAGTGCATGCAGGCCACCACCACCGCATTGTCCGTCAGCACTGGGGATGTCCCGAGATCCCACCACAAAGTGTCCTGCCCGTACATCTGCTGCAGATTGTGCTGCCACTGCAGCTGACCCTGGACCGTGAAACAGGCCAGATCACCGCTTTTGAAATACACAAACACATACCGACCATCCGTAGTCGGCGACGGATTGGCTCCCGTGCCGTCCTTGCCAGGCTTGCCTTCCACGGAGGTCCCCAGCACACGCTCCCACCGCAGACTGCCCGCGCGGCTGAAACACTGCACCACGTTGGAACTGTCGCGAGTCCCCGTGAGGAAGATGCGGTCGCCAATGACCGCAGGAGTCGATGCGCCGCGAATCGTCAGCGGCACCTTCCACATGACCCCACGGTCAGCTGACCACTGCTGCGGATACCCGGTACCCTCAGCCAGACCAGCACCGCCTGGACCACGCCAGGCAGGCCAGTCACCGGCATGAACAGCACCGTCAAAGGAAAACAGACCACAGCCCAGCAAAACAGCCGCAACAGGCAACAGACGCATGACAAAGCTCCATAACGCAGGCAGTTGAGACTGACGGAATGGCTGCCAGCAGCGGTCAGTCAGTGAGCATGAGCAGTGTGGCCGTGATCATCATGACCGTGGCCGTGGCCATGAGACGCCTGGCCGTGGTCACCGTGGCCGTGGCTGTCATGACCATGATCGTCGTGACCGTGATGGTCGTCTTCAGTTGCTGCTTCAGGAAACACCGCCAGACTTCCGAATGCACCTGACAGCTGAGCAGACCCGCACATCAGTGCCATACAGGTCAGCATCGTCACATAGATAAACTTGCCCGTGAAGTTGCCGACCGCCAGACCCAGCAGGTAGTGCTTGCCACCTTCAGGCGGAGCAACACTGCCCCAGACCAGCACCGCGACAACCATCAGCAACAGCACACCAAGGATGCCGCCACGACGCAAAATCGGCCAGGCCTTCGTCCAGTTCACGGCCAGACTGAAGAATGCCAGCCAGCCCAGCAGCGGAAGCCAGGGAATCAGGACCAGCACCACGCTGACCACCAGATTCAGCAAAGCCTGAAAGACATCCACCAGACTGGTGAACAGATTGAACAAGGCTTCCATGATGACACCAGCAGCAAACAGGACTAAAGAAAAAACGGTTTCCGGAACACACCCGGGCCAGCCATCTTACCCCGACCGCCCCGGCAGGATCTACTGAGACTGCCCGCACGACGGCGAATTCGCAGAACCTGACAACGTTCACCAAAGACCTCAGCCCAGAGGATTCACAGGGCCGCTGCCACTGGTCGCAGAACGTAATGCAGCATCCAGAACCTGCTGAGTCTGCAAAGCTGCCTGACCCCAGAACGGATCTCGTTTACCACTGTTCACAAGTTCAGAGAAGTTGCGGAAGAGTGCTGTTTCCTGAGCGTTTTTGTGGTTGTTGCTGTACTCAGACACCGACCGGACACTCAGATGCTTTTCCATGTTGAAAATGCAGCCGTCGGCCACGAAGTTGTGATTGCCAACATCGAACGACGCTTCATTTCCAAAATACGGCAGCACGAAATCGTTGACCGCCACGTAGCCCTTCGTGCCGCTGATGTGAGCCCACTGCTGATGATTGGCCCGGAAGGAATTGAAAAAGGTGGCAGAAACACCGCTGGCGAAATGCAGCTCTCCCTGGAATTCCATCGGCACAATGTCACTGCTGTCCGGACGCTGCACGCCGTGCAGAATCCGTCCCCGCACCTCCACAGGCATCTCGTAGCGCATAGCCCACAGGATAATGCGAATCGTATACCAGCCGAGATCACCAAGACAGCCGGCAGGTTCCAGCTGAGCACTGGCGCGGATGTTGCTTTGCACCCACGATTCATCAGCACAAAAACTGAACTGACTGGCAATGCGGCGAATGGTGCCCACGCTGACGCCGTCGTCCAGCACCTGTCGCATAGCCGCCAGACGCGCGTTGTGCATGAACATAACGCCGTCCATGAACTGCACACCCGCTGCGTCGCACGCTGCCAGCATCCGCTGCACATCCGCACTGGACACACCGCAGGGCTTTTCCACCATCACATGTTTGCCGGCCTGAGCTGCCTGCACAACCCAGTCTGTTCGAATGCCTGTCGGCAGCGGAATATAGACCGCATCAATATCCGGTCGGGACAGCAGCTGTTCGTAGCTGCCCAGAGCCTCAACGGGATAAGGAGCCGGCACGGAGGCCTGGCACTCGTCGATGAACTGCTGAGCTTTCGCTGTGGAACGGCTGGCCACAGCCCGAATCACACTGTTGCCCGAACTCAGAATCGAATGCCAGTTTTTCTTTGCGATGCCGGCCGTGCTGAGAATTCCCCAGCGACACTGCTGCTGACTCATAATGAACTTTCACCAGTCTCTGAAAGGAAACAGATCAGGGCTTGGCCACACCCGGGCTGCGCTGCGACGCAAACAGACGATTATCCCGGATCCAGTCTTCGCGAGTATACGAAATGACGGATGTGTCAGTTTCCCGGATTTCCAGCTGCGCCAGCCGGAAACCCATATCCGTCACCTCTGTGAACAGCATCCACGCCAGGTTTTCCACACTGGTCGGGCCATTGAACAGTTTCATCTTCAGCTGTTCGCCCGTACGCCGACAGTGTTCCTGCAGCGATTCATACAGGGGATCATTGACGTTGATCAGCATGCCATGGTCGTAGTGTTCCTTGATCCACGGTTCCATGCGGCCGTCGAATTCGCCAAACAGGGTGCTGATTTCCCCGTCCCGCTCGACCTCAAAAAAACATCGCACGCCGTACCGATGACCGTGCAGATTGCTGCACTTGTCCTTCAGCGTCTCGTTGCGATGCGCCGCGTAGAATTTGTACTCTTTCTGGATGATCATCAGCCGCGTCCGAAAAAGTGACGGTCTGCCTGACCGGCAGCCCGAATCCCCGATCATATCAATTCAGCACCGGCAGTTCCCCGCCAGGCTCCCGGTCAATCGGAGTGTTTTTCAGAAATCCGACCGCCGGCAGCCGCAGCCGTTTCCAGAATCTGCTCCAGACGGCGAACAGACGCCTGAATCGTCCATTTTTCCGTTACAATCCGCTCCGCCAGTGCGGCACGCCGCCGCGCTGCCTCCGGATCCCCAAGGACACGCCGCAACGCTCCTGTCAGCGCCGCTGCATCACCAGCCACACATAACTCACCCAGCCGCCCGCCCTCCAGAATCTCAGACGGACCCGCCGGACAGTCACTGGATACCACCGGAGTACCACAGGCCATCGCCTCCAGCAGCACATTCGGCATGCCTTCCACCAGAGACGGCAGCACAAACACATCGGCCGTCCGATACCACGCCGCTGCATCCACACGAAAACCGGGCAGCCGCACCTGATCACTCAAACCGGCTTCCTGCACCTGCCGCTGCAGTCGCTGCCGGTGATCACCCTCACCCAGCAGCGCCAGGCGAAACTCAACCCCGCCAGCCTCCGCTGCCAGCCGACGCACCGCCTCGATCAGCAAATGAAAACCCTTCTCGTGATTCAAACGCCCGGCCGACACCAGCCGCACTACACGGTCACCACGACGCTGACTGTCCCCAGACCACCACACATCCCCCGGATCACCAGCACCCACCCGACAAATTGCCTGCACATCAATGCCGTTGTACTGAGTCCTGATGCGATCCGGCCTGATGCCATAAAACCGAATGGCCGATTCACGCGCTCCGTCCGATACCGCCAGAACCTGCGTCGATCGGTTGTACAAACCGTGCAGCATCCGCCGCTTCAGCCACTGAAAACGACCGGCCACCGGAGCAAACCCGGTTTCCGGATTGGTCACGATCGTCGATACGTTCGGCACACCCACGCGCTGTGCTCCGGCAGCAGTCACCAGTGTCATCAGAAAAGTGCGGTCATAGCTGACCGCCACATTCGTCTCCCGCAGACAGGCCGCATAATCGGCGACTCGCAAACGATGCATCCGGCCCGGGAAATAACCTCGCACACTTCCCACACGCTCATCACACACATGCACCGGCACATCGACCGGGATCTCCGCCAGCAGCGGACCGGTGCGACTGATCAGATACAGCTGCGGTGCAAAACGGTCCCGGTCCAGATGCCGCAGGATCTGCACCAGCTGCCGCTCAGTGCCGCCACCGTGCATCCCACCTACCGCCAGCATCACCTTTAAGGGACTATTCACCACCTGCAGCACCCGCCTCAGGCACCAGATCCAGCTCTGCCGCGATCGGCAATAAAGCCGCTGTCAGAAAATCAATGTGCTCGTCCAGATCCACACCCAGATCAGCCGCACCCCGCACAATATCATCCCGGCTGACCGCTGCCGCAAATGATGCCTGCTTCATCTTCTTCCGTACGGATTTGGCCGTCATGCCTTCCAGTCGAGCAGGACGCATGAGCGCACAGGCCACCAGAAATCCACACAATTCATCACACGCATATAATGCCTTGTCCAGACGTGATACTCGCGGACAGTCCGGCAGATAATCTGCATGTGACTTAATGGCATAAATAATCTCGTCACTGTAACCGCGCTGCTGCAGAATCACCGAACCCTGCAAAGGATGATCGGGCGGATTCGGCCAGCGCTCGTAGTCAAAATCATGCAGCAGACCCACTGTCGCCCACTTCTCAGCGTCCTCGCCAAACTTGATCGCATACGCCCGCAAACCGGCCTCTACCGCAAACATGTGCCGCTGCAGCCCCGGATTCCGGACGTACTCGTTCAACAGTGCCAAATTTGCTGCTCGATCCATAAATCACCGCCTCAACAGAGTTCGCCAAAGTTTTTTTCGCAAACCCAGTACTATTCCCGTCAGAAAACCACCCAGATGAGCCGCATTGGCAATCGGACCAAGCGAACCGGTCATGCAGATCAGCAAAAAAAAGATCGAATACACAATCTGATCCTGCGGCAAACCAATCCCGTCCTCAGGTGATGTTCGCCCCTTCATCCACGCATATCCGATAAGTCCAAAGACAACTCCCGACATGCCGCCAAAATTCGGACCGGACCAGTACAGCTGCGCCAGATTGGAAATAACGGCTGTCATCAGCACCAGCAGAAGATATCTTCCAGTCCCGCGGTTAAACTCAATCCAGCGACCTAAACCCCACAGCCACTGCATATTAAATAAAATATGCAACACTCCAAAGTGCAGGAATATCGGAGTTACAAAGCGCCAGATTTCACCGCGACGAATAACGCCCGCAGGGTTGGGAAGGAAAGGATCCACCAGCAGCAGTTCAATTGCTGTGTATTCCTCAGGAGGAGTCTGAATGAACAGCTTCGACAGCAGTCGCGACTGCTGGTCGTTGCAGGTAGGCATGAATAAGCCGCCCTGCTGAAAACTGGCTCGCCAGTCAGTCGTGATCGCCACCACAAATAATGAGATGCCAATCAGAATTGCCGTGGCCGGAAACGAATAATACCAGACTCCTGACCAGCGCTGCTTCAGTCGGCGGGAGGCTGCTGTGTTCAAACGGGCTTCAGGAGCATTCTGCTGCTGCAGCAATCGCCGACCCTCAACCTCTGATTCGCTGATCTGAGCCGCCTGAGGATCACTGAGAAACTGCTGCAAAAGAACAACAGCCGCTTCCTTCTGCCCATCATCCACCAGCCATAACACCCAGCGACCATCCTCCTGCTCTACCCGTACACGAATGGAGTTTCTGGAAAGCCAGCCGGCCAGTCTTACGGCGTCCTGCTGCTGTTCAAGCTGATGCAGTTCTCGCATGTGTTCTGTGTCTCACCCTCTGACTGTCGCCAGCTTCCGATATACAAACAGCACAGGAGCTGTTGAATTTCCCGTACCCGTCTCAATCACGTCCACCACACACTGCTGCTGCTGCCGCGAATCCTCGTAAACAGCCGCATACTCCTCCATGCCACCGTCGTGCCCCCGATAACACAGCACTGTCAAAACCCCTCCCGCACGCAACAGACTGCGAGCAGCCGTCAGGGCCCGGATCGTGGTGTCAGCACGAGTCACCAGGGTGTGATCTCCACCCGGCAAGTACCCCAGGTTGAACATCACTGCACCAAAGTCACCCATACCAGAGGCGGCAGACTGCTCGACCAGCCGCTCCAGCTCCTGTGCATGGTCACCACACACCAATCCTACACCTGCTATCCCGTGTTGTGCCAGCAAAACACCGGTCTTCTCAATTGCCTGCTGCTGCAAATCCACCGCCAGTACTCGCTGCGGACCGAATGTGCGAGCAAGGAACAGGGTGTCCTGACCATTCCCTGCTGTCGCATCCAGCAGCCTGTCGCCAGCCACAACCGCTCGACGAACGATCGTCTGAGCCTTTTCAGTCAGATCACTGCGACGACGAACAGCAGTCTCACCCTGCAATCCAGCACCTTTCGGCTTAAAAAACTGCAGATCGGCCGCAAACCGCTGCAATAACGACATTGCAGCCGCCGGAGCCGCCAATGTTCCATGCGACCCTAAACCATTCAATATACCTATTCTTTTGTATACTTCATGGTGTTCGGCGATGACCTGTCTTCTGCGAGTCCCGGCACGAATGCCGGCCCGCTGACCAGTCACCGCTGCCACACCAGAACCCAAAGCTCCCGCCCGCAGCAGCCGTTCGGCACTCTGCTCCAGCTCAGCACGACCCGCCGCCGTCGTCCCGTCCCAGTCCCCCGGCCTCAGCTGCACTCGCTCACGATCATAGGTGGCTCCCACCAAAAAACGACCTGTACAGCCTTCCAGAGGCACCAGCCAGTGGTCATCCACAACACCCGCCCAGTCCCCCGCCCCTACAGCCGCTTCCGCCGTCGGAATGCTCAAAATCTCCAGAATTTCACCCCGCAGCGGATGATCCGGAACTCCGGGATACCAAACATTGGCCTGTTCACCACCAGCCGCTCCCAGACACAAATACAAACGATCGGCCGACACACCCAGTCGCGGCAGGCTGACTGCATCAGGTCCAGGAACAATGTCTGTGCCGATTTTCAGCTCAGCGGCCAGATACTGGCCCCGTTTCTGAAAAAACTCACGAGTCTTTTCCAGATAACAGGCGACATTGAGCTTCCAGACCGGCATGACAAAGCCGATTTCACGCCCGTCTGCCGCCACCTGCAGCTGCACCAGATCCCGGACCGATTCGTATCGCTCCCGCAGAAAAAACAATCGTTCCGCATCCCCCTGAAATCGTCTCAGAACTTTCATTTCACTGAATAAAGGTTCAGTATTAAGCTCCTGTGAGACGCGACCGTAAAACTGCCGGGCCTGCTGCAGCCGCTGCTGAAAGGCTTCAGCAGTCGTGAATTTGCGACCGGAGACCGGCATAACCAGGCCGGCGGCCACTTGAGATGCCGCGTGTCGATCGGGCGAGTTCACCAGGCAGACCTGATCACCCTGCCAGTGACAGGCCCAGGCCAGAGCAGAACCGGCTAATCCCTGTCCGACGATCAGTGTCCGCATCTTTTTTGCTCAGTCCGCCGCGATCGTTTTTTCCCCCGAATTGCCGATACTTTCCATATATAGTCAATTTGCTTCAGTTTCCGGAACGTTTATCCTCTGAAATCTGCGTCAGTTTCTTCGATTGCTTTTTCACTCCAAAGGACCCCGCCATGACGTTGCGCAGAACAACCGCACGCCGTTCATTCCTGCAGACCACCAGTTCAGCTGCGCTGTTGCTGCCTGGCCTGTATGCCTCAGCCAGTCCGTCCCGTCCGTCCCGCAGTGCTCTGGAAAATCTGAATATCGCCTGTATTGGTACAGCCAACCGAGCAGCCGAGGACGTGAATGGCGTGATGAGCGAAAACATCGTCGCCATCGTCGACATCGACTCCAACTACCTCGGTCGCTGCAAATCCATGCTGACCGAGAAGAAGAAGCTCGAGCCTCGCACATACGCTGACTACCGCGAAATGCTGACAGCGGAAGGCGACAAAATCGACGCCGTGGTGATCGGTACTGCGGACCACCACCATGCTCCGGCTGCCATTCGAGCGATTCGGGCCGGCAAGCACGTCTACTGTGAAAAGCCGCTGACTCACACCGTCTTCGAATCCCGCCTGCTGGCAACAGCTGCCGCGGAAAAAGGCGTTGCTACTCAGCTCGGTACACAGATCCACGCTGAGAACAACTACCGCCGAGTGGTGGAAGTGATCCGTTCCGGTGCCATCGGCAATGTCACCGAAGTGCACGTGTGGGTTGGCAAGGGCTGGGGCGGCGGTGAACGACCGGCCAAGGGAGATCCGGTACCCTCGACTCTGAACTGGGACCTGTGGCTCGGACCAGCCCCCGAACGTCCGTATTCAAACGGCGCCTATCATCCGGCCAACTGGCGTCGCTGGTGGGACTTCGGCGGCGGAACAATTGCCGACATGGCCTGCCACTACATGGACCTGCCGTTCTGGGCACTTGACCTGCGGCACCCCACAAAGATTTCCGCTGAAGGTCCGAAAGTTCATCCGGAAACCTGCCCGCTGGGGCTGATTGTCCGCTACGACTTCCCGGCTCGCGGCAGCATGCCGGCACTCAAACTGACCTGGTATGACGGCGACCTGATTCCAAAGAAGATCGGCGACCAGCCGGTGCCGGCCAACGGCGTCATGTTCGTCGGTACCGACGGCATGATGTTCGCCGACTACAGCCGCTATCGACTGTTCCCAACGGATAAGTTCGCCGGCTTCAAGCCGCCGGCTGAAAGCATCCCGAATTCCATCGGACACCATGCTGAATGGATCAAGGCCTGCAAGGATGGTTCACCGACCACCTGCAACTTCAATTACTCGGGAGCCCTGACTGAAACCGTACTGCTGGGCACAATTGCTTACCGGCTGGGCAAGACGCTGGATTGGGATGCCGCAAAGCTGACAGCCGTGAATGCTCCGGAAGCTGCCAAACTGATCAACAAGGAATATCGCAAAGGCTGGGAAGTCGTCTGATCTGCGGACGTTTTCCGGCTGCAGCAATGCAACACAAAAACCTCCAATGGCCTGTACTGGCTGTTGGAGGTTTTTTGTTTTCCTGTGTTCGTTGTTCAGTTTTCAAAATCAAAGTTTTTTCAGCAGTCGACAGTAATATGGGACCACAAAAACTGTTGATAACTGCTGGTCACTTTGTCGTAAACATCTTGCAGGAAAAGATTTACGACTGATGAACAGGTGTTGATAACTTGTTGCAGGGCGTGGTGAACCAGGTGAGTTCTGTGGTGACAACCGGGTCGGCTTGTACACCACAGTTCTGTCGATCACTCAGTACTGTGGATAAACCACCAAAGTTCACACGAAGTTCTGCAAAAGTTCTCAACACCTTTTCCACCACCAGTCCCGCTGCACCGTTTCACTGGCCTTCGTATTCGGTCTGAATCGCTGTATTTGGCAGGTTCTTTTTCAGTTCTGCCAGCGCAGGTTCAGCAGCGGCCAGTGCGGTGCGAGTGATTTTCAGATCTTTCAGTGATGTCAGATGGAACAGTGCCGGAGCCCCGGCATCTGTGATCTGAGTGGAGCCCAGGTGCAGGAACGTCAGCGACGTCATGCCTTTCAGTGTGGGCAACCCGGCATCAGACAGTTTTGTATTATCCAGATTCAGCCACTGCAGGCTGGTCAGTGGTGCCAGAGCCAGTGCTCCTGTGTCAGAAATCTGGACTCGCCACAAATTCAGCTTTTTCAGCGTGGTGATGGCGGCAAGTGATTCCATGCCGGCATCGGTGATGACGGAGTTTTCGCTGAGGTCCAGTTCTTCCAGCGTGCGGCAGTCTTTCAGAGCAGCAAGTGCCGCATCACCCACGGACGTGCGTGACAATCGCAGCTTTTTCAGCTTTGGAAATTTGGCTATCAGAGCAATGGTGTCGTCATCCACAAGCGTTTCAGCAAGGTACAGCTCTTCCAGCTCTGGCAGTCCGACAAGCTGCTCAATTCCCGGTTTGCCGATCCACAGGTTGTCCACAGCCAGCACTTTCAGTGATTTGAGTGCAGCCAGGGGTTTCATCCCGTCATCAGCGACCGTGGTTTTGCCGTTTTTCCCTGACAGTCGCAGCACCTTCAGTCCGGACAGTTTGCCAATTTCGCTCATGGCGGCATCTGCCAGAGTGCAGCCGCGCAAATCCAGACTGACAAGCTGCGGGGCAGCTTTGACCAGTTCAGTCAGCAGAGCGTCATCCAGTGTGGTATCTGCGAGGTTGGCGGACTGCAGAGCTTTCAGGCTGGCAAGTTTAGCCAGCACTTCGGCACTGAGCGCAGTTTTTCTCAGATCGATGCTGGTGGCGTGTCCTCCGGCATCTGACGCAACTACGGATCCGCCATCGGTCAGCGACTTAATGGCAGCGGTTTCCTCGGGCGAGGCTTTTGGAATTTCCGGAACGTTATTTCCGGTGCAGCCGCAGACAGAGCACACCAGGAACAGCAGCAGACAGACACGTTTCACCAGTTCAGCTCCTCAGCGAAAAAACATCATTCGACAAATACGAATTCATTCAGATTCAGCAGCAGACGGCACAGAGCCGGCCAGCCATGAGCAGCAGCGTACTGCAGCATTTCAGCAGTCTCGGCAGGTTCCGCATGTCGACCGGTGACCAGCTGAAAAGCCAGCAGAACTCGCTGTTCATCGGTGGCGGATTCCTGCCGGATACGGTCGGCAAACCGCTGCGACATGACAAGGTTGAACTTGTTGTTCAGCAGTGAAAGTGCCTGCAGGGGCGTCAGAGTCTCGTGGCGTCTGGGTGTGCTTTGCGAAGAGTCTGCGCAGTCCAGTGTGGTCATGAAGGGATCGGGCTGCGATCGCACGATGAAGCGGTACACACTGCGGCGATGGGACTGAGGATCCGCCGGATCGAATTTGTGGTATTCATAGTGCGGTGAATGATCGGTTTTTTCGAGTGCGAACAGGTAAAAGCCGGGTCCGCCCATTTTTGTATCGAGTGCTCCGCTGACCATCAGCACAGCATCCCTGAGCTCTTCGGCCGTCAGTCTTCTGCGGTTCATGCGCCACAGCAGGTGATTTTCGGCATCGACAGTCAGAGCATCATCACGCTGTTCAGCGGACTGCTGCCAGGCATTGCTGAGCAGCAGCATTCGATGGAGTGATTTGAGTGACTGTCGTTCCTGCAGAAACTGCCCGGCCAGCCAGTCCAGCAGCTCGGGGTGTGTCGGAGTCTGTCCCATGCGACCAAAATCGTTGGGTGAATCCACCAGTCCTCTGCCAAAATGGTACTGCCAGACTCGATTGACGATCGAGCGCCAGGTGAGCGGATGTTCTGGTCTGGTGATCCAGCGAGCCAGTGCGGCTCGACGATCACCTTCAGTATGGCCTTCCGGCAGCTGAAAGCGGAATTCATCATGGGCGGACAGTGGTACAGTTCCGGGCACGACCAGTTCCCGTGGCTGAGTTTCGTTGCCGCGATGCAGCAGTCGAATTTCGCGAGGCTTACCCTGAGTGGCGATGAAATTTCCCTGAGTATTGAAGTGTGTGGCAGCGGCATACACCATGCGACCGGCGGGCAGTGCGGCCAGTTGGCTGTCAGCACTGTTGATGGCTGTGGTCAGTTCATCAAGTTTCTGCTGCCGTTCGGCGGTCAGCAGGGAAGACATCAGGCGTGTCAGTTCTTTTGAGGCATGAGCCAGCTGCAGTTCTGCTGCCGGATCGGCGGCATTGGGCCAGTGGCCATCGACGAGGTTGTTTTTTCCCCATCGTACGGGTGCTTCGATGGAATCCAGTGCAGAGACGACGGCGCCCGTGGCTGCATTGCTGCCATCAGTTCGCAGTGCTTCCAGCTCGGCCAGTGCAAAAATGTAATCGGACGAGCGTTTGGCGAGCCGCGTGGCCGTGACTCGAATCAGTCGAACGGGCTGATCAGTCACAGCGGTGACTGGCAGCAGACCGGGATTCGGAAAATCAGATGCGGTCTGATCGAGCACAGTGTTCCAGACAACAGCGGCGTCCTGCGGGGGCTGCTGAGACACTTCGATGCGAAAGCGGACCGGGAAACCGAAGCCCGATCCGATTCCGGCGAATTCATCATGGCAGGGGTGCAGCACAATCTGCTGCAGCGAAGTCGCGGTACCCAGATCCACCTGGACCCATTTGGCAGCGGTATCAGTGTCAGTGATGGCACTGTGATAGCCGAATTCGGGTTGTTTTGGAGCAACCTGAGCTTTGGGTTTCAGCTGAGCAACCTGCTGTTCCAGATCGGTCAGCTGCTGCCCGCCCAGCTTTCGAATTTCGGCCTGCAGTTGATCGCGGTCCTGCTGTGCCTGCTTTCGATCTGTCTGCAGCTGTGCCCGCTGCTGTTCAGTTTGCGGATCGGTGCCCCACGGGCGTTCGGCCCTGTCCACAGCGGCGAACACAGCCTGCAGACCGTAATAATGCTGCTGAGTGAACGGATCGAATTTGTGATTATGGCAGCGAGCACACTGGACGGTGAGGCTGCAGAAGGCATTCAGAGTCCCGGTGACCATGTCATCACGGTCGATGTTGCGGGCCACTTTGCCGTCGATCTTTGCTTCCGGGACTTCGACGTGTCCGATGAAATCCCACGGTCCGGCAGCGATGAATCCCAGACCCAGAATACCGTCAGCGGTGCCGGGGAACAGGACATCCCCGGCGATCTGTTCCTGCACAAAACGGTCCCACGGCTTGTCAGCGTTTAGTGAACTGATGACGTAATCACGATAAGGCCAGGCATTTGGTCGCAATTTGTCTTTGTCATAGCCGCAGGTGTCGGCATATCGGACGACGTCCAGCCAGTGTCGCGCCCAGTGTTCGCCGTACTGCGGTGAGGCCAGATATCGATCGACCAGTTTTTCCCACGCCTGTGGGTCCGGGTCATTGACAAACGCTTCGATCTCAGCGGGCTGCGGCGGCAGACCCAGCAGATCGAAGGAGAGCCTGCGAATGAGTGTTCTGCGACTGGCAGCTGGTGAGGGTTGCAGACCGGCCTGTCGCAGACTTTGCAGAATAAAAGCATCCACCGGATTTCGAATCCATGCTGTCGCGGTCGTATCTGAGAAGGCTGGTACGGGCGGTTTGTTGAGTGGCTGAAAAGACCACCAGCCGAAGTCGGAGACGACGGGTTCCTGCAGCTGGCGTGCTGCGGGCCATGCAGCGCCCTGCTGAATCCAGCGTCGCAGCAGCAGCACTTCTGCGTCTGTCAGCGGTGGCCCGGAACCCGGCATTTCCGGAGGTTTTCCGTTTTGTGATGTCACCACAGTCAGCAGCTGGCTGTCGTCAGGCTGACCGGCAACGACATGCCCGGACTGCAGCAGTGTCTCGGCGGACTGCAGCGAAAAATTGCCGCGACGATCAACCGAGTTGTGGCAGGACAGGCAGCGTCGTTCCAGCAGCGGAGCCACCTGCTGTTCAAACAGATCGTCGGCGAATGCTGCACAGTCTGAAGCAAGCAGTAATGGGACAGCCAGAAACAGCAGCAGTCGCAAACGAAACATGTTCAGATTTCCGTACCGGCGGGAAGTAATGCGGGCAGCAGCAGTTCAGAACATCTGCTGTCAGGCATCATCGCACAGTCGACCGGTCAACGGCAACAGGCAGGAGTGTCATTCCGCAGGGTGCGGAAAAAATGTCAAGCGGGAAACAGGCAGAAATTGTTGCAGAAAAAAAACGTGTCGATGAAGTCGGGAAACCAGGCTGAACCGCGTTTACAGGAGCAGTGGAATTCTGGAGAGTACGGCTGTGCAAGACATTTCCCGTGATCCTTTCTGCATCTGCTGTCGGTAACGATTCCGTTCTCCCGACAGCTGTGAACTCTTCAGGCCTGCGGCGTTTCTATGGATGTCTTTCTGGAATCGTGTGTCAAACAGTCGGCCGGTCAGTCTGTTGCGCGCGTCGTGACAGCCAGTCCGCTGAAATCCAGGACACTCAGCTCACTGACAGCAGAAGTTCGTCATCTGCAGGATCGGTCGGTGCGTTACGTCAGCGTCCGTCGTCAGCAGGTCAGTCTGCTGGGCACGCAAAGACTGCTGGAAGTGCTGCACGATGCAGGTATTCAGGTCAGCAGTCTGGGCTACACCGGTGGTTTTACCGGAAGTTTGCAGATGACCTTTGAAGAAGCCGTGGAAGATGCGGCCAGGGCTGTTGATCAGGCGATCGAACTTTCGGCTCGCGCGCTGATCGTGCTGCCAGGCAGTCAGGCAATGCATATTCGCCGGCATGCCGAACAGTCCATTCGCATGGGACTGCAAATGGCCATCAGCCACGCCGGTCAGCGGGCCCTCAATCTGCTCGTCCCCAGCGACTCGCTGCTGATCAGCGGTCTGCGGGCGGCCGAAGATGTTTATCGACCATCCGGAGAATTCCTCGAATGGCTGGACATGTCGACGGGCAGCCGCGTTCAGCCGCTGATCGTTGTGCGAGGACGGCAGCGGATCAGCAGTCTGCCGACAGGCTGGAAGGAAAGTGTCCGGAATGGCGGTGTACTGCGATTGTGCACGCAGTGCGGTCAGTACGAACGCAACGCCCGCAGAGCTCGCCGGCTGGCCCGTATTCTGTCCCAGCGACAGCGCAGCAATGATTCCGGCGATCGTGAACTGCAGGTCACCGGCAACTAATCTCCTCCGGTCGATGCATTTGCTGCCGCCGGATCCGCTGGCTTAAGTTCCGGTGAATTCACCGTCCCCGTGGCCTGCAGAGTCAATCTGTGCAGAATCCAGCCCGTCAGCATCCTGAAGGGTGCCTGCAGCAGCTGTGTCCAGCCGGCCCTGAGTCGCAGCTGCAGACTGATGGTTTCATCCAGCCGCAAAACACCGCTCGTGACCACCTGCAGCAGCGGGCTAAGTCCGCGAAAACCAAACGCCATCTCAGCATGCTGAATTCCGGCAGCGGTCACAGCGAAAGGAATCCTGGAATTCCGCGGGGCCGAGATCTTCGCTGGCAGTGTCAGGGGCAGACGACCGACAGCTGACGTGACCTGCTGCCGTATTTGCGGTGTCAGGCTGGCCTCGAGCTGATGCAGAACCACGGTGCCCCGCAGCGGAAACGGCGAAAACTCCTCCACCCCGTCCAGCGGAATTCGCACAGCCTCCAGCGTCAGTGAAGCTGAACCGGTGATCCCGGTCGTTTGTGAAAGCACCGGTGCCACCAGAGCCAGATTTTGCTGAGCATGACTGTCGTCAAGAGGTGTTTTATCGAGCAGACGACAGGCCGCGATTTCCAGACAGCGATGGCCATCCTGATCGGGCTCGATTTGCCCGTTCACCGTCAGTTCCTGCAGGCTGATCAGCGGCTGCGGTCGCCAGGGTACAGTCAGTACCAGTGTCCCATGGGTAACGGCCCAGCGAACTCGCTCCACCGCAGTGCCCTCGGAGTCCAGTGTCGGCCAGCGTCCCTGCTCGTCAATGTGCACCGTCAGACTCACATGGTCGCCGGAAACGGCAGCGGAATCCGGCGGACTGAACAGGTACTGCAGCAGACTGAGATTGGTCTGCAGTCGACCAATGGTGCAGTCCAGTGAACCGTTGCGGTGTCGCAGCGAAACCTGCCGGAAGGAGAGCGGTTCCAGCCAGCCCCCGGAGGCTGCTTCTGCCTGCACCACCAGGTCTCGCTTGCCGACCAGGGCTTTCAACAGGCTGGATCGCAGTGGCGTGTGAGTCAGCAGTCGAGGTGCCAGGACCAGCAGCAGCGGCAGTGTGACGGCGATCAGTATGGCAGCACGTCGACGCCAGCGACGAGGCGGAGCGGAGACGGGTTCGGACGAACTGTTGTCGGTCATGGACATGGGCTTTCTGAATCTGCCGGATTCTTGGACACTCGCAATTGCCTGGCAAGCAGCCGAGTTCAGACTGTGGCCCAAAAATCCATAAAAACGGCATTTGGGAGCCCCGGTTGGGGATTCGAACGAGCGAAAAGTGATTGCGACAGGTGTGCTGGCCCGATAGACTGCAAGGGTCGCACGGCAAGTCTGCTCAGACATGCAGGCTCGCGCCGACCCCTCCTGCCCTGTTTTACTGCCCCCCTGCCCTTCCCTGCCCCGCACTGAAAGTTGCCCGCTGATGCTCAGCCTGCTGCAGCAACCTGTAAGACTGTGCGACGGCCTGGCTCGTCGTCGCCTGCTGCAGATTGGCGGGCTGTCTTCTTTGGGGCTGCATCTGCCAGGTTTCTGGCAGCTTCCGAAAACTCAGGCGGCCAGCCCGTTAAGTTCGCGACCGGCAGCAAAGGCCAAAGCCTGCATCATTTTGTTTCTGATGGGCGGACCGCCGCAGCATTCCACCTTTGACCCCAAGCCGCAGGCGCCGCGGGAAATTCGTGGTGCTTACGGACCAATTGCCACGGCTGTACCAGGTTTGCAGCTTTGCGAGCTGTGGCCGCGTACAGCACTGGTCGCTGATCGGCTGGCCGTACTGCGAGCCATGTCAACAGGCGACAATGCTCATTCGTCCAGCGGCTACTACATGATGACCGGTGTGCCGCACGCACCGATGAATGCGGAAAATGCCAACCCTGGATTTCCCAATGACTCACCGCACCTCGGCGCGATCGCTCGCAGACTGCTGGCTCCGCAGAGCCAGCTGCCAGCCGCCATTCGCCTGCCGCACCGAATTTTCAACACGGACGGCAGTGTCTGGCCCGGTCAGGATGCGGGCTACCTGGGCCGCGCCGTGGAGCCATGGCTGCTGAATTGTCAGCCCGCCAGTGAAGCCGCAAAAATTGACGAGTTTCTGCTGAGTCACGACATTGATGACAGAAGACTCGAAGACCGACGGCAGCTGCTGAAACAGCTGGCTCCGGCCATACCGGGGACTCTGGTTATGGAAAATGCCGGCTGGGACCAGCTGGCGGATCGGGCTTTCGATGTGCTGGGTTCATCACCGGCCCGGCAGGCTTTTGAACTGGATCGTGAATCCACCACGACTCGCGATCGCTACGGTCGCAGTCAGTTTGGTCAAAGTGTGCTGATGAGCAGGCGGCTGGTGGAAGCCGGCGTTTCACTGGTGCAGGTAAACTGGTACCGCGGTGCCGATGAACCCAGTGATGCTCCCTGCTGGGACAGTCACGCTCGTGAAACTCAGCGTCTAAAAGACGTGCTGTGTCCATCAGCCGATCAGGCACTGGCCGCCCTGCTGGAAGATCTCAGTGAACGCGGCCTGCTGGATGAGACGCTGGTTGTGGTGATGTCCGAATTTGGGCGCACACCGCGAATGAATGGCGGTGGCGGGCGAGACCACTGGGGGCACGTCTTTTCTGCCGCAATGGCGGGTGGCGGAATTCAGGGCGGAGCAGTCTACGGGGCATCCGATGAGATCGGCGGCTTCGCAAAGGAAAACAAGACCAGTCCGCAGGATCTGACAGCCACCATTTTCCACTGTCTGGGGATTGATCCGCATGCCGTGATTCACGACACACTGGGACGACCGATACCCATCAGTCGCGGTGAAGTAATTCAGGGGATTCTGGCGTAATCGGCGAACGCTCAAGTCGTTCTGAGCTGCTTACATCCTGCCCGCCGCTGAAGGATCCGCCACTCCGAACATTTGCAGCAGTTCGTCCAGAACAGCCGGTCCGTCAGCTTCGTCGGATTCCAGTGGCCACCACGCTTCGTGGTGATCCACGATTCGCAAATGATCTTTATGCAGCAGTGACAGCATCCGCATCAGTCGGCCATTTTTGTAACGCAGCATGGCAAAACCGTTCTGCACATGGACATTCTCTACAAACCATGACAGCGCCCGCAGATTCAGTTCACGCAGCTGCAGCATGCGGCGAGCCGGCGTTGGGATCGGACCGAAACGGTCTCGCAGCTCGGTTTCCAGTTCCGTCAGCTGATCCAGAGTATTTGCCTGGGACATCCGCCGATAGATTTCGATCTTTTGCTTCTGATCATCCACGTATTTGTCGGGCAGAAACGAAGACACGGGCAGGTCGATGCGACAGTGTCGCTGATACCGCAGCGGTTCCTTCTTCAGTGAACGAACGGCGTTTTCCAGCAGCTGACAGTACAGCTCATATCCCACAGCGGCGATGTTACCGCTCTGCTCTGTTCCCAGAATATTGCCGGCTCCGCGAATTTCCAGGTCTCGCATCGCAATCTTGAACCCAGCACCCAGTTCACTGTACTCCTCAATAGCTTTCAGTCGTCGAGTTGCTTTGGTGGTGACGATGCGGCCGTCTTCCATCAGCAGATAACAATATGCCCGATGCCGGTCCCGTCCTACGCGACCCCGCAGCTGATGCAGGTCTGCCAGACCGTAAATGTCGGCCTGATGAATGAACATGGTGTTGGCATTGGGAATGTCGAGCCCGCTTTCGATGATGGTTGTGGCCAGCAGAATATCGGCTCGGCCATTGACAAAGGCCACCATCGCCTGCTCCAGCTCGTCTTCCGGCATCTGCCCGTGAGCGATGACGATGGACGCTTCCGGAACAATCCGATTCAGACGCGCTTCCACTTCATGAATGTCGTGCACGCGATTATGCACAAAATACACCTGACCACCACGATTCAGTTCGCGGATGATGGCACTGCGGACCAGTGATTCATCAAAGCGTCCGACGCGAGTTTCAATGGGTACGCGATCGCGTGGCGGCGTCGTCAGACTGCTGATGTCGCGAATACCCAGCAGCGACATATGCAGCGTTCTGGGAATGGGGGTGGCTGTCAGAGTCAGCACATCCACTTCAGCTCGCAGCTGCTTTAGACGCTCCTTCACCTTCACGCCAAATTTTTGTTCTTCGTCAATCACCAGCAGACCGAGTGCCGGAAACTGCACGTCCTTCGATACCAGTCGGTGTGTCCCGATCAGTACATCGATTTTCCCTTCCTTCAGCTTTCGCAGAATGTCGCGCTGTTCCGCGTCAGTGCGAAATCGCGACAGCATTTCGACAGTCACCGGAAATTCGGCCATCCGCTGACTGAACGTTCGATAATGCTGCTCTGCCAGCACCGTGGTCGGTACCAGCACCGCGACCTGACGACCGTTGTCCACCGCCTTAAAGACCGCTCGCAGAGCCACCTCGGTCTTGCCGAAACCGACGTCACCGCAGATCAGACGATCCATCGGCCGACTATTTTCCATGTCACCTTTGAGATCACTGATGGCAGTCAGCTGATCAGCCGTTTCCGTAAACGGAAAGGCCTTCTCAAACTCCTGCTGCAAATGTGAATCCGCCCGACAGGACAGTCCTGGTTTCGAGTTTCTGTCGGCCTGCAGCCGCAGCATGTCGGTCGCCATGTCCGACACCGCTTCAGCCACCTGATCCTTTTTTCGCAGCCACGATGTGCCGCCGTAACGGCTTAGCTCGGGAGTCGTTTTGGCGGGCCCGATGTACTTCTGCACGAGGTGGATCAGTGACGAGGGCACAGAGACTGTGACACCTTCACGAAATTCCAGGATCAGCTGCTCTTCCTGCACATCCTGCACGTGCGTCATCTTCATGCCGCGGTAACGCGCGATGCCGTGCGAAATGTGGACGACCAGATCACCTTCCTTCAGGTCCAGGAAGCTGTCGATCGCGCGGCTGTCAGCCCTGCGACGTCGGGTGCCGCTGCGAGCGGGTGTGCGCGAGAACAGTTCGTTATCGCTGAGGACCACAAGTTTTCTTGAAGGGATGCGAAAGCCCCGCCGCAGCCCGCCAGCCGTGGTTGAAACCCGTGCTGCCAGACCCTGACTGAACTGCAGGTCGTGCTGTTCCAGCAGTTCTCGCAATCGTTCAAGTTCGCCTTCATTATGACAGCACAGCAGCACCTGCTCACCCGGATTCAGCAGCTCCGCCAGTTCTGTCAGTGCATCCCTGCGACTGCCCGAAAAACGTTCCATCGGCTCAATACTAAATCGGCAGGTCGTCTCGAAACTGTCAACACCCAGAGCATCCACGGTGACGGATGGCCAGGTTGTCAGCCGAGCCATCGTGGGGTCCACGCCAAACAGGCCTGTGGGATTGGCTAGTCGCTGCAGATACAGACGACCTTCAGAGATGGCCTGCTGCAGGTCAGAAAGAATAACCAGCAGATTGGGGGGGGCAGAATCCAGCAGACTTTCACTGAAACGGGCGAATGGAGCCGGGCCGGAACCGGCACTGCCGCTGACTGTCCCCGGTCGGTCGGTGGCAATCGTCAGGGACAGCGATGGCAAATCGGCAAGCCGCTTTTGTGATTCCGCATCAAACGCACGGATGGACTCAATCTCGTCCCCAAACAGCTCAATTCGTACCGGGTCTGATTCGGTGGCAGGGAACAGGTCCAGAATTCCGCCGTGGATTGAAAATTCCCCGGGCAGTTCAACCGCCGTGACTCGTTCAAAACCGTGCCGCGTCAGCCAGCCGGAAATTTCCTCCAAAGACAGCTCTTCGCCGGTTTTGAGCGTGCGAGTGGAGCGGCGGATGGATTCCCGGGACGGGACGGGCTGCAGCAGAGCCGGCAGACTGGTCACCACGGCCATGGGCGCCTGGTTTTCGCTGTTCAGTCGTCGCACCAGAGCCATCCGGGCGGCAGCGACCGTGTCCGCCGCCTCATCGTCGTCCGGCACACCCTCCCAGGCCGGAAACCGCTGCACGTTCAGGCCGGAAATCCCTGATAATTCGTCCGCAAACTCCTCGGCATCCCGAATGGTGGGCTGCACGATCAGCACGTGCCGATCCGGAAAGGCATTCGCGAGAGCTGAAATGGTGAGCGCGCAGGCTGAACCCCACGCACCGTCGACGGCAGCACTGCGCCCGGATTGCAGTGCCTGCAGCACTTCAGAAAATCCAGGCAGGGCGGCCAGCAGGGCGGTGACGTCAGCAAGATTCTGCGGAACGGGCTCCGATGATGCGACCATGTCGGCCCGATTCTAGACAGCCGAAAGCCGGACGCCAAACCGTACCGACTGGTTTTTTGGCCAGTCTAAAGGCAAACAGACAGGTCTGCCGAAGCAGGCCTGTCTGTTTGGTGCACCCACACATGTCAGCAGATCTCTGTCACATCAGGGCAGGAGCTGGCCGTTGATCTGAGTCTGACCGATCGCTGAACCCTGTGGAACCAGCAGCAGAGATTCGATAAATCCGTTGCCGTTGACTCCGTTGGAAATGACCTGCATCTGATTACCGAGACCACTAAGCCGTACAGGTCCGCTGACAGGAGCAACCACAAAGCCTCGCTCAGCAGCATTGCCCAGGTCGCGGAATGAGACCTGATTTGCGGCAAATGCGAGATCTGCCCCGTTGCCCGCTCGACGAATTTCGATACCAGTACCACCGTCAGACTCGAGTGTCATCTGGTTGCCCTGGAACAGCAATGACTGGAACCGGGCATTTGTCGCCGGAGGCAGCACGAAGTACATGGCTGTCGGCGTCTGGCCAGCGACGCTGAAGACGTTGTTGGCGATGCGATACACACCGTCCGGATCACCCATCTGGTAGTCACCCAGCAGATCAACGCTCACAGCACCTGTGTTGGTTCCCAGATTGTTAACAAAAATCTGGTTTCGCTGCAGCGACATTTCTGTCAGGTCGGTGGATGAATTATTCGAGAAGACAAAGGCCATCTGGTCAGTGGCGGCTCGCATGTCGAAGCTGTTGCCTTCAGCCAGAATTCGTGCCGGCCCGTTCCAGTCCATATAGAAGCCGTCATCCAGCAGGGGACGAGCGTCAAACGGAGCAATCGTGGCAGGATCCGTCGAGTCCGTAGCCTCGATCCGGTTGTTGTACAACTGAGTTCGAATAGCGGCCCCGGCGGCACCGGTGGACTGCCGAATTCGGATCACGTCGTGCTGGTTGGACGTAAAGTCCGATCGCTCAACCAAAACCTCAAACGGTCGCTCTGATCGTTCATACGAGTTGACAACAGTGGTGTCGTCCAGTGCGACGGTATACAACGAGTAAATCGTGTCGTAGCCGGTGTCAACGTCATCACCGTTGTTGTCGAAGATGGTGTCCTGAACCTGCAGGCCCATCAGGTCAATTGCATGAATACCGCGAATGTCTGAGTCATTAACCAGAGAGTACTGCAGCAGGAAGAACTGCTCGTTCCGGTCGCTGACAACATTCACATTGCCCGACGGATCAAGATAGGACTCGGTGTTTTCAATTCGCACACCGAACTCGTTATCTGTCAGAATCATCTCGCGAATCTGTACCTGACCAGCGTTCGACAAATAGATACCGGCAGCATCGTTGTTGTCGAGGCCGTCACCCTTGGCGCCCGAGATCGTGCCTCCGTTGCCGGCGACAGTAGTGTTGGCCGTTGGGCGAATAATAAAAGACCGGCCCTCATCCTTGTTGGTTTCCACCAGCCGGATGCCGTAGTCCGGTGCATCGCTGCTGTTGACCTGCTCAAGAGTAATATCAATGCCGCTGTTTTCAATGTCAACAGCCGTTTCATCCGCTGTGGTAATGATACCGTCTGAAGCCCGGATCAGCCGGTTGTTCAGACCAAAGAATCCGGTGCCGGCCGTCGAGATCACACTCATGTCGGTGAAATTCACCAGGCCCGTATTGTTGCGAACGTCTATGCCCGCTCCGCCGCCGGGGTTACCCGTGGCATCAACGACAACCGCCTCGCCAAACGCCACAGTGCCGCTGTTCCCGTCGACCGAAATCGCCGCACTGCCCGAACCCAGCTCATTGTTGACCTGAGTCAGACGACGCGGCGTGCCAGTTCCAAACTCGATCGTACCACTGCTGCCCGTAACCAGAACGCCTTCAGCCTGTCGATTGGTGACTCGAGTTTCACCGCGGAACTGCACGTCACCACTGTTCGAACTGACGGCAACAGAGGCCAGATCCGTACCGTTCACTGTGGTTACACCGAGAGTTCGCACAACGCTGCCGGCCGCGTTCCCCGAAATCAGGATACCGTTGCCTTCGGTCCGCTGGGGTGAACCCGCAGTGATCGCAGTCGCCGTGATGTCGACAGCATCAGCAAACTCGACCGACGCGCCCGCAAGGTTGTTGGCGATCAGAATTCCAGCTTCCGTGCCTGGGCCCAGATGGTCCGTCAGAGTCACGTCCTTCGAGAATCGTACGGCACCGGAAGAGTTAGTAATCTCAATGCCGCCAGCATTTCGGTTGGTGATGTCCACCGGAGAATTGAAGGTCGCTGAACCCGTCAGACCGTCAATCAGGATGCCCTGCTGAGAGGCAGCATCGATAGTCAATGCTGCAACCTGGGGGCTGGTGTTGATAAACGAATAGCTGCCTGCACTGTTCAGGATCTGCAGGCCACTGACCGCGGCATTTGCAGACACCAGATTATCAATGACGGCCGTGCCGGCTGTGTTGTTCCGAATAATGACACCCTGACCGCCGTCGTCAGTGACGGACGAGCGATTCATCGTGAACTGCCCGCCGATCATGTTCTCAACAATCAGGGCTGCATTTCCTGATGTATTGCTCATTGAGCCAAACAGCAGGCTGTCGGTCGAGGTGAATGTGACCAGACCGTTGCCGCCGGAGACCAGCATCAGCGGGCCCGTGGCACCTGCTGCTGATTCCAGTGTTGTGTTTGAAATGGCCGTATAGCCCTTGGTGTTCGCCAGTACGATCGCCGATTCACCAGCCCCCGTGATCTTCACGTCGTTGATGATCGTGTTCTCAGCACCGTTGCTGAAAATCCCCCGCAGGGAGGGATTGGTGATCGTGAAGCCCGAAAACTGAGAATTGTCCGCCATCCGCACTGCTGTGCCCAGCGAACCATTCAGGT
>JBJTPZ010000324.1:0-1742 GCA_046075365.1 Planctomycetaceae bacterium
CGATATGCGCAGGCGGCAACAGGAAGGTGAAGCTGCTCACGCCGAACCAGACTCTGCACGTGACAGGCTGGGCACGGAGGCTTCGCAAGTTCATCGCTCCTCTCTCCCCGCCGGCAGGTGAGCCTCGTCGCTGGATTTTCATTGTCGCTCGGGGCTGCGTGAACTGATGTCAGTGCCACCACTCTCACACCACCATCACCACGCAGTCGGTTTTCGTTTTTGCCGAAACTGCTTAGCGGTCGCAACTGTGTGTTTTTGGACATCCTAAGCGGTCCAAACGGATGATAACCCGAGGCGATGTGAGAGTCGGAGAGGGGCGAGAGTTGCGGGGGAAATGGGGGCCGGGAGGTGGTGGGCGGGGTGGGTGGTGACGTCGCGCTGTTCGCGTGGGCTGAGACGTGGAGATCTCGGGGCGCGTCGGAAGTCGTTGCCAGAGTTTGCGTTGTGGTGCGGAAAGTGCGCTGGCTGGGGAGTTGGCTGCGTCTCAAAACCCGGCGGTCTGTCGATTTCAATTTTTCAGAAACTGCTGGTGGGCGGAAGGTTCGCAGGCTGACTGCGGGGTTCTGATCCCTCTGCGACGCCCGAGGGACCGTTGTGGGAACGGCGCGGTCTCACAGAGTCGACGTGACTTCTGGTGATTCGTGTTGCCACTCAATTGAGCGTGACGGAGTCACGTTCCATATTCGCCAAGGTCCTCGGCTCGCAGCGCTCGTCGCTGTGCTCGACGGATCCGGAGAACCCAAACGGTATTGCCTTCGATCGCGTAAATCACGCGAAACACATGGGGACGTTTTCCGAACAGGTATTGTCGAAGAATCCGGCGACTTTTGGCATTCTCGGGGGCCAGCGGACAGCGTTCGGGATTATGTTCCAGAGTTTGAAGCGCCGTCTGAAACCGTTGCAGCCACCTTGCAGCAGGGGCCGGAGCGTTTTGAGCTGCATACCGGTATGCGCCATCCAAATCCTCAACCGCTGCTGGTTGCAGGCGAACCTGATAAATCATGTCTGGCCAGCAATGGAGTGACGTTTTCGAACTTCATCAAAAGCATCCTGCAGAGACAGTCCCTGATCACCTGCCTCAAGTGAATCAAGTGCTTCACGAACGGCCAGCCAGTCCTCTGACTCTGTTTCGAGTGTCTGTAGTGCGGCCAGCAGAACCTCATCCTCGGTTGCAAATTGCCCAGATGCGAGTTGCTTCTGGACCAAATGGCGGACGACTGGCGGAAATTTGTATCGAGTCATTTCTGTGACCTCCCGTGACTCTCGATGATAACGTCTCCGTCAACAATTCCCAGATCACTGAGTTCCATTTTGATGGTCAGTATTGATTTAGTCCCATGGAAGTACTGGCAAGTGTGTGCGACGTGCCTTTGTCTCCCGGTTCTTCGCTGACAGCAAGTGCTTCCGGATGATCTCATGACAGACCGCAGACGTTTTCTCGTTGTTTTCGCTGCGTCCCTTTTCGTTTTGTCGTCTGCGGATGACGTTCAGGTGAAGGTTCGCCTTGACGGTATTTACGCCCCGGAAAAAAACCAGAGTTTCGGCACGAAGTCGAAGGATGCCCTGGCTGGTCTGGTGTTCGGCAAGACGGTCACAGTGCAGAGCAAAGGCACAGACAGGTACGGGCGAACGCTCGGCGTGATTTCTGTGGGTGACACCAACGTCAACCAGAAACTGGTGGCTGGCGGGTGGGCGTGGCACTATAAGCAGTACAGTTCGGATCAGACGCTGGCGCGGCTGGA